>JAGBYO010000053.1 GCA_017628735.1 Alistipes sp. | reverse complement strand
CATAGCGAAGAATATCCCAATATGCACCAACCGCCATACAACCCGATAGATACTTCGCTACGCTCAGTATGACAGGCTCTAAAAACTGATATCCTCTAAACTCATTTTAACTGTACGGATAACTATTTAGATACCAACATCATTACTTTTTTAAATGCAAAGGTGCGATTTTAACACCTTGTGGGTGTCATTTTTAATACCCGAATAACAAGTGTGTCATTTTGTTTGGGGTATCATTTTTAACACCCGCACGGGTAACTATTTAGGTACCCGAATGCGCTTAAACACAAACTCAACCAACACCCGCACGGGTAACTATTTAGATACCCGTGCGGGTCATCCTGAGCATAGCGAAGAATATCCCAATATGCACCAACCGCCATACAACCCGATAGATACTTCGCTACGCTCAGTATGACAGAGTATCGATAATGGGTTACTATGTGTTAAAATGTTTTATAGAGGAGCAGCGTATAAATTATCAATGATTATACAATGATTAATCAATAATAATGTAAAGTAGTCGCATTGGTGGTAGAGTGTAGTGTAGTTGTGAGGCGTGTGGTGCGTAGTGTAACAAGCTATGCAGTGCAAAACATATTAGCTGATTAATACGCTAAATAACAGCAATATATGCATGTGAAATCTTTATCGTTGATAATATAGGGATAACTCGACGAATAATCAACAATTATTTGCTAATTAATCGTGAGTAATGTGCTTTGTTCATCTATTATTTTTATAGGGAAAACGAACGAACACTTAACACCCTCCCATGTCGGCTATATCCACGGGAAAATGCTTTGGTTATTATCTCTTGGTTAGCGAAATCATCACCGTAACAGCAACGACAGAGATGGTGATGCCGACAACGATATTTGTTGTTAGGGGCTCGCCGAACATCAGCGTGCCGACAAGGATGGCGGTGATAGGCTCAAATACGCCCAAAACAGATGCCTTAGTAGCGCCGATATTGCGTGTTGCAACGGCAAGCGTTGCGGTAGAGACGATGGTGGGCAAGATTGCCATACCCAAGAGACTGAACCACGCAAAGCCGTCATCAAGACCAGTAAGTGGCTCGATATCAGAGAAAAACATCTTGCCGAGGAATACCACGGCACCGACCGCCAAGGCGTAGAATGTAAGCAGTGAGTTGGATATCGAGGCAATAGCACGATTGCGGTTAATGATGATAATAAAGAGTGCGTAAGCCAATGCCGAGCCGAGCGAGAGACCCACGCCGACAGGGTTAAGCGACCCTTCGCCACCGCCATAGGTCATAATGACAACACCGCCCAATGTTGCGCCAATGGCGAGCCACACGGGCCACGAAGGCACAACACGCAAAAAGACCATAATAATCGCCACCAGTACGGGGTAGAGGAAGATTAGCGTAGTTGCCAAGCCCGAGGCGATATAGTTGTAAGCACCAAACAAACAGAGGCTACTTGTGGTATAGAGCAGACCGAGAATGAGCAACACCCACGCCTGCTTGCCCGTTATCTTAAAACTCTGGCGGCTGAGCATCAAAAAGATGCCAAGAAGCACCACAGCAAAGGCATAGCGGAAGAAGAGTATCGACTCGATAGCTGCGCCACGACTCATCAAAGGCACGGCAAAGAGAGGGTTTAGACCATATGTAATACCCGTAACGACACCCGCGGGATAGCCGACAATAGCATTTTTACTTAGCACTTTCATAACTCTGAATTAGGCAGTACAAATATACAGCGAAAACCTCAACAATGGGACCAAAAAGAGGAATAATGTAGCGACACAACTATTTTCTAATTTCACTTTATTCATTCCTCATAATTTTTCACTATCTTTGCAATAATATGTGTGAATGTGCGTTTCGCCATTAGGCGAATGACGCCACAAATGATGAGATTAGAATAAAATATAGTTTCAATGAATGAGGTAGTTAATATCAAAGAGCTTAATGCTCATATCGAGCAGGAGTCGATTTTTGTCGACACTCTGCGCAAGGAGATGGCGCGTGTGATTGTGGGTCAGCAGCACCTTATCGACACCCTCCTTATCGGCCTTTTGTCCGACGGTCACATCCTCCTTGAGGGTGTTCCTGGCTTGGCTAAGACCTTGGCAATCACCACCCTCTCGAAGGCCGTAGATGCCAAGTTTGCCCGCATACAGTTTACGCCCGACTTGCTCCCTGCCGACCTTATCGGTACGCTGATCTACTCGCAGCGCAACGAGGAGTTTACCGTCAAGCGAGGCCCTATCTTCGCTAACTTTATCCTTGCCGACGAGATTAACCGTTCGCCCGCAAAGGTGCAGTCAGCCCTCTTGGAGGCGATGCAGGAGAAGCAGGTGACGATTGGCGATACGACATACGCCCTCCCCGCACCCTTCCTTGTCTTGGCAACGCAGAACCCCTTGGAGCAGGAGGGTACCTATCCTCTGCCCGAGGCACAGGTCGACCGTTTTATGCTCAAGGCGAAGATTTCGTATCCCAAGCGAATGGAGGAGCTCGACATCATTCGTATGAACCTCTCGGGCGAGGGTATGCCCGAGGTGAATAAGGTGATTTCGCCCGAGGATATTATGCGTGCACGCAAGGTGGTAAATATGGTATATATGGACGAGAAGATCGAGAAGTATATCATCGACATCATCTTCGCTACGCGCGAGCCCGGCGAGTACAAAGCGTTGCAGCACCTTCAGCCCCTTATCGCCTATGGTGGCTCGCCCCGTGCAAGCATCGCCTTGGCAAAGGCTGCGCGTGCCTACGCCTTTATCCAGCGTCGTGGCTATGTAATTCCGGAGGATGTGCGTGCCGTATCGCACGATGTATTGCGCCACCGCATCGGCCTTAGCTACGAGGCAGAGGCCGAGAACATCACCACCGAGCAGATTATCACCGATATTCTTAACAATGTAATTGTTCCCTAATGCACCTAAGCGAGAACGATATCTTACGCCGAGTACGCAAGGTCGAAATCAAGACACGCGGTCTTTCGGACGAAATCTTTGCGGGCAAGTACCACACGGCATTTCGTGGTCGTGGTATGTCGTTCGCCGAGGTGAGGGAGTACCGTGTGGGCGATGATGTCCGCGATATCGACTGGAATGTCACTGCCCGCTCCGACCGTGCCCATATCAAGGTCTACGAGGAGGAGCGCGAGCTGACGATGATGCTCTTGGTCGATGTCTCGCCATCGCGTATGTTCGGCTCGAAGGAGCTTACCAAGAAGAATGTAATCACCGAGGTTGCCGCCACACTCGCCTTCTCGGCAGCGAAGAACAACGACAAAGTGGGCTGCATACTCTTCTCGGACCGTGTCGAGAAGTTTATACCGCCGAAGAAGGGTCGTAGCCATATCTTGATGATTATCCGTGAGTTGGTGGGCTTTGAGCCTTCGGGCGAGAGCACAGCACTATCGGTGCCTCTGCGCTACTTGGTGGGTGTGAATAAGAAGCGCACCACCTCGTTTCTGCTCTCGGACTTGGTAAACGCTGAAAGCGACAACGAGCGCTTTGATGATGCGCTGAAGATTGCATCGTCGAAGCACGATATTATGGCTGTGCGCATCTACGACGAGCGCGACCGCACGCTGCCCAATGTGGGCATTGTGGAGGTTGCCGATTCCGAAACGGGTCGTCGTGAGTGGCTCGACACCTCGTCGCGCCGAGTGCGTGACTACTGGCAGCAGAGCTACGACAGGGCGATGGACGAGGTACGCACTCGCCTGAGCCACAACCGCATAGATATCGCCGAGGTGGCTACCGATGGCGACTATGTCAAAGAACTTATCAAGATGTTTAAGCAACGATGACGGAGCGTAACAACATAATTAGCAATATTTTCCGCTCACTCCTTGTGGTGGTTATGCTCTTTGTGATAGCGACAGATGCCGAGGCGCAGCGACCCACCATTAGTGGCTCATTCTCGCGCGACACGGTGGAGGTGGGCGACCACTTCGACTACATCCTCGATATAACGAAGGATAGGGCCACAGAGATTGGTATCCCCGACTTTGGTGATAGACTTTCGCCAAAAGAGCGCGAGGAGTTGGAGAAGCGCAAAATCAAGATGTCGACATTTACCGACTACGATGAGGATATTTTTGAGTTGGTCGAGAGCTACCCCATCGACACTATCTCGGTGGATAATCGTACACTCCACATCCGCAAGCGCTACCGCCTGGCGGTGATGGAGACGGGCGCTATGCACCTACACCCCACGATTCTCTACTTCGAGAAAAACCGCGATGTGCCCGACACCGTGCGCACCGCCGAGGAGTTGACCCTTATCGTGCCTCGCTATGAGCACCTCGACACCTTGAGCTTCCTTGTTGCCGACCCTATGCAGGGTGCGAAGGTGGACTCTTTGCGTGCTGCCGAGCTTCTGATTAAGGATAGCATCACCACGCAGAAGCCTCTGCCCTTTATCTTTGCCGAGATTCGTGACTATGTTATCTATGGCGTTATCGCGCTGATTATCTTGGCATTGCTCATTTGGGCGGGCATCGTGGTGTGGAACAAGTATCTGAAAAACCGTGTTGCAGCCACGAAGCCCGAGCACCGCCTACCGCCCCATATCGTGGCGAATATGGCACTTGTTGAGCTCTCGCACCGCAAGCTCTGGCAGAATGGCAAATACAAGCTCTACTACACCTCGCTCACCGATATCCTTCGTGTCTATATCGCTGATATGTGGGAGGTTGGCGCATTGGAGATGACCACCGACGAGATTATCGAGGCTCTCAGCGACAAGGATATTCCGCGCGACAGCCGTATGGACCTTGTTGCAATCTTGCGCACTGCCGATATGGTGAAATTTGCCAAGGCGGAGCCCGATGCCGAGGAGAACGAGGAGAACTATCGCCGTGCCTACTACTTTGTGGAGAACACCAAGCGTGAAGAGGTCGAGGAGGGCAAGGAGGATATCACGGTAGAAACAAAAATCGGAGAGTAATGAAAATTTTTCTTAATATATTGGTTACCACGGCGTTGATACTCTTTACGGCGGGTGTTGCACTGGCGCAATACTACCCCGAGAGGCGTTTGGTGCGCGAGGGCAACGAGCAGTTTGAACGCCTTAACTACCGCAACGCTCTCAACCGCTACAACGAGGCGCTGGAGCACGACACGACGAAGTATGAGTCGTTGTACAACCGTGCCAACGCCTACCTGCAGAATATGCTTACCAACCGTGCCGACACCACGCTGAAGGGCGAGGTG
>JAGBYO010000005.1 GCA_017628735.1 Alistipes sp. | reverse complement strand
CAAACTTTCATTGTACTTTAATTTTATCTTCTCTGTCACCATAACAGAAAAGCGCACAAAGATACACAAATTTTCTCAATCTGCAAACTTTGCCCGCTTTTATTATGAAATAATAACACCTCCGAGAAGGATTGTCGCTATTTTCCTTGGTTGCGCAAGAGGTAGCGGTATACCTTTACCTCTTCGGGATCGCCCATCTCCTTACCCTCGACATCCGAGAGTTTTACGCATAACTCCTTGGGCTTGCGCTCGTTAATCTGGCAAGATGAGAGCTTCATAACGATGTTGCAAGAGGCGTGGCCCGTATCGCAGGTGAGGTTGGTGCCGATACCGAACATACACTTGATGCGACCCTCGCAGGCGTTCTTAATCTTCACGCACTTCTCGAAGTTGAGCGAATCGCTAAAGACAATCGACTTGGTCATAGGGTCGATACCGAGCTCCTTATAGCGGTTGATTGCCATATCGATAAATGCGATGGGGTCGCCAGAGTCGTGGCGAACACCGTCAAAGAGGCAGGCGTGCTTCTTCGAGAAGTTGTTGAAGAAGACCTCCGAGCCAAAGCTGTCGGTAAGGGCTGTGCCGAGGTAGCCGTCGTAGACCTTCACCCAGTCCTCCATCGTGAGGTAGTTGGCATTTCGAGGGCCACCATTAACCGCTGCGATAAACATCGGCAACTCGTGGGGGTAGGTGCCTATCATCTTCATATCCAGCTCCATAGCCAGATGGCAGTTCGATGTGCCGGTACAACCGCAGGGGTTATTCTTAAGGTGTTTAACGACCATTCGCTGTACATCGTACGAGAAACGGCGGCGTGTGCCGAAGTCCGAGAAGATAAGGTTGTTTTCGCGGGCAATCTGCTCCTTCTTTTCCAAACGGGCAATCATCGCCTCGGCATCGTAGCTATTACGCAAGTGGAACAACTCCGACACGGTGGCGAGCACAGGAATCTCGTAGAGCGTTACCTTATACATATAGTCGGTAACATTGATTTGCAGGTGGCGCTCCTCGTCGAGCCACACATTGATTTTCGAGGCATCGAATCTAAAGCCACGCAACCACTCAAAGTAGTTCTGTGGGATATACTTGCAGTTCTTGTTCATATAGTTGAACTCGTCCTCCGAGAGCGAGATACGCTCCAAAGCCTTGAGCTCAGCCTTGAGGTCGTCGAGGAAGTCATCGTCATACTCGACCTTTGCGCGGTCGTTGAAGGTAAATGTACCGATTGCCTGTGGGTAGAGCTTGAAGTAGGCGTACGAAGTGGTAAACTTGTAGAGGTCGGTGTCTAAGATTGAACGGATCATATCTATTTAAGTTTTAGTTTATAATCGCTTTAACTCGTTGAACAGTAACTCTATAGCGTATGCCGAGGCACGGCTAATAATCTGTCCTCGGTCGGTGCCTGAGTTGCGCATTATGGCCGTTGTGCCCTTAGGGGTAGCAACTGCCATCCATACCGTGCCTACGGGCTTCTCTGCCGATCCTCCCGTGGGGCCTGCGATGCCTGTGGTGGCGATGGCGTAGTCGGCATTAGCCACACGACGAGCGCCCTCTGCCATCTCGCGAGCCACCTGCTCGCTGACAGCGCCATATTGGTTGAGGCTCTCCCAACTTACGCCCAATATATCGTGTTTCGCCTCGTTGGAGTAGGTTACGGCACCCGCCATAAAGTATGCCGAAGCACCCGCTATAGCGGTGAACTTCGAGGCGATAGTGCCACCTGTGCAACTCTCTGCTACGGCGAGTTTTAGGCCTCGCTCGGTGAGTATCTGATGCACCTGCTGCTCGACTGTTGCACCCTCCCATCCAACGATATTGTCGCCGATGATAGCCTCCAATTTCTTGAACTCCTCGCGGATAGCGCGCTCCTCCTCGACGCCCTCGACATCGTATGCCGAGAGTCGCAAGCGCACCACATTGGGTGCGGGGAGGTAGGCGAGATGCATCTCCTCGGGAAGGTTATCCTCCCACTCGGCAATGCGTGCGGCAAGTATAGACTCGGGGATACCGCGAGTGATAAGTGTGAGGTGTACGATAGCGCGCAACTCGAAGCGCTCTTTTAGGCGAGGTATCACCATATCATCCATCAGATGCTCCATCTCGAATGGTACACCAGGCAACGACACGATAACCTTGCCCTCGTGGTCAAACCACATACCTGGTGCTGTGCCGTGGGCGTTGTGCAACACGGTGCAACACTCGGGCACCATCGCTTGACCGCGGTTAAGGTCGGTGAAGTCGATGCCACGGCGGGCAAGCAACGAGCGAATATGCTCTGCTTCAGCCTCATCGTAGCGCAACTGCGAGCCGAAATACTCCGCCAAGGTGTGCTTCGTGATATCGTCCTTCGTAGGTCCAAGACCGCCCGTGATAATCAGCACATCTGTTGCCTTTAGCGCACGGTCGAGGGTCGAAACAATCGCTTCGCGAGTATCGCCAATCGAGATTTTCTCGGCGATGGTGATGCCTATGGCGTTGAGCTTCTTGGCTATCGAGACACTGTTGGTGTCGACAATCTGACCAATTAGTATTTCATCGCCTATGGTGATAATTGTAGCTTTCATTCCAAGGTATGTTCTACAAATTAGTATATAAGTTTTTTTCGTTGTCGGTGGACTCTATTTCGGTCGCTTTTGAATTTATTTTGGCATATTTCAAATTTTTCCTCAGTTACAATACTCGTATTGCGCCATCGGAAGAAATTTGAAATCTGGCTCAAAATACTCTTCAAAATCGTCTCGACCTAATTTGTAGAACCTACCTTATTTCTCTGTTTCCAACTCCTTGACGGCATTGCGCAAGAGCTTAAATCCATTTTCTCTAATGCCGCTGTTGAGGGCAACGAGTGATGCTCCCGCTTCGAACATACGGCGTATATCTTTGGGTGTCATCATTCCGCCTGTGCCGATGATGGGGTAGTTGCCCTCGCTCTTCTCGGCGACATAACTAACAACCTCAATGGCGCGCTCGGTGAGCAACGAGCCACACACCGCGCCACGCTCCTCGGGCATAAGCTCCGTGGAGCCAGCCACGGCGACAATGCCATCGAGTGGTGTCTCGATAAGGATGTCGACGGCGGTGTCAATCTCGGAGTATGTCAGGTCGGGCGAAATTTTCAGAAGGATGGGGCGGTAGTCGAGCTGACCACGGCGGAACTCAAAGAGTGGCTCGACAAGCTCCAACAGCTCCTCACGGGTGCGAGGTACATATTGCTTTGCCGAGGTGTTGCACGCCGCATTAATCGTGAAGTAGTCGACATACTGGTACATATTGCGGAAAACGCGCAAGTATTCGCGCGATGTTAGGCGCTTGGGTGTCGATGTGCACTTGCCTATGTTACAGCCGATTACAAGGTTGCGTGTGTGCTTGGTGCGCTGTCGGATATTGCTCAATACATACTCCAAACCACGACTCGGATAGCCCGAATTGTCGATAAACGAATTTTGCTTTTTGATACGCTTGAGTCGGGGGCGAGGAGTGCCAGGCTGAATATGTGGCATTACGGAGCCGATCTCAACAAAGCCGAAGCCCGAGGCTGCCAACTCGTCGAGGTAGTCGCCATCGGGGTCGAAGCCTGCGGCGATGCCAATGGGGTTGCGAAAATGTACGCCAAACACCTCGCGCTCAAGCTTTTGGCTGCGTGGTGCAAGGGTTGAGCGAAGCCACCATTTGCCTGGAAATATACCCGCAAAACGGAGTAGGGCGAGGTGCAGAGAGTGCGCCATGCCCGCAGGAAACAGCCTTAGAAACCTTTGTAAAAGTGAGCGTTTCATCGCCTAAATGTAAATGTATACTTATACAAAGATACGGAATTATTTACAAAGGTGTTCTCGTTCTGGCGACTTTTTTATACCTAAAATTGGTCGATTGTGCCTATTGGGTGTGGCGGTTAGAAAAACTCCTCTCGGAAAGAGTAGCTGTTGCGCCAAGTCTCGAATATCTCAGGGTTGGCTTTAAGTCGCTGGCTCTCTTCCGAAATAGCACAATATTGGTCAATCCTCTCGCACATCTTTTCCCAACCAATAGCAAGTGGGGTAGTGGGCGTTACCTCGGCGGGATACCAATCCTTTAGCGGAAGGTCAAAGTATCGAGCCAATGAATTGATACTCATTGCTGTGGCGTTTGCCTTGCCCTGCTTTGAGTAGCCTGCAATATGGTTGGTCGCGAGCTCGGCTCGTGCCAAGACATCGCGGTCGATATTAGGCTCTGTCTCCCAAACATCGAAGAAGTAGCGATGCGAAGAATTGAACACCGCACGATTGTCGACAACGCCACCTCGTGAGGCGTTGATGATAATGGCATTTGGCTTAAGATGAGTGATGCGCTCCTCGTTGAGTAGGTGGCGTGTAGTGGAGCTGAGTGGGGTGTGGAAGGTGAGGATATCGCACTTTTCGATAAGCTCATCCAACTCCCTGAAATCACCGCCCTCACGCTCCTTACGCGGTGGGTCGCACAACAAAACTCTAAAACCCCAACGGCGAGCATACTCCTCGACAAGCGAGCCTACCGAGCCTACGCCCACGATGCCCAAGGTGTAATCCTTGGGGCGCTTACCGTCGCTAATGACGATATGTTTCAAAACAGCCGACACCCACTGCAAGACGCCACGGGCATTGCAACCACGGGCATTGCATACGGTGATGCCGTTGGCTCGACACCACTCTTGGTCGATATGGTCGAGACCTATGGTGGCGGTGGCGATAAAGCGAATCTTTGTACCTCGGAGCAATGCCTCGTTGCAACGGGTGCGGGTGCGAACAAGCAGAGCATCGCAGTCAGCGATGCGCTCGGTGGTGATGTCGTCGTCACGCATATAGACGACCTCGGCATATGGTTCGACAATACCGCGGATATAGGGTATGTCGCTATCAATGGCTACTTTCATCGTTGAAAGGGCGGTTTTGCGTTAAAATTTCAAACAAAGATAGAACAAAAACACGAAATAATGCTTATATTTGCACGAATTTTTTTAAGTGTGTTGACTAGTCAATCACTAAATGTCGAGCAGTATGAAGACGAGTAAAATAGAGTTCAACCCCAATGGCGTTATTCCCGACAATGGCAACTACTTCGGTATGCCTGTCGAGGCTGATGATGCCGCCCTTGTGCTAATCTCGGCACCGTGGGATGCTACAACTGCCCGTCGTGATGGTAGTAGTTATGCTCCTGATGCCATTATAGAGGCCTCGCGCAAGATTGATTTCTATGAGCCAAGCGCACCCTATGCGTGGCGCAAAGGTATCGCAACGCTGCCTATTGACTACTCGATTCAAGACCTCTCGCACCGTCTGCGTAGCGATGCTCAGCGTGTGGTCAAGGTCTACGAGGAGATGGGCTTGGAGGGGTTGGATAATATCATCTACTCGCGCCGTCTGCGCCATGTCAACGAGGGCTCGTTTGCTGTCAATGAGAATATCTACCGCCAGTCGCAACACTGGTTGGAGCGCAACAAAATCGTAGGTTTGGTCGGTGGCGACCAGTCGTCGGCATACGGTCTTATGCGTGCTGTATCCGAAAAATACGATGGCGTAGGTATCCTGCATATCGACTCTATGAGCGACCTTAAGGAGGCTTATCAGGGCTTCGAGCACTCTCACGCCTCGGTGATGCACAATGTGTTGCGTGATTTCGAGGGTGTCAGCCGTGTTGTAGCGGTTGGTGTTCGTGAGTTCTCGCCTGCCGAGTGGGAGCGTGCCGAGAGTGATGAGCGCATCAAGTTCTTCACGGGTCAATATATCTGGTCGTCGCACTTCGAGGGCAAGATATGGGCGAAAATCTGCGAGGAGATTGTGGCGGAGTTGCCCGATAAGGTATATGTGTCGTTGGATATTGACGGGCTCACCATCGAGTGCGCACCCCACAACTCGACACTTATCCCTGGTGGCTTGCGCTTTCCGGAGGTTGTCTACCTGCTTGGTCGCATCGTAGCAGCGGGCAAGGAGATTGTCGGCTTCGACCTTACGGAGGTGGTGCCCAATATGGAGGATAAGACCGATGCAGAGATTGCAGCGCGTATGCTCTTCAAACTTTGCAGTATGGCTTTGAAGAACTACGATTCGGAGGATGTTTTGTAACGAAAAATTTCCCTAAATTTACTTAAATATAATGTCATTTTTTACAAAATTTGGTAGAGTGAAGCGCAGCCATATTCTGTCACAGCGCGGACAGAGTTTTCTGCAAGCGCCTTGGGCAGGTGGTATTGTGCTTGTGATGTGTGTTGTTGTTGCGATGCTGTTGGCAAATCTGCCCGCAACGAGTGAGATTTACCACCATATTCTCCATATGGACCTCAGCATTATGATTGATGGTCACCTCTTCCCCGAGGGTATGACCTTCGAGAAGTTTGTCAACGATGCGTTGATGGTTATCTTCTTCTTCACTGTGGGCCTTGAGATTCGCCGAGAACTATCTGATGGACAGCTCTCTACACCCAAAAAGGCGGTATTGCCTATCGTGGCAGCGTTGGGCGGTATGCTTGCACCTGCGGCTATCTATATGGCATTTAACTTCGGCACTGAGGTTGCCAGCGGTTGGGGTATCCCCACAGCTACGGATATCGCCTTTGCTATCGGTATTATGTCGCTCTTGGGCAACCGTGTGCCTATCTCACTTAAGGTATTCCTTACAGCGTTGGCTGTTGCCGACGACCTTGGTGCAATCATCGTTATCGCACTCTTCTACGGCGAGACTCCCAACCTTATGCTCTTGGGTATTGCCATTATTATTATGGTGGGCATCTACTTTATGCGCCGTATGGGTGAGTTCCGTATCATCGCCTATCTTGTGCCCGCCGTTGTTGTCTGGATTTTGTTCTACTACTCAGGTGTTCACGCCACTATCTCAGGTGTTGCGATGGCGATGCTTATCCCCACAAAACCCCGTTATAGCCACTCTTACTACCTCCATAAATCCGAGGTTATACAGCGTAATATCGCCGAGGCTCACCTAATTGAGGATAAAGATGAGCGCGAGGAGATATATCGCTACAACCTCAACCGTATGAAGCAGATCTCTAACGGTGCTGAGGGTATGAGCCACCGTATGGAGCACCTTCTTATGCCCTATGTCAACTTTATTATTATGCCTATCTTCGCCTTGGCAAATGCTGGCGTACATATCGAGTCGGCGGAGTATTTCAACATCTTTGAGTACTCGCCTGAGCTTGGTTCTGTAGGTATGGGTATCTTCTTTGGTCTTGTCTTTGGTAAGCCTATCGGTATCTCGCTCTTTAGCTATCTATCTATCAAGCTTGGCTTGGCTGAGAAGCCTGCGGGCGCTACCTGGCCTATGCTTATCGCTGTGGCGTGCTTGGGCGGTATCGGCTTTACGATGTCTATCTTTGTCGATAACCTCGCCTTCGATGCAGCTACCCACCTTGAGTTTATCAACAAGGGCAAGATTGCTATCCTGATGGCATCGACTATGGCGGCTGTGCTTGGCTCGTTGCTTATCCTCTTCGAGGCTCGCCGCGAACAAAAGAAAAGAAAATAAACCTCTATGAAGCAGACTCTTATCGCCGTATTTACGGCTATCATACTCTTTACATCGTGCGACCTCTTGCAGCGCAACGAGGCACCCGTAGTCGTTGAGCCACAGATGCTCAATAGCGCCGACTCGATGTCCTATGTTATGGGTCTAAATCTCGGCCTCAACCTTATTGCTGCCGACTCGATGCTCAATGCCGAGATGGTCTGTATGGGTATCCGTGATGTATATGCCAAGCAGCATAAGCTCTCGAACGAGGAGGCTCGCAACGCCTTTCTTAAGTATATGAACTGGGACAACTACGAGCGTGTTAAGGCTTTCGAGACACAGTTCCTCGCCGACCTGCGCAAGGCAGACCGTAAGTTTGTAGCTACTACATCGGGCCTTACATATAAGGTGCGTGAGTTGGGCGATATGAAGAATGTGGCTCATAGTACGCGCGATACCATCGAAGTCTGCTACCGCGTGCTTAACTCTGCAGGCGAGGTTGTAGATACCACCTACTACCATAGCGATACCTTGCGCCTTGCGCTTGGCGATATGACGCGTGGTGCTCAGGAGGCAACACGCCTTATTGGAAAGGGCGGACATATCGAGGCGTGGTTGCCCTCGACACTTGCCTTTGGCTCGGCAGGTTGCGACTCGCTTGATGTTAAGCCCAATACTATGCTCTACTACGAGATTCGCCTCTTGGAGGTTGTACCTCGCTACTCACGCAGATACTAATAAAATTATAATTCAAACACTAAATCGTATGAAAAAACTTTTGTTTGTTTTCGTTGCCGCTGCACTCGCTGTGTCGTGCGGTGGCCGTGACTACTACTTCGCAGAGGAGAAGGCTCGTACCTACACCGATGCTGAGGCGGAGTTCGATACCCTCTCTTATGCTGTGGGTATGAACCTTGGTCTTAATGTTAGCCTTAACTATGGCGAGGCAGGTATGACCCTTGAGCCTCTTAAGGAGGCTTTCATTGCCGAGATTGGCAAGTCTAATGTTGACCACGAGGCACTTGATGCTAATCGTGAGATTCTTAACACCTTTAGCAACGAGATGATGCGCCCCTATATGATGGCTAAGCGCATGGCGATGTTCACCAAGGATACCGTGAAGAAGGAGCTTCCCGCACTCTTCAATGAGGAGTATCCCGCCGAGCGTATTGCCTCTGCTCTTGGCCGTGACATGGCTCAGTATGTGCGTAACACAATGTCAGAGGTTAACCTCCACTATGTGTTCCAGGCTATGGAGGATGCTATGCTCGTTAAGGATGTTAAGGATATCGATGCAACCATGAAGCTTACTCAGGAGCAGCTTCAGCCCATCATGCAGAACTACTATGGCACCGAGCTTCCAGAGATGATTAGCCAGTTCTCTAAGGAGTGGTTGCGTGGTGTTGCTAAGAAGGGTGATGTCGAGATGCTTGTTGTCAATGCCGACACTCTCTACTATCGTATCGAGAATCCCGGTACTGAGGTTCGTGCTACCAAGGATAACGACACCGTAAGCTTCCGCTTCGAGGGCTTTACTTGTCGTGGTGTTGCCTTTGAGTCTACCGCTAAGCGTTCTGCTGATGTTCGCAAGTTTATCGACAAGGTCAAGGCTGATACCACTCTTACTGAGGAGAAGCGTGCTGAGCGTCTTGTTAAACTTGAGGAGCAGGCTGTAGCTGCCGAGCAGCCTACAATTCCTTTGCGTCAGTTCCGCGTGCCTGGCGCTATCGAGGCTATGCAGCTTATCGGCGTAGGCGGTGATATCACCGTGTGGATGCCTGCCGAGCTCGCTTATGGTGCTAGTGGCAACCGTGCTGTGCTTCCCAACGAGGCTATCGTAATGCACATCGAGCTTAAGGATGTTAAGCCTGGTCTTCAGGTTCCAGCGCCTCAGTTCAAGCCTCGCAAGCCTGTTGAGGCTCCTAAGGTAGTGCCTGCAAAGTAATTAATTTGTTGTGATAAGGGGTCTACTTCGGCCTCTCAGTCAGAAGCCCGAATGGGAAATACATCATAGTATGTCCCATCCGGGCTTCTTCGTGTCGAGACCAAATTAGACCCCTTCTGACAACAAATTGGGCGGAGTGCTGGCTGGAAGGTGGGGTTATTTGACCAGAGAGACCGGAGAGACCAGAGAGAGGTTGGGTATCACCGATACATATTGTCCGTGTCTTCTCTTCGGTCTTTCGGTCTCTTTGGTCTCTTTGGTCACTTCGGTCATTAATATTCCCTAAATTCTCTATTGCTTGCGCCTCTTTGCTCTTTGAACTTTGCTCTTTTTTTTAAAGAAACCCTTGCGTAGTTCCAATAATTTTTTATATCTTTGTTTGATAGGAATACAACTATTTTTAAAAAATATTTAAAACTACGATAAAAGATGAACAAAGATTCACAGATTTTTGACTTGATCGCCGAGGAGCGTTCGCGTCAGACCAAGGGTATTGAACTTATCGCTTCGGAGAACTTCGTGAGCGATCAGGTGATGGCAGCTATGGGTTCGGTATGTACCAACAAGTACGCCGAGGGTTATCCCGCAGCACGCTACTATGGCGGTTGCGAGGTGGTAGATAAGATTGAGAACCTCGCTATCGAGCGCATCTGCAAGCTCTATGGTGCTGAGTATGCTAATGTGCAGCCT
>JAGBYO010000052.1 GCA_017628735.1 Alistipes sp. | reverse complement strand
ACTATATTTGTATCTTCTAATGGCTCTGTAGTTCAACGGATAGAACACAGGTTTCCTAAACCTGCGATATGGGTTCGATTCCCATCGGGGCTACAAAAAATATTAAAATTATGGTTGAATATTCATCAGCACATAGCGCCTCGTATGCGCTTGTAGGTCGCTTGTTTAAGAGCGTCTACATCCAGATGGCAGCCGCCTTGGCTGTAACTGGTCTTACCGCTTGGTTCGTGGCATCGTCGCCCGCAATCCTCGAGTACATCTTTATGCACCCTGCATCAATATGGATTCTCCTCATTGCGGAGTTTGGTCTTGTATTGTGGCTATCGGCGCGCGTTATGCATATGTCGATGGGAACGGCAACGCTCCTCTTTATTCTCTACTCGGTGCTTACGGGTGTTACATTCTCGACTATCTTCCTTGTCTATACGGGCGAGACCATAGCCACCACATTCTTCGTCACTGCGGGAACATTCCTCGCTATGAGCATCGTAGGCTACGTCACACGCCTCGACCTATCGCGTATGGGCAGCCTGCTCTATACGCTCCTTATAGGTCTTATTATCGCCACCCTTGTCAATATCTTCCTTAAGTCGACAATGCTCTACTGGATAACAACTTATGCTGGTGTGGTAATCTTTACGGGTCTTATCGCGTGGGATACCCAGAAGCTTAAGCAACTCTTCCTCCAGTTTGGCACTGCCGATGAGAGTGGTCATAAGCTTGCACTTCTTGGTGCGCTTACATTGTATCTTGATTTTATCAACTTATTCTTGATGTTGCTCCGCATACTTGGCGGCAACCGCGAGTAATTTTTGATTATAAGGGGTCATCTGCGACCTCTCAATCATTGCCCTGAATGGAATGTACATCAAGTACTATCCATCCAGGGCAATTTCTTTATCGAGGTCACATCTAACCCCTTCTAATCAAAAATTGGCTGTGTGCTGGCTGGAAAGGTGGAGTAATTTGACTAGAAAGACCAGAGAGACCAAAGAAACCAAAGAGAGGTTGGGTATAACAAAGACCATTATCCGTATCGTCTCTTTGGTCTCTTCGGTCTATCTGGTCTCTTCGGTCATTAACTTCACTAAATTCCTAACCTCACTATAATAAACTAACAACTAATAACTAACAACTAAAAACTATTTTTTCATTCCCGATAAAATCTTGTTACAAACCTGTTACATTTAGTTTTTACTGTTGCACAGTTGTTTTTCGTACCCTATTTTTGCATCGTGAAAAAGTACAAAACTATATAACTTATGATGCAAATTTTAGCACTTCTTGGAGCTCTCGGTATGTTCCTCTACGGTATGAACCTTATGAGCTCTGGTTTGCAGAAGGCGGCAGGTAGCAAGATGCGTAACCTCCTTACTGCAATGACATCTAACCCCTTCAAGGGTGTGCTTACAGGCTTGGGTATCACCTCGGTGATTCAGTCGTCGTCGGCAACAACAGTGATGACCGTAGGTTTCGTAAATGCGGGTCTACTCACCCTCTCGCAGGCAGTAGGCGTGATTATGGGTGCTAATATCGGTACAACCGTTACGGCATGGCTTGTGTCGTTGCTCGGTTTCAAGGCCGATATTTCGCTTTTTGCTGTGCCCCTTATGGCTGTGGGCTTTATCCTCAGCCTCTCGAAGAGCGATAAGCGTCGCCACATTTCGGAGCTTATCGTAGGTTTCTCGCTCCTCTTCCTCGGTCTTTCGCTGATGAAGGAGTCGGTGCCCGACCTTAAGGAGACCCCTGAGGTGCTTGCATTTATCCAGAACTGGACAAGCTATGGCTTTGGCTCGGTGCTTATCTTCCTTGTCTTCGGTACGGTATTGACCCTTGTGTTGCAGTCATCATCTGCGACAATGGCGCTAACGCTCATTATGGTGAATATGGGCTGGATACCCTTTGAGATGGGTGCTGCGATGGTGCTCGGCGAGAACATTGGTACAACAATCACAGCAAATATCGCAGCTGCCGTTGGTAACGCCAATGCACGCCGTGCAGCAATGGCTCATACGCTCTTCAATGTCTTTGGCGTATGCTGGGCGCTTGCCCTCTTCCGCCCCTTCCTGATGCTTGTGGGCACGATTATCACATGGTTTGGTCTGCCCAACCCTATGGATATTGTTAACTCGTCGGAGATTGCAATGACTGCCGATGAGAGTATGTCAACACTCTATGGCATCTCGATGCTCCACACGCTCTTCAACACCTTCAACACCGTTATCCTTATCTGGTTTGTGCCCGTGATCGTGAAGATTGTAGAGCGCATTATCAAGGATAAGAAGAGCGATAAGGAGGATACCGTGAAGCTTAAGTTTATCGATGCCGGCCCTCTCTCGACTGCTGAGCTCGCTATCGGTCAGGCACGCAACGAGGTTATCCACTTTGCCGAGATCTCGCGCAATGGCCTTGGCTACATTCGCCAGCTTGTTAATGCAAAGAGCGACAAAGAGTTCGACCAGATGTGTGCCAAGTTAGTTAAGTACGAGGAGATTTCTGACCGCATAGAGTATGAGATTGCGCAGTTCCTCAATGCCCTGCCTGAGGATAGCATCTCGGAGGATACACGCATCGAGGCTAAGCGTATGTATAAGATTATTAGTGAGTTGGAGAGCCTTGGTGACTCAGGCGAGGCAGTGAGCCGCATCCTCACACGCCGTAACTCGCACCAGCAGAAGTTCTCGGCGGAGCAGGTGGCAAATGTCGAGAAGATGATTGACCGTGTAGACCATGCCTATGAGGTGATGATCGAGAACCTCAAGGCAGAGCATTTCGAGTCTATCGATTTGCGATTGGCTACCGACTGCGAGATTGAGATCAACAAGTTGCGTAATACCTTGCGTGAGGAGGAGATCTACCGCATCGACCGTGGCGAGGGCGACTACCGCAACTCGGTATATTACCTAGACACCGTGTCCGAAATTGAGCGAATGGGTGATTTCATCATCAACATCTCGCAGGCGTTGGAGAAGTAAACCAATCCCACTTAGCGAAAGAGGGCTGTTCCACGACGGAACAGCCCTCTCTTCATTTACAAGGTAGTCTTTAGAGCTCTACAACGCCCACCCCACCTGCATAGTAACTGTGAATCTTTACCTTACCTGCGTTGTCGAGGATAACCATCACTACGATATCGCCACCATAAGTGTCGCTATACTTCAGCAATGCCTCATACTTGGGATTAAACGAGTTAGAGAGGTCGTCGATATACTGATATGCCATTCCCTCCTTGACTGTCTTATATGAGCCCGTGACCTTTGCTGTCTCGGCGTATTCGGCAAGATTGGTCTTTACGCGGTCCTCAATCTCAGAGGTCTTGCAGCTTGCAAGTCGCATAAACCATACGGTCTTGACATTTGAACTAAAGTTGGTAGCTGTAAGTGTTACGCTTATGCGCTCGTCAACCTCGCTCTCATTCGATGCAGTAAGTGTTGCTGAACCCGTGCCGTAGTAACTCAATGCACCCTCCTCGATAATCTCCTCAATGGTGGTGTAGTAGTCGGTATCGAGACCTGCCATGCGCGATACGCATACCATCTCGCCTGCACGACCCTCGCTATCGACAGCCGAGGCGTAGATGTAGTAGTTGTCGCCAGGGTGGTAGATGCTGATATTGGCTGTCGTAACACCATCAACAACAGCGTACTCCTCGCGGTAGTTCTGATAGCTCTTTGCATCGAGGATATACTCCAGATTATCGGCGTATGCTGCGTGGTCGTTAGAGGGTGCTGCATAGAGTCGTACTCTCTCCGAGTTGCCCTCAACGGTGAGCTTTACGCAGAGTGTGTCGTGGGTTGTCTGCTCCTCGATTACGGCCGATACAATCTTTGCTGTGCCTGAGAGTGTGGGACGCACGGTATTAAATGAGGAGAAGGCCACATCGCCAATCTTACCATCTTTGATGGCTATTGCATAGGCGTAATACTTGTGGTCAATCTCCAGACGGTCGCTCAATAGACGAGATATAGGCGCGTTGTAGATTGTGGGTACCGACTGGGGCATCGACACAAGATATTGCTTAATCTCCTCGTCGCTCTTACCCTCGAAGTCAAAGGGGTTCTCGGCATCTGCTGCTGTGATAGCAGGGTCTACATAGCCGAAGATAACCTTGCACTGCTCCGAGGCTGTGAGTGTTGCCTCTGCCGAGGTCTCGGTGATTGTGCCCATCTTGATGCTTAGCTCCACAGAGCCGTTAATCTCGGCTACGGGAACAACAAACTCCTTGGTTGATACATTGTAGTTGCCACTCTCATCCTCGCCATATACGGCAATAGTGTACGATGTGCCGGGGATAAGTATCAAGCCGGCGTTCTCCGAGCTGTCGGTGCGTGAGTTGCGCACCAAGTCCTGCTCGGTGAATGTGCGACTCTCGGTAGCGGAGTTAAATGCCGCGAAGGGGTAGTCGGGATCGGGGTTGAGTGATGACTGTGCCTGCTCAACGAAGTCTTTGCGGTCGTATGCCGAGGTGTGAACAGCACCCGCAACATAGCGTACGCAGTGCTCCATCTTTGTTACAACGGCGTCGACGCTATATGCCGTAAGGTTCTCAATCGAAATCTCTGCTACGGGGCTAATAGCCTTAAACTCAACCACGGTAGGCTCGTTTGATACATCTGCAATATTTGCAGCAGCAAACTCGAATGAGTAAGCTACATCATACTCTACCTCGAATGTTACGCTCTTAGGCTCGGCACCCTCCTCGCGGTTGGTCTCCTCGCCAGCGATGCCCCAGAACCAGTGGTCGGTATCCTCTGAGGGTGTTACCTCAAAAGTTACTTCCATCTTCTCTTCGTCGAACTGGGGCTTCGATACCGAGATTGTGGGTACAGCCAACTCAAAGCAATACTCTGCGCTAACCTCCTCGCTCTTAATCTCGCCACATACGGCATACGCTTTGAGGATATATGTTGTGTTCCAATCGTAGGGTAGAGTGACGGTCTGCTCGGCATTGCCCTCGACCATATTCCACTCGCCATCTTCGCCCTCTTTGTTGTAAGCTGTCCAATACCAAGCGGTAGCTGCCTTTGAGGGGTAGATTGTTACCTCTACCTCACTATCGGCGTTGAGCGCAATCTCGCCAATCGAGATAGATACTTCGCCCTCGGGCATTGCGCAGAACTTCTTCTCTACGATGTCGCTCTTGCCGGCCTTATTCTCAGCGTATGCCTTGATAGTGTACTCTACGCCATAAGTTGCCTTGAACTCAATCTCCTTGGCTGCAGCGCCATCTACCTTTGTGAACATCTCATCGTCGGTGTCAAAGCCACCCTTAACACGCCAATACCACGCCTCTGCATCGGTTGAGGGTGCAATCATTACTTTTACGGTCATGGTCTCGGCATCAAACTCTGGCTCCATAATGCCAATAGTAGGCTTGTTCACGGGCTTTGTGTCGGGCTCCTTGTCGCAACTCCATGTGCCAATTGCCACTATGGCAACGAGCATCATTGCTAAAAATTTTCTCATAACTCCTATATATTTGATTAATAATTGTTTTATTCAATTTCGGGTAGTTCGAAGATGCGCTTAAAACGCATTACTTCGCCAGTCGTTTGTGATATCCAGTCGATATACTCAAAGTTGAAGATATCGAGTTCATAGCTATCGTTCCAGTCACCCACACCATTGTCGTAGGTGCCAGTGATGTAGTCGCGCTCGTCAACCTTAGTAATTGTAAATGAGCCTGTTGTGTGGTTGGAATACATCGACGAGAGGTTATCCCACATCTCGTATCGGCCACTCTCGCCATCCATCACCATATAGCAATAGATGCCATCGGCAAGTCCTGCACTCCACTCCCAGAGAGCCCATACATCGGTGATAAACTCTGCCGACATCTTTTCGTCGCTGGGTTGAGGTCCTACGGGTCTTGGGGTAGGCTCATCGTTGTTGCAGGCTGAAAGTGCTACAACTGCCAATGTCAAAAGTAGATAGGTTAATCTTTTCATATTGTTTGAATCTTATTTTTCAATTGTTACGGTTATCATTCTCTCGCTAGGACTACCACCAACACCTTCGATAATAAGCATTGTGCGTATCGCCATCTTTGCTTGTTGTTTGGGGCGGTAGCTGATGATAATCTCCCCATCGCTGTTGGGCGCTATAATCTCAGGCTCGGTGCGGAGTGTAAGACCGTCGACTGTCGCGCGTGACGAAAGTGTCATAGGCTTATCTGCTGAGTTGGCACATGCAATACGCTCTTCACTATTCTCCCTAAAGCGTACCTCGCGACGACTTAGTCGAAGGTCGCCAGCTGCGTAGCGCAGGTGTGACCATCTGTTGTTGGCTCTGACCTCGCCTACGAGCGTAAGGCGCTCGGTTGGTTGGTCGGTGTCGAGGTTGGTGTAGACGAAGATGTCGATGCTGAACGAGCCACTACGCCCCGCGGGGTTGAACTCGCAGACTATATTGCCACTCTTGCCAGCCTCGATTTGCTCTACACTATGCTTAATCTCTACGCACGAGCAGGTGGGGCGTAAGTCGCTGATTGTAACAGTGCTTGTTGTAGTGTTTCGTAGATAGAACTCCATCTCCACACGCTTCGTAGGGTCGATAGTACCCAAATCACACTTTGCGGGAGTGCCAACGAGCTTACCTCGTGCTTCAGCTGATAGCGTAGGGTAGACCAACGAGTCGAGTGCTGAGCGCGATAGTAGCACCCTCTGTTGTGCAGAGAGCTCCGCTAAGGAGAGTAGCGCAAGAAGTAGTATGGTGATGGTGTTACGCATTACAAAATTCCGTTATCGTTAGCACCTCGGCGCACGGTGATAGTCGATGTATGTGTGATGCCACCCTCGAGCTTAACTGTAAGTGTCGTATTGCCTTCGGCAACTGCCGCAACAGTTGCTATCGAGCCATTGAGCGATACGGTGGCAATGGCAGTATTGCCCACCTCGACACTCTCTACAGACTCGAAGAAATAGTCGCCAAGGTTAAGTTCATAGCTTGCGTTAGGCGCTATGAAGATATTTGGTAGGCACATATCGCGACCACTGCCCTCAATTGCTTTGAGTAGCGCACCTGCATCCACCATGCGACCCATTTTGCCCTTGTACTCGCCAAGTGCAATCTTGGTGGGTGTTGCGCCAGGAGAGTTGTGGTTCCAGTGGATGAGCTTATCGCCTACAAAGTAGCTGTCGATATCATCACCTGTGGCTACCATCAAGTCGCGGAACTCATCCCAAGTAAAGTGGCGCTTAAGTTGCTTTGCGTATGCCAAACCGAGGGCAGCAACGCCCGAAACATGGGGACAAGCCATCGAGGTGCCCTCATAGTAGCCATAGCCCGGAACGCCATTTAAAACGAGCGTTGAGAAGATAGCGCCTTGCTCACGGAGTACTCCCTGCTCGTCGTACGCCTCGTCAGCCTCACCGGGTGTGCCATAGTACTCCAAATCGCCACCAGGAGCCGATAGAGCGACCTCTGCGCCATAGTTCGTATAGATGGCGGGGGTGTAGTCGGCAGCTAAGGCGGCAACAGAGATACACTTTGAGTAGGCTGCGGGGAATGATGACTGTGCAGCATACTCGTTGCCCGATGCGAAGATTGCAAGGCCACCATCAATAACGCCATTGGGCGAGCCGGCGTTGTGGATAAAGTAGTCGAGTGCCTCCTTCTCCAAAGGGTAGAGTGCTGCCCACTCCTCCTCGGTAGCAGGACCGGGAACATAGCCAAGGATAAGGTTCGACTTCGACGAGTGGTAGCCCCACGAACACTGCAGGATAACAGCGCCATTGTCGGCTGCGTACTTCATTGCGCGTGCCTCCAAGGCCAATGTTGCCGAGTAACCGCCGTCGAAGAGCTGCAGAGTCATAATCTTGACGCCATCGTGACCCTTGCCACCACCAGCGATGCCCGCAACACCCTTGCCGTTGTCGTTTACGGCTGCGATAGTACCCGCTACATGGGTGCCATGACCAGTGCTGCCTGTCGTTGTCCACGATGTAATGGGCGTGTTGCGCGCAAAGTTGTAGCCATACTTGTCGTCTTCGTAGCCGTTGCCGTCGGCATCAACACCTGCATAAAGCTCCTCGCCTTCGTTGATCCAAATATTGTCCGCCAAGTCGGGGTGACTCCACATAACGGCCTCGTCCATTACGGCCACGATGATATCCTCATCGCCCGTAGTCAGCTCCCACGCCTCCTTGCAACCAGCATCACACCCTGCAACAATAGGTGCCCATGACTGAGCAAATGTGCCGTTGCCATCGTTGATATAGCACCACTGGCGATACATCTCGGGGTCGTTGAATGGCATAGTGGTTGAGCGTGTTGTGGCACGGCTGTCGGCCTCCGAACAGCTAATAAAGTAGGGCTTGGCATTGCGGTTGTAGGCGGGGTAAATCTCGCGGTTGCACTGCAACTTATCGACCTCGCCGAGCGCAGACAAACGCTCCATAGCCCCTGCCAGCGACTCGCTTTTGTCAAAGCGCACGATATACCATAGGTGCATACCTGCCTCGCGCGTGCGTGTCTCGTGGCGGCTGTCAACGGGGAATACGCGCTCGAAAGAGTAGGCGCCGAGGATATCCAATACCTCGTCGGTAGAGGGTATGCCCGAGCGAGTAGCCTCGCCACCTGAACGAGTGATATTCTCGTCGAGCAACGACTCCAATTCTGGCTTAAACTTAATGATAAGCTCACCCTCAATAGCCTCGTCGGGGATTAAAGTTTCGGGGATGCGCTCGGGGATGATAGGCTGAATATCATCCTTAATACAGCCTACCGTAGCGAGCAAAAGCGCAATATATATAATTCGTTTCATAGCTTACTATTCTGCAAATTCGTCGTTAAACTCATAGCGGTTGCGGTAAAGGGGGTAGCTCTCGAAGTAGTACTCCATAGAGTTGGGCACATTGTCGAACTTGACGGTGCGGCCATGGCTATCCGTTGCGGGTGTCTGCTGCTCAAACACCAAGATGTTGGCACCCCACTCCATTAGGCGAGGGTGGTAGAGCAACCAGTCGGGAAGCTCGCCAGTCATAAAGTTGAGGTTGATACGCAACGAGTGCATATTGGGCAATATGCGGGGTAGCTTATGCTCAACAGCCCAGTTTAGCGTGTCGCCCGCCTCCTTTACATCCTCTGCGGTGTAGGCTCTAACGCCATTCTCGCCCACCTTGAAGTCGGGCAACGAGCCCTCGATATAGTTGAACGATAGGCCGAGCTCTTCGAGGTTCTCCCAAAGCAGTAGGCGCTCGATGTCGTCAGAGGAGTTCATATCGCTATATAGGCCGATACCCTCTGTCGTGCCACGCAGGTCGTTTGTAGACTTGCGGCGGTTGGCGGTAAGGTCGAGCGAGGTGAGCTTCGGGAAGTTATCCTCGCTGATAACCGAGGGCAGGCGGTCGAAGTTGTTGGAGTTGAGGTCGAGAATTTCGAGCGTGTTACCAAGTTTTGCGAAGTTCTTGGGCAACGACGACAGGCCAAAGGCGCCTACACGCAGTGCCTTCAAATACTCCAACTCGCATATCTCCTCGCCCATATCTATCGACTTGAGCATTGTGTTGACATTGCCAAAGAGCGATAGGGTCTCAAGATATTTCAGGTACTTAATCTCGTAGGGTATGCCCTCCTCGGTGTTGAAGTAGCTAAGGTCGAGGTCGCGCACACGGCCTACGGCATCTGCCGAGGGAAGACCCTCGTCATTGGCTCCCCACAGGCGCAGACACTCCCACTCGGTCATAGGCTTCTTGGCATCTATTGTATCTTCTGCCCAGCACTCCAACTTTTCGTAGATAGTAACCACGGCCAACGAGTCGCCAGCACGGTCATCCGTAATGGTGGGTGCTGCACCTTGGCGCACGGTAATCGTAGCCTCGGCATTGCCCTCCTTCGAACGAAGGCGTAGCGTAGCTAGGCGCTCACTATTCTCGGTGTTCATCTTCCAGTTGCAACGCAGCGTGGTGGTGCGTGGACGAGCACCACGATTGAGCTCCACATTGTAGTCGGCAACGGTTAGCCATGCCTCGTCACCATCAAACTCTGTTACTACCTCGAAGTCAACATTTGTCTCTACTGAGGTCTCAAACCATCTGTCGTCGCGCTTAGCAAAAGAGGCTATCTCCTCAGTGTCGCTAAGTGGCGTGATAAGTTTGGCAAAGCCTGACTGAGTAACCTCGATGGTGCGGTTAGTGTTTTGCGCAGTGGTGAAGCGAATAAGCGTCGAACGGTTGTCGTTTGTTAGCGACGAGTCGACTCGTACCTTAGCCTCCACCTCGCCACGACCGTTGGCGGGCGAAATCATCACCCATGGCTCGGTGGTCGATGCTCGCCACTCCTCGGCCGAGCGAATGTTGAGAGAGAAGTTACCACCCTCAGCCTGAGCCTCGATAGTAGTGCAGTCTACCTCGAAATCGGGGAGTGTGGGGAGGTTAGTTGTATCCTCCTTACACGAAGCACCAATAAGTGCCAATGCTATGATTACAAATATTTTTTTCATAGTAGTCTTCATCATTAGTCGAGGTTTAGGGCATCACAGCCACGAATATCTTGTGTTGAGTCGTAGACCAATTCGTAGTAGCCCTTCATGATATAGGGGCATACATTGCTAACATCAATCGAGATGTTGGGGTTGTCCTTAATCTCGAAAAGTAGTATGTATGGCGAGATAGTGTCGTTTATCTCGCGCAAATCGTTTGAACCGATATAGAAGGCTGCCATCTTGGGGTGGTTGCCAATGCCTGTAGGCCAATCCGAGAGTATGCGGTTGCCCTCGTCATCGCGCTGCTGACGGATGCTAATCACGGTAAGTGTTTCAATATCAAGTATTTCGCGAGGGAAGATCGAGAAAGCGTTGCACGAGATATCTATGCCGTATAGGTAGGGTAGGTTACCCTTGCCAAAATCGACATCTGGAAGGTCACTGAGTCGGTTATAGCTTAGGTCAATGGTCGAGAGGTTGGCTACACGACTACCGCTGAAAGCACCCTCCTCAATATTGCGCATGCCGTTGCCACCCATCATCAATACGCTAATCGACGAGCCTGAGTTGAAGATAGCCTTGGGCATGGTCTCGAAGCGGTTGTTCGAGAGATTAAGCGTCTCGGCATTGATGCCGTGCCACTCATCACCATTATCCAGCGACGAGATGTTGTTATTCGAGAAGTTAATCGAGCCCATAACATATACCGAGCGGGCGGTGAATATGTCAGGCAGTGAGGTAAGGCGGTTGTTGCGTGCAGAGAAGGTCTCAATCTGTCCCAAACCGCAGTAGTAGCCATCCTCAGCAGGGTAGATACGCTCAATCTGGTTGTAGTCATAGTATACATTTACCAACGAAATCTCCTTGCCGAAGGGGTGCACCTCCTTAAGGCGGTTGTTGGTGCAGTCCAAGAGACCGAGTTTCACCATACGCTTGAGGTAGTCGTGCTCTGGGGTAGCCTCAAGGTTGTTGTAGCCCATATAGAGAATTTGGATTGTAGCACCTGCGGGGCTGTCGATAAGAGCCTTCCAATCCTCAAGCAACTGTTCACCCGTGATGCCCTGGTTGAGAGATATGTTGAGTGACTGCATATTGGGCAGCTCGCCGAGCATCTCCATAGGTAGGCGCTCAAGCTTGGCGCAGTTGTAAATCTCGACATCGGTGAGTAGCTCAAACTTGCTCCAGCTCCACTCATCCCTTTCGGCATAGAACTCTGATGAAGGCTCCACATCGCGGAAGAAACCATCGGAGGTGATGGGGCTATTGGCGATAAAGAACTGCTCAAGTTTCGTAAGACGCATAATAGCACGCGAGATACCCTGAATATCGTTCGTAACCTCGCCAAATGCCATATCTAACTTCTGGATGCGAGGCTCACGACAGGTGATAGGCTCCTTCTCGGGGTCGCTATTGATAACCTCACGAAGTTCCTTCGTAAGCGACTCACGAGCATCGCGCTTAAGTACACGGTCGTGGTAGTCCATAGCGCTGATGCGTGCCGAGGATGCTGCGGCATCGAAGCCGCCAATCATCTCGTTATGGTCGCCGAGATAGAGTATGCGTAGCTCGGTAAGCTGGCCAATAGCATCGGGCACAATGCCACGAGCGCCAAAACCTGAAATATTAAGATTGGCGATACGACCGTCGCCATCGAGCGTCACGCCAGGCTGGTCGCCCCACATATCTACATCCTTGTTGAAATCCCAGTTAGCACCCGAGGTATATGCCTCGCCGTGGTAGCTCCAGTTGGGACCATCCATCGCCAACCATATCTCGCGTAGGGCGTAGTAGTCCTTAATATGCTCGGCAGCAGTAGATAGGCGAATGGGGATTGCCACCTCTGTAGCCAAATTGTCCTTAATCGTAAACTCTATACCTCGCTCCTCGGTCGAGCAGTGCTCCAGGAGCGATGATGAGTTCTTAGAGGCGTAGGTAGAGTAAGCGGTGACGATATAGTTGCCCGCTTCAATACGCTCAGCGCCAAGTGTTACAGCATAGGATGTGAGGCCGTTACGGTCGTAATACTCCTCGTCGATAGCACCGTCGGTGTACTCCTCGCGGTGCTCAACCTCCAAGCCTCGGAGTGTTGTAGTTACGCCGGTAAACTTATCCTTCAGGCTGATATCTACCGAACGGATGCTCTTGAATGGGTAGTTACCCTCTACGCGAGTGTCGAACTCCTTTTGCAGTACGAAGCTGACCATGCCTCTCTCGATGCACTCTACACCTACGGTATGCTGTGTGAAACCGTCGGCAACGACCGTAAATCTGTCAGATAGATTGCCCGAATAGAGCTCCTTGTCGAGATTGTCGTAAAGGCGGAAACCGATAAAGGAGTATTCGCCAGCTAAAAGGCGCAGTTTCTCACTGTAAAGACCCACCTCGGCACTCTCAGCATCGAAACTCATAAGGGGGAGAGTCTGCGTGATTGTTGCGCCGTTGTGCTGTACGACAACCTCAATTTTTGTTGCATCACCAAGGTAGTCTAGGGGCGTTGTTGTGCGCGTTGCATCAAGTGTTGCCTTCTTGACCAACTTAAACTGTACATAGCCATAATCGGTCGTAAGGTCGGTATGGCCACTCTGCTCACAACCTACGAAGATGAGCGTTGCGAGTAGTATAAATAGTTGAGCAATAAATTGTTTCATCGTAATATGCTATTTTGTAGGGGGTGTTACCACCAAGAGTTTCTTAGTTATACCGTCGAGCTTAAAGACTACATATACCTCCTCGTCGAAGTTGTCATTCGGCCCCCAGAGGTGTATTGCCATAACCTCGTCTTTGTTCTCGCCCATATAGTACTCACCCTCCGAGATTTTGAGTTGACGCTCTTTGAACCATAGTTCGGCTGTGGCACGACCACTCTCCTGTGTTGCCGTTGTCCAGCCCTCGATGCGAGGGTCAATGATAATACCTGGATGCTTGCCATCTACGGCATTAACAAAGGGACAAGTGTAGGCTATCGTCGCACCATACTTCGCCATTATCGCCTCGTTGTTGTAGACATTGGCAGGAATCTCGTAGGCCGTTAACGAGTGGTAGACATACATGCCATCGTAGGCGCCTACCTCGCTAAAATCCTTCTGCACAAAGTCGAGCATAGTGTAGGGCATATAGTCATATTTTAGCGTCTCGATACCGATACCCGATGTGTAGTCCAACTCGAAGATTGCACCCTTGATGTCGCTCTTAATCTCCTCGTAGATGCCTGTGGGGAATGCCATAACAAGACCGTAGCGCATCTGCTCCGTAGCATCGACGCTTAGTGTCATTTTAGTGCGGTCAAACTTAATCCACTCGGGGTCAAGAATGTAGGTTGGGATGCCACACTCAATCTTCATCTCGAAGCAGACAACTTCGAATTTATCCTCACGGGCGGCGATAGAGTAGCTTATTTCGCCCTCGTAGGGTGTCGCCTCGCCGGTAAAGTCATCTACGATACGCTTTTCCTTGCCGTCGAGCGATATCTCCCAACCGCAGTTAACGCCTGCTGAGTTGATGATGGTGATATCCATATCGCTCATGCCCTCGAATGTTACAGGTATATCAAATGATATTGTGCCATCCTCGTTGCTAAAGGTGATGACATAGCCATCTTCGGCTGTTACAGGATAGCGCTCACGGTTGCCGTTGGCGACGATGCGAGCACCAGATGTTATGCGCTTGTTGGCGTTGCCACTCACAGCGCCACCTTCGATATCTATCCATTCGGGAATGTCGGTGGCAGCAAAGCGGAAGTTAGCCTCGATGCTGAAACTATTGTAGCTGTCAAAACCGAGTACGATAGTCTCGGTGGGGTTGCCCTCGCTGTCGTAGATGTGAAGTTGGGCGCTCTCGGCTTTGCGCACGATGGTAGCCACCACTTCGCTACGCTTACCCATACGAAGTGTGAGGTGAGCTACACTATCAGTAAGAGTCTGGCTCTCGTTGGTAATTGCAAGTGTGAAGGTGTGCTTGCCCGCGGAGCCTGCTATATCTTGCACCTGCTCGGTGAGGTTGTAGATTTTACACCATAGAGCGTCCGACGATAGGTGCCAGTCGTACTCCATAGTAAGTGTGATACTGGGCTTATCCCCTGCCTCGCACTCTATGGTTTGGGGTTCGGGGAACTTGGCCTTTGCTATAGGGTCGCTCTCGCATGCGATGAAGAGCGTAGCCACGGCAAGAAGAAGTGTTATAACCTGTGTTCTCATAATTACTGGGTGTTAGAAGCCTTCACGCATGATGCGCTCTGCCTCATCGTCAGATATCCACTCGAAGATGTTTACGAATACGCCTACGATGCCCACCTCCTCGACATAGAGCATAGCATAGTTGAAGAGATAGCGCTCGCATGTGCCGTAATAAGATTTGTAGTCATCGGGGTTGATACCCTCGGCCTCAGGCTCCGAAATCATAAGTTTGCCATTGCCGTAGATGGTGCCAAAGGCCTCGCCTGTTGTGCCAACCACCGCAGTGTGCATATCGGCAATAGGGTTGAGGCGGTTATCGCTATGAAGGGTGAAGCGTACATCGTGGCCCTCATAGAACATATCCTTTACGATGATGCCGTTCTCGACCTCGGGATCTCGTTCGGTGCGAACTAAGCGAGAGTCGCTGTTGAGGTACTGCATAAGATAGGTAGAGGTAATCTTGCAGTAGCCAGTAAAGGCGTTAATGTCAAACGGACAGCACTTCTGCATCTGCACTTCACACTCGGTAGCTGTGGCGTTGTCGATAAATTTGTCGTCGACAGCCAAGCGTAGCTTCAGAGTAAGTGTCTCACCCAGTTCAAAAGCCTCGGGGTTGCCCTGGATGCGCACCGCGCACTTGTCGTTATCGGCCTTTAGCTTGATGGTGTGGTTCTCCAACGAGAAGTGAACGCCCTCGATGGCGCTTGACTCCGAGGCTACAACCTCGATGCCGATGTTGCGCGCTTCGCTGTGGGGGAGCGTTGCTACGATGGGCACCTCGAACCACTCGTTGTCGTCGAGTACACCAAAGGCGTAGCTCTCTTCGGTAAAGTGATAGATGCCACCTGCAACCTCCACCTTATCCTCTTTGCACCCTACTGAGAGTAGTGCTACGAGAATAATAAGTGTTGAAATAGTTAGTTTTTTCATATAATTGTTTGTTGCGTTTCTGTCCTTTTTCGTTATGCGTAATTTAGTTATATTGTGCAAATATAGTGATT
>JAGBYO010000051.1 GCA_017628735.1 Alistipes sp. | reverse complement strand
ATTCCACTAAATAAAAATGTAAAATTCTCAATCTACTTTTTTAAAGCCTTAATTTTAAATTTGTCGTTTTTTAGGTGTTCAGCTATAAATTTGGTGGCAGAATATCCAAATCCAAATGTTGAAACAATTGCAATGTATGTTAAGGTATTTCTTATTACTCCATACTCTCCATATATTTCGCTTCCTAAAAAACGAGCAACAGCAATACCTGCAATTAATGATAAACCTTTGCCAATGGTACTTCCTACTAATGCCCAAAAAGAATCTTTAAACAGAGGACTTTCTTTCAATCTATCTATCAGGGTTGCAACTTTACCCATATTTTGATACATTTAATCTCTTCTAAAAATATCTCGTGTATATACTTTCTCTTTTACATCGTCGAGTACCGAGTCGTAGCGGTTGGCGATGATGGCTTGTGAGCGGCGCTTGAACTCCGCAAGGTCGTTGATAATCTCCGAGCCGAAGAACATCGTGCCATTCTCCAAGGTGGGCTCGTAGATGATAACCTTTGCACCCTTGGCCTTGATGCGCTTCATAACACCCTGGATAGATGACTGGCGGAAATTATCCGAGTTGGACTTCATCGTGAGGCGATAGACGCCAACGGTAACCTCGCGCTCCTTTGTTACATCCCACTGGCTTGAGCCAATATAATATCCCGCCTTTTTAAGTACCTGATCGGCGATATAGTCCTTACGGGTGCGGTTGCTCTCGACGATTGCCGACATCATATTCTGTGGAACATCGGCATAGTTTGCCAAAAGCTGCTTTGTGTCCTTGGGCAAGCAGTAGCCACCATAGCCAAATGAAGGGTTGTTATAGTGAGTGCCGATACGGGGATCGAGGCCAACACCCTCGATAATGGCCTGTGAATCAAGACCCTTCATCTCTGCGTAGGTGTCGAGCTCATTGAAGTAGCTGACACGGAGTGCAAGGTAGGTGTTTGCAAAGAGCTTAACGGCCTCTGCCTCCTTCATACCCATAAAGAGCACGGGGATATCCTCCTTAATTGCGCCCTCCTGAAGTAGCTCCGCAAAGCGCTTTGCTGCAGCCTCCATTCTACTATCGTTGTAGCCAACGATTATGCGAGAGGGGTAGAGGTTGTCGTAAAGTGCCTTACTCTCACGCAAAAACTCTGGCGAGAACATCAGATTTAGTTGCTTGCCCTGCTCGGCATATCGAGCAACGAGACTGTCGGAGTATCCCACAGGCACAGTCGATTTGATAACGATTGTGGCAGTAGGGTTGATCGCATATACCTCGGCAACGACATCTTCGATATTATGTGTGTCGAAAAAGTTGAGGTGCGGATCATAGTTGGTCGGTACTGCAACAACAACAAAATCAGCACTGTGATATGCCTCTTTGCCATCGAGTGTAGCACGCAGATTAAGTGTTTTTTGCTTGAAGAATGACTTGATGTCGCAGTCGGGAATAGGCGAGATGCGCTGGTTGATTGCCTCTACCTTTTCGGGTAGAATGTCCACCGCAACGACCTCGTTATTCTGCGCGAGCAGAGTGGCGAGGCTCATACCTACATATCCTGTACCTGCAACGGCAATCTTCATATCACCTATTTTGATATCTCGTTCTCAATCTCTTTGTCGTATTCTTCGTACTGCGAGTTCTTGGATTTGAACTCTGGTACGGTACGCTTCATAAGGCGGACCATTGTGGGAATCTCAACTGCGCGAGCAAGACTCTCCAACTCGTCAGCAACCTTAACGGCATCGTCGTAGTTGTATTCGCGAACCTTAGCAACGCGGATGCGGTCGTGGTCGGTAGCCTCGGTATTCTCAGCATTTGAGAGCACCTCCTCGTACAGTTTTTCGCCGGGGCGAAGACCAGTATACTCAATCTTAATATCCTCGTCAAGGGTGAGGCCCGCAAGCTCAATCATTCGCTTAGCAAGGTCTGCAATCTTTACCGACTCACCCATGTCGAATACGAAAATCTGGTTGCCCGATGTCATCGTTGCTGCCTCCATAACAAGGCGACACGCCTCGGGAATAGTCATAAAGAAACGGGTAATGTCGGGGTGGGTAACGGTGATAGGGCCACCCTTGGCTATCTGCTCACGGAATCGGGGAATAACAGAGCCGTTGCTGCCCAAGACATTGCCGAAGCGGGTAGTTACGAACTTTGTCTTGCCCTTAACAGTGCCCTGCTCAATTGCCAGTCCCAATGCCTGAACATATATTTCGGCAAGACGCTTTGTGCAACCCATGATATTTGTGGGGTTAACAGCCTTGTCCGTAGAGATCATCACCATCTTCTCTACGCCGTATTCGATACACTTATCTGCAACATTGCGCGAACCTGCAACATTTACAAATACCGCCTCACAGGGGTTCTCCTCCATCAGAGGCACATGCTTATAGGCTGCTGCGTGGAAGACGACCTGAGGCTTAAACTTGCGGAATGCAAAGTCGAGGCGCGCAGGCTGGCGAACATCGCCGATAACGGGCGTAAACTTAAGCTCGGGGAAGCGCTCCTCCAGCTCAAGACGAATATTGTGCATAGGAGTCTCGGCATTGTCGAAGAGAACAAGTTTCTTGATGCCGAAAGTAGCCAGCTGACGACATAGCTCCGAGCCGATGCTACCAGCGCCACCAGTAACCATGATGGTCTTACCCTGGAAGTTAGCGATAATCTCGTTCATCGAAATCTTAATCTCGGGGCGACCCAAAAGGTCCTCAATCTTAATCTCTCGAATCGACTGCTTCATAATCTTGCCATCGATAACCTCGTCGATAGGGGGCGCAAACAGCACTTTAACATCGTTGTCAATGCAGTAGCGGATAAGTCGCTCCTGCTCGCTCTTAGCCTCGTCGGTATTCGAGAATAGAACAGCATCGATGTCAAAACGCTCCTTAAGGAATTTGATGCTTGCCTCGGTCTCAAAGTAGTATACCTTGCAGTTGGCAATAGAGTGGTTCTTAAGGCGCTGACCAAAGGTGAGGAAGCCCAACACATTGTAGTGCGTAGAGTTCTGAAGGCGTGTTACCTGAGCAACAGACTTGTCGCCAGTGCCGTAGATAAGGATATTCTGGCGTTTGCGATGCTCCTTAAGTTTTGCCTTAACCAAGTCGTAGGCGACAATCATCGACACACGAATCAGGATAAGCAAACCGAGCGAGATAAAACCATCGATGATAGAGATGGCGATTATCAGCTTGTGCGAGAGGTTGCCGATGTTGAAGAGGACAACCAAAAGTGCCAACGAAAGCTCCTTGCCGAAGATAGCCCCCGTAAATCTACCTACCTCACGAAGTGTAGAGTGGCGAATAACGGTGTGATAGGTCTTGAATGCTGCAAACCAGATGGTGCAGGCAACGATAGTACCCAGCAACCAGAATAACGAGAACTCGCCAAATAGTTTTGATGGGGTGATAATCAACTGAAGGAATGCCAATGCAAAGAGTGATGCAACAAACGAGATGATTAGGTCGATACCTAAAATGAACTTTGCATTGAAATAACGCTCTAAATGTAACTTTGCTAAAAGTCTGAACATATTTAGTTGTCTTTTTCCGCAAATTGCATAGGGGATGCTTTTAAGTTGCGGTGGTTACTATTTTGTATCTTTTGAAATTTTTTCGAGGAAGCAGTTCGGGATGTAAGATGTTGCGACTGCTATGACGCCCTCGATTGCGACTATGAGGCGGTGGTTGCCCTTGATACGCTTGATGTAGCCCTCGGCACCTTGAAAGATGCCACCCGTGACACGGACTTTGTCGCCTGTTGTCCACTCCTCGTTCGATTCGCCTAAGTATTCCAAACCGAGGTCGTCTATCGAGGTTACGCGGATAAACATCTGCATCTCGCTGTCGGGGATTGCTGCAGGTTGGCGTTCGCCACGGTTGCGATAGACCATCACTTCACCCATCAGCTGCTTCTGCAATTCCGAGGCCTCTGGCTCTGTGCAACGCATAAACATCAACGATGATATTGCGGGCTTGCGGCGGCGTACCTTGCGACCTCCAACTACCTGCTCTACGCTGTGCATAGGTATGTAACTCTCGATATTTCGCCCCTTTAGCATGGTCTCGATTTTCGCGACTCTGTTGTAGAAAACTTTTAGGGCGTACCAGTTTATGGTGTTTGTGTCGTCTGTCGAACTCTGTTCGTGCATAGGCATACTCTCTATTCCCTCGCCGTCGGAAGGTAGTTCGTTCCAACAGCGCGGCAAGTAGGGTTGGGTTGGCTCATCCAACACTCAGCAATGCCTCCGATCCGGAGTAATTTACTGCAACCCCGACCGTAAAAGTAGACATAGTTTACCCACGGTCATTTGCAAAGTTATGATAAAAATATGTATTGAGCAAATATTTCAAATACTAATTTATTCAAACTTTGTTAACAATTTGCAAATCGCTATATAATATAGATGTAATATGTGTACATATTCATGCTGTTTTTGGCACTTTTTCACTATGCGAAAAAAAGTCCGAAATATGGTCAATTTGCGAATATTTACAAAGAGCTCAAATTAGAATAATATGCAATACATATGCCGAAACTGTTTCAGCGAAATTAGTAGCCGCCCTTTGCACCGATTAGGCTATTTACGCGCCTAAATAAAAAAGGCGAGTCTCGTGTATCGAGTTAAACGAATCAATGGCAATTACTCGATACAACTTTTGCCAATAGCGGGTGAGTAGCTAATTGTGACACTTAATACCGAAAAAGGGTAAAAAATAGGGTGTAACAACCAAAAGTTGCTACACCCTAAAACTTAACAGATTGATTATCTGTTCTATATCTCGTTAGTATTCCTCCTCGTTAAAGGAGTATTGAGGGTTTGTAAGTCGTTGAGTATTAGTATCTATTTTGTGCCGTACAAGTTTATATACAAGTTTATTTGGTTGTATATTATCTCTTTTACTTGTTATATTGCGACTTATTCGAGATACTGTCCCCAATCAGAGTTAGCATACGCTTCCTCGCAACCTGTTGGAACAATCAGATTTTCAAACTTGCCAAATGAGTCATCAATTTTTGGTGGTATT
>JAGBYO010000050.1 GCA_017628735.1 Alistipes sp. | reverse complement strand
GCATCGGCGCTATTTTTGCCACCTGCCTGCCAAGCAATCTGTACGCTCTCCGACTCCTGACCCCATATGGTCTTTTCGCGAATCTCCGTGATAGGCTCGTCGCCAGCGTACTCAAACTCGGGAAGCTCAGCGTTAGGCTCCATATCGCCAAAGTACTTCTCGATGATGGCAATCATCTCGTCGGGGTCGAAATCACCCGATAGGCAGATAGCCATATTGTTGGGTACATAGTAGGTCTTGTAGAAGTTCTTGATGTTGGTAATCGAGGGGTTCTTCAGGTGCTCCTGCTCGCCAAGCACGGTGTGCTGACCCGAGGGGTGGTTGGGGTAGAGAAGCTCCAACATACCATAGTATACCTTATTACCATCGCGCGTAAGCGACATATTGTACTCCTCGTATACGGTCTCCAACTCGGTGTGGAAACCACGGATTACATTGTGCTTGAAGCGGTCTGCCTGCACCTTCGCCCAATTCTCAATCTGGTTTGAGGGGATGTTCTCAACATATACGGTCTCGTCCATCGAGGTCCAAGCATTTGTTCCCTCTGCACCGATTGCCGACATCAGCTTGTCGTACTCGTTGGGGATAGAGAGCTTTGATGCCTCGTTCGAGATTCGGTCAATCTCGGCATAGATAGCCTTGCGCTCCGCCTCATCCTCGGTTACACGATATACTTCGAACAATCGCTCAATCTCGTCCAAGAGTGGCTTCTCGGCAGCGTAGTCCGATGTACCAAACTGCTCCGAGCCCTTGAACATAAGATGCTCGAAGTAGTGAGCAAGACCAGTTGTCTCGGCAGGGTCGTTCTTGGCACCTGCACGCACAGCGATAAAGGTCTGAATGCGAGGCTCCTTGTCCAAAACCGACATATAGACCTTAAGTCCGTTGTCGAGGGTGTAGATGCGAGCATTCATCGGGTCGCCATCGACACTCTCATAGCCCTTGTTGCAACCTACGGCAAGTGCCATAAGCAGTACAAGCGAAAGAAAATAAAACAGCTTTTTCATATTCTTGAAGTTTTAGGTTTTTGTATTCGTTAGATACACATTTCGAAGATGCGTTCTACATCCTCGGGCTCCAAAGTCTTGAAACCACGGATTGCACCATAACGACACGCCTTGCGAGCCATTACAGCGAAGTCCTCGCGCTTGATGCCCACCTTCGTAAAGCTATCGTGGAGGTTGAGCGTTACGGACATAAACTCGCGCATACGCTCGATGCACTCCTTGGCAATCGCCATAGGCTCACCCTTGGGGTCGATGCCAAAGACATTTACGCCAAGCGATACATAGCGGTAGGCGTTGCTCTCTTCCAAGCAGTACTCCATCCAGCGGGGTGTGAGGATTGCCAAGCCGTGGCCGTGTGCGATATCGTAGATTGCCGAGAGCTCGTGCTCCATAGGGTGGCAACTCCACGCCTTGCGACGACCGCCATTGATAAAGCCGTTGATAGCCCACGACGAGCACCACATAAGGTTGGCGCGTGCCTCGTAGTTCTCGGGCTCGGCAATGGCGATGGGTGCATACTTAACGATAGTTTTGAGCATTGCCTCCATCATCGAGTCGAGCATAAAGAGGTCGTCGTTGAGGTTGAAGTATACCTCCAAGATGTGCGACATCATATCGGCAGCACCGCAAGCGGTCTGATAGGGGCTAACGGTGTAGGTGAGTGTGGGGTCGAGGAACGACACCTTGGGCAACATAGGCGCTGCCATACGACCTAACTTGTCTTGCGTCTCGAGGTTGGTGATTACGCCACCAGCATCCATCTCCGAGCCTGTGGCCGAGAGGGTTAGGATTGTTACGATGGGCAATGCTCGCTCGATAGGCTTGGCATTTGCACCAAAGAACTCCCACGCATCGTGCTCGACACAAGCACCCGCGGCCATAAACTTCGTAGCATCGATTGTCGAACCACCGCCAACGGCCAACAACACATCGATATTATGCTCCTTGCACATCTCGACGCCCTTGCGCACGGATGTGATGCGGGGGTTGGGCTCGATGCCCGAGAGCTCGAAAACGGTGCAGTCGGCAGCCTTGAGCTCTGCTATGACACGGTCGTAGAGCCCCGAACGCTTGATTGAACCACCACCGTAGGTGAGTAACACTCTTTTGCCAAACTTGAGCAACTCAGGCGCGAGGTTGCCGAGCTGATTTTCGCCAAAATATACCTTTACTGGAATGTCGTATACAAAATTATTCATTAGGCTTCTTCTCTATTTAAGGTTTATGCTAATTGCGCTTTACGAAACGGTCTACAACAGCGGCACAAGCGGCATCGCCAGTGATGTTGAGCGTTGTGCGAATCATATCGAAGATACGGTCAAGGGCGTAGAAGAGTGGCAGACCCTCCAACGGAATACCCGCAGCAACCAATACTGCAGCGGCCAAGAGCGTTGGGCCAGGAACACCTGCCTGACCGATAGCGCCAAGGGTGCAGACAAGGGCTATTGAGGTGTAGTCGGCCATCGTGAGGTCGATGCCGTAGAACTGCGCAAAGAAGATGGCGAGCAGTGCGTAGTAGATGGCGTTACCCGACATATTGATTGTTGCGCCCAAGGGGAGTACAAAACCCGATGTCTGCTTCGAGATGCCCATCTCGTCGCACGCCTCCATATTTACGGGTAGCGTAGCGAGTGACGAGGCGGTTGAGAACGACACCACCTGAGGCTTTAGCATAGCGCGGAAGTAGTCCTTGAGTTTAACGCGCGAGAAGAGGAATACGGTGAGAGGGTAGAGGCCTAAGCCGATGATAAGCACAGCGATAAGGTCTAACCATAGTACATTTGCTACCTGCAACAATACATCGAAACCGAAGGTGCCCGTAGCATCTGCGATAAGGCCAAATACACCGAATGGCGCAACAAGCATCACCTTGCCGATACACCAGATAAGTGCCTCGAGAATGGTGTTAAGACCATTAACAACCTTCTGACGGCGCTCCGAAGCGAGGGTAGAGATACCAAAACCGAGGAAGAGGCCGAAGATGATAATCTGCAAAATATTGCCCGTAGCAAGCGCTGCAATGGGGTTTTCGGGAATCATACCGATAACCGTATCCCAGAAACCAGCACTCTCAGGAGCAGCCGATGTGGCAACACCCTGACCCGCCTCGTTGATAGCGGCGATACCCGCAGCATCGACATTTGAGCCGGGCTCAAAGGCTACAGCCAAGACGAGGGCTACGATGATTGCTATAAGCGTGGTAATCATCATATAGGCGATGCTGATACCGCCCACCAAGCCTGCAGAGCGTGTCTCGCCAAGGGCTGCAGCACCGCTGATAATCGATACGGCCACCAGAGGCACAACAAGCATCTTGATAAGCTGGATAAAGAGGTCGCCCAACGGCTTAAACATCGAGGCCTCAGGACCCATAATTGCGCCCACAACGATACCGATAGCCATCGCTATGATAATCCAGACGCCTACATTCTTAAGTAACTTTTTCATTATATCGAAGAATTTTTGATTATAATCATCTCCCTTTCAACCTACAAAGTTAGCATTTTGCACCATATATGCAAAGCATAGAGCAAAAATTGTTCTTATGGTCGCTGCGATTATCCTTATTTTTTTGTACATTTGTGAAAAATATGGACTAGGATGGAACAGAAGAAAAAGAAGATAGTTGTCTTTACGGGTGCTGGTGTGAGTGCCGATAGCGGTATCGCCACATTCCGTGATTCAGATGGTTTGTGGGTGAACTACCGCATTGAGGATGTATGCACCCCCGAGGCGTTGGTGCGCAACCGTGCGCAGGTTGTAGAGTTCTATAATCTTCGTCGTCGTGAGTCGCTTACCAAAAAGCCCAACGATGGTCATCTTGCTATCGCCTCGATGGAGGAGTGGGCTGATGTTGAGGTCGTTACGCAGAATGTCGATAACCTCCACGAACAGGCTGGCTCATCGCGCGTTACGCACCTCCACGGCGAGTTGATGAAGCTACGCTCGGAGCGCAACCCCGACCTTATCTACGATATTAACGGCTGGGAGCAGAAGTTGGATGCCCGCGCAGAAGATGGCGCACTGCTCCGACCCCATATCGTCTTCTTTGGTGAGTCGGTACCTATGTTCGACACTGCGTGCAAGATTGTTGCCTCGGCAGATATTCTTATTGTCGTTGGCACCTCGTTGGCTGTATATCCTGCAGCCTCGCTGGTCTACTATGTGCGTGACCGTCAGGTGCCTATCTATCTTGTCGACCCTGGCAACCCCGATACCGCAATGATTCGTAACCCACTCTACCATATTAAGGAGCGTGGTGCAGTGGGTGTTCCACAACTTGTAGCGCAACTTCGTGATGAACTTACGAAATAGGGTAGCAGAACGCGCCAAGGAGCTGTTGGCATTTTGCGCCAAGGAGGGCTATAATACCGAGATAGCCCTCTTTGTCGACCTTTCGCGCCACTCGGGTCGTAGGCGCTTTGTCGCTTGGAGTTTCAAGGAGCAAAAGGCGATATTCTGCTGCCTCGTAAGCCACGGTAGTGGCTCGCCAAAGTCGCACCAACGCTCCGCCTATGCTCGCCTCTCGAACCTCGACGGCTCACACCTCTCGTCTATTGGTCGTGCCCTTGTTGCCGAACGCTACGAGGGTCGCTATGGCATTGCCTACCGCCTTGATGGACTGGATGAAACGAATAGCAACCTCCGAAGCCGATGTGTTGTTCTCCACGGCTGGGAGCATACGACCTCTTTTCCAATCTTTCCGCTCGCCACCGTAGGCAGTTTCGGTTGCCCTGTGCTCTCCCGCCGAATGATGTCGAAACTCGATGCTCTAATAAAAAATGAGAGCAAGGTGGTCCTACTCTCATTTGTCTGATTTATAACGATATTCGCCTCACTACTTAAAGTAGATATCGAACAACTCTTTGGCGGCGATAAACGATGAGAGCTTTGCTTCCAAAACACGCTGCTCAACCTCGGCCATCTTTGCCTCGATTTCGGGGTTGTTGTAGAAGCTCGACTTTAGGGTCTCGTTGATGGTCTCGTACATCCAATACTTATTTTGGCGGTTGCGGTTTGCCGTGAAGTAGCCGTTGAGCTCGATATGCTCAAGGTACTTTTCAACGCCCTGCCATACCTCCTCAAGGCCTGTGCCGAGGAGCGATGAGCAGGTGTAGACCTGAGGTCGCCAGCCCGACTCGGCAAGGGGGAAGAGGTGCAAGGCGCCCTGATACTGTGCCTTGGCAAGCTCTGCCTTGGTGATATTCTCGCCATCGGCCTTGGTGATAACCATCATATCGGCCATCTCCATAATACCGCGCTTGATGCCCTGAAGCTCATCGCCCGCACCCGATATTTGCAACATCATAAACATATCGACCATAGAGTGTACGGCGGTCTCCGACTGACCAACGCCCACAGTCTCGATAAATATCACATCGAAGCCCGCAGCCTCGCACAGCACGATAGTCTCACGGGTCTTGCGTGCTACGCCACCGAGCGAGCCTGCCGAGGGTGAGGGGCGCACAAAGATGTCGGGGTTGTGGCAGATGCTCTCCATACGGGTCTTATCGCCAAGGATTGAGCCACCGCTACGCTCCGATGAGGGGTCGATAGCCAATACTGCAAGCTTATGCTTAAGCGAGGTAATCATATTGCCGACAGCCTCGATGAAGCTCGACTTACCTGCACCGGGAACACCCGTGATGCCGATACGCACCGACTTGCCCGAATAGGGCAGACAGCGCTCGATAATCTCCTGAGCCTGAGCATAGTGTGCGGGGTTGTTGCTCTCGACAAGCGTGATAGCCTGTGCCAAGATGGTGATATTACCCTGAAGGATACCCTCGACATACTCATCGGTAGTGAAGGTACGGCGCTTACGGCGCACGAAGTATGGGTTTACAACCGGCTGGTCGGCAACACCCTCTGCGACATTGAGTGCGCTGTCGTGGTGCTGGTCGAGATACTCCTTTTCGTAGTGCTCAATCTTTGTATATGACATATTGTATCTGTTTTTATTTCAGAATGTTAGTAATTGCTCTTCTGTCTAAGTGCTGCAACGAGCCAAACCACTCGATACGCTGCTTCTTCTTGTCGAAGATGACGCCAAAGGGCACATAGTTAATGCCGAATGAACGGAATGTATGGTGGTTGTTGTCAAACGCCACCGAGGTGTTGTGGCTGACAAACGAGTTGAGCAGGGCATTATCCTCGGTTTGCTCCTCGGCGGTAAGCAGTACGATAGCCATATCGTCGTCTGCCGAGATAACCTCGTCACATAGCCTATCTGCAGCATCGACAGCGGGCGCACTCTCGGAGTGGATGAAGACCATACAGATATATTTCTGCGAGATATTATCCATCGGCGTGCCGAGTGTCGCCCCCACCGAGATATCGGGTGTGCGGTCGCCAAGGCGTAGGCGCTGAGCCTCTGCCGACAAGCAAAAAACAAGCATCGCTGCAATTATAGATAGTAGATACTTCATTGCGTTAAGTATAGTTTTCATTGCGAAGTTACTAAATTTTCTACAAATATCAATCCCTCGGTCGAAGAAAAATTGTGTGATAGGAAAAATATTTATGCAAAAAGTGCTCTTAATCAGCGACCCTCTATATAAATATAGAAATTCACGAAAAAAAGAGTCGAAAATATTTCGCCATTTCAAAAAGTTGGCGTAACTTTGAGTGATTTTTGGGACACTTGAAACGAAACACAAATACAAATAAATATTAAGTTAAACTTTATAAAAATTAAACACTATGAAAGTATCACACATTG
>JAGBYO010000049.1 GCA_017628735.1 Alistipes sp. | reverse complement strand
TTCTCTCTACTTTTGCTTTTGCGAGGTTTTTTTCGTATATTTGCACGCTATTTATTTATGTATGTAATAAATCACATCGACAGAAGATGAAGAATATACGCAACTTTTGCATTATCGCACATATCGACCACGGTAAGAGTACCCTTGCAGACCGTCTGTTGGAGAAGACCAACACGCTGAATCAGCGTGAGATGCAGGCACAGGTGCTCGACGATCTGGACCTCGAAAGGGAGAAGGGTATCACCATCAAGAGTCACGCCATTCAGATGGAGTACAAGGCGCGCAATGGCGAGAACTACACCCTCAACCTTATCGACACCCCGGGACATGTCGACTTCTCGTACGAGGTGTCGCGTGCTATCGCTTCGTGCGAGGGTGCACTCCTCGTGGTAGATGCCACACAGGGTATTCAGGCGCAGACCATATCGAACCTCTATCTCGCTCTTGGTCAAGACCTTGAGATTATCCCTGTGCTCAACAAGATTGATTGTGAGTCGGCGATGATTGATGAGGTCAAGGACCAGATTATCGACCTTATCGGCTGCAAGGAGGAGGAGATTTTGCTCGCCTCGGGCAAGACGGGTCAGGGCGTCGAGGATGTCTTGGAGGCTATCGTGGAGCGTATCCCTGCTCCCGAGGGCGATGATGATGCACCGTTGCAGGCGCTTATCTTCGACTCTGTCTTTAACCCCTTCCGAGGCGTTATCGCCTACTTCCGTGTCTTCAACGGCACAATCCGTAAGGGCGACCATGTGAAGTTTTTCAACACGGGTAGTGAGTACGATGCCGACGAGATTGGCGTCTTGAAGCTCAAAATGTCGGAGCGTGGCGAGATCAAGGCTGGCGATGTAGGCTATATCTGCTCGGGTATCAAGAACTCGACAGATGTCAAGGTGGGTGATACCATCACCGCCGTGGCTAACCCCTGCACCGAGGCTATCGCTGGCTTCGAGGATGTCAAGCCTATGGTATTTGCCGGTGTCTACCCCGTTGAGGCTGACCAGTATGAGGATTTGCGTGCCTCGTTGGAGAAGCTCAAGCTCAACGATGCCTCGCTCACCTTCGAGCCTGAGAGCTCGTTGGCCCTCGGCTTCGGCTTCCGTTGTGGCTTCCTTGGCTTGCTCCATATGGAGATTATTCAGGAGCGCCTCTACCGCGAGTTCGATATGGATGTTATCACCACCGTGCCCAATGTGTCGTACCATATAACCACCACGCAGGGCGAGGAGCTTGAGGTGCATAACCCATCGGGCTTGCCGGAGATTACCAAGGTGGCAAAGATTGAGGAGCCCTATATCCTTGCGCAGATTATCACCAAGGCGGACTTCTTGGGTAATGTGCTGAAGCTCTGCATCGACAAGCGCGGTGTGATGAAGAACCAGTCGTATATCACGCAGGACCGTGTGGAGGTAAACTTCGAGATGCCCCTCTCGGAGATTGTCTTCGACTTCTACGACAAGCTGAAGAGTATCTCTAAGGGCTACGCCTCGTTCGACTACCACCGTACTGGCTATCAGCCCAGTAAGTTGGCGAAGCTCGATATCTTGCTCAATGGCGAGGCTGTCGATGCCCTCTCGTCGCTTATCTATGCCGACCACGCCTACGACTTCGGTCGTAAGATGTGCGAGAAGCTTAAGGAGCTTATCCCCCGTCAGCAGTTCGATATCGCTATCCAGGCAGCTATCGGTGCAAAGATTATTGCCCGTGAGACCGTAAAGGCTGTGCGTAAGGATGTTACGGCAAAGTGTTATGGCGGTGATATCTCGCGTAAGCGTAAGTTGTTGGAGAAGCAGAAGGCGGGTAAGAAGCGTATGCGTCAGATTGGCTCGGTACAGGTGCCGCAGTCGGCGTTCCTTGCGGTTCTCAAAATGGACTAATTTTATCGTGATAAAGGCACATCTTCGGCGTTGGGCTTGTCGTTGAAATGCTCACATACTTCTTAGTATGCTCCGCTTTCAACGCCTGCAACCCACCACCAAATATGTACCTTTCTGACGATAAAATATGCATCGAAGTAGGTGCGTAATTTAATGAGTTAAAATGGGTTAAAATGTTTTTTAAGAGGAATCTCAAAAAAACTAATAACTAATAACTAAAAACTAACAACTCATTCACTCTGCGGTAGTAGCTCAATGGTAGAGTACAACCTTCCCAAGGTTGGTGTTGCGGGTTCGAGTCCCGTCTACCGCTCTCTTTGT
>JAGBYO010000048.1 GCA_017628735.1 Alistipes sp. | reverse complement strand
GGAGCGTCTCATCGCCGTAGCACTTCCACGTATCCGTGACTTCAAGGGTATCAATGATAAGTTCGATGGTCAGGGTAACTATACCCTCGGTATCACCGAGCAGATTATCTTCCCCGAGATCGATATCGACAAGATCACTAAGATCTTCGGTATGGAGATTACCTTCGTAACATCGGCTAAGACTGACGAGGAGGCTTACTCGCTTCTCCGTGAGTTCGGCCTTCCTTTTAAGAACGCTAAAAAGAACCAGTAACCTATGGCAAAAGAGTCAATGAAGGCACGCGAGGTAAAGCGTGCGAAGCTTGCACAGCGTTATGCTCACAAGCGCGAGGAGATCGCTGCTAAGGTTAAGGCTGGTGAGATGGACCACGAGGAGGCTTGGATTGCCCTCTCTAAGTTGCCCCGCAACGCTAACCCCATCCGTCAGCACAACCGCTGTATGATCACCGGTCGTCCTAAGGGTTATATGCGTCAGTTCGGTATCAGCCGTATCCAGTTCCGTGAGATGGCTTCGAACGGCTTGATCCCTGGCGTTAAGAAGGCTAGCTGGTAGTAGTCTGCTGTCCGTGAGGGCAGTGGCAAAGCTTGAAGGCAGTGCTATATATAATATATGTATATAGCATCGCCTTATAGTAGAAGTGTGGCTCGTCGCAAGACGAAAGCGCATCTTCGGTATAAGAAGATCCAAGGTGAGGTACCCCTCGGGGTGCCTCAGCTAAAGGGTCGGATAAGGTGGAATATTGTTTGGTGCCTTGCGGTGCCAGGCGGTGGGGTAGCCCATCGAGGCAATATCGACCTTATATGAGCGTCGTAGATGAGTAGCGCAAAGTAGCGTGAGGGCAAAAGTGTCGCACTGGGTGCGATAACTTCTCTTAGGCGAGGGTGCGCAAAAGTCGCGGTGTTTGTTTAATCTCGAATGGAGTTAATTTTTGTCAATGGGCATATTGTGTCCGATGACGGTTGCCTTTTGAGATGATGCGATAAGATAGATGTGCTCGTTGCGCATCTCTTATTGTGTTCGTCGGTGAGCGCTCCACGCAGGGTTTCAAACAGGAAATGTTGGTAGCAAGAAGTGTGTGCCGACATTTGTTGTGTCTGGCTAAGGAATGCGTAAATGCTTAAAAATTAGCGAGAAAAACTTTGCAAATTCGAAAATTATTCGTACATTTGTCCGCTTTTTGTGCGCGTTACGCCCTCGCGTATGTGCGATATATAGCCCGAGAGGGCGGGGTAATGTGCTGAAAGCGAGAATGTTAGAAAGCTAATAAAGAGCTAAATAAACAACTTTTAATTATTAATTTTTAACTTTTAATTCACTATGACAGATCCAATTGCGGACTTTCTGACCAGAATTAGAAACGCGGTGAAAGCCAACCACAAAGTGGTTGAAGCTCCCGGCTCAAAAATTAAGCAGGAGATCACCAAGATTTTGTTTGATCAGGGTTACATCCTTGCCTACAAGTTCGACAAGGATGAGAAGGGTCACCCTTCAATTAAGATCGCTTTGAAGTACGATGCGGCTACTAAGGTAAACGCTATCAAGAACCTCAAGCGAGTTAGCCGTCCCGGTTTGCGCCAGTACGCGTCAGTATCGGAGATGCCTAAGGTTCTCAACGGCCTCGGTATTGCTATCGTCTCTACCTCAAAGGGTATTATGACAGATGCACAGGCTCGTAAGGAGAATGTTGGTGGCGAGGTAATGTGCTACATCTGGTAGTCGTTGGCTCTCCCAAGATTAACAAATTCAGTGATTAACTGAGAATTAACAACTAAAAACAACTATTACAAAATGTCAAGAATTGGTAAATTACCTGTAATCTTGCCCGCTGGTGTTACTGTAGAGATCGCAGCTGACAACACGGTAAGCGTGAAAGGGCCACTTGGTACATTGAGTCAGAAGGTTGATTCAGACATCAAAGTTGAAGTTGGAACACACATCGAGAAGGATAGCCAGAAGGAGGTTCCCGCGGTTATCGTAACTCGTCCCACCAACCAGCCCCGTCACCGTTCTATGCACGGTTTGTATCGTGCTCTTATCAATAACATGGTTATTGGTGTTTCTAAGGGTTACGAGATCAAGCAGGAGCTCGTAGGTGTAGGTTTCAAGGCTGAGGTTAAGGGTCAGCTTCTCGAGATGAGCTTGGGTTATTCGCACGATATCGCCCTCTTGCTCCCCGCAGAGATTCAGGCTACAGCCGTAACTGAGAAGAAGGGTAACCCCATCCTCACACTTAAGAGTATCGATAAGCAGCTTGTAGGTCAGGTTGCAGCGAAGATTCGCTCTATGCGTAAGCCTGAGCCTTACAAGGGTAAGGGTATTAAGTTCGTCGGCGAGGTAATCCGTCGCAAGGCAGGTAAGTCGGCAGCTAAATAGTAAATAAGTCAAGATTATGGCATTGAATAAGATTGAAAGAAGAGCGAGAATCAAGATGCGTATTCGTAAGATCGTTAACGGTACTGCATCACAGCCTCGCATGACTGTATTCCGTAGCAACAAGCAGATCTACGTACAGTTTATTGACGACCTCGCAGGCGTAACCTTGGCAACAGCTTCGTCGTTGGACAAGGAGGTAGCAGCTGAGGCAGCAGGTAAGAACAAGTCAGAGGTAGCAGCCCTCGTAGGTAAGCTTGCAGCAGCACGCGCAGCAGAGAAGGGCATCACCACCGTAGCGTTCGATCGTAACGGTTACCTCTATCACGGTCGAGTAAAAATGTTGGCTGACGCTGCTCGTGAGGGTGGCCTTAAATTCTAAGCGATTATGGCAAATACAAACATAAAGAGAGTACGCACAAGCGACCTCGAGTTGAAGGATCGTTTGGTTGCAATCAACCGCGTTACTAAGGTAACCAAGGGTGGTCGTACCTTCACTTTCTCGGCTATCGTTGTTGTAGGTAACGAGAATGGCGTAGTAGGCTATGGTCTTGGTAAGGCTGCGGAGGTTACCGTAGCTATCTCGAAGGGCGTAGAGGATGCAAAGAAGAATTTGGTTAAGATTCCCGTGCTCAACGGTACTATTCCCCACAAGCAGGAGATGCGTTTCGGTGGTTCAGAGGTTATGATTCGTCCCGCTGCTCCTGGTACCGGTATCATCGCCGGTGGTGCTATGCGTGCCGTTTTGGAGTCGGTAGGTATCAAGAATGTGCTTGCAAAGAGCAAGGGTTCGTCTAACCCCCACAACCTCGTAAAGGCTACTATCGGTGCTTTGTGCGAGTTGCGTGATGCTCGTTCTGTAGCTCAGCTTCGTGGTATCTCACTTACCAAGGTGTTTAACGGTTAATACACAACGAGATTATGGCAACATTGAAAATCACTCAGATTAAGAGCCGTATCGGCGCTTCGACACAGCAGTGCAAGAACCTCGATGCTCTCGGTCTCCGCAAGATCAATCAGACTGTTGAGCACAGCGACTCAGTGATCATCAAGGGTATGATCGAGCGTGTAAAGCACCTTGTTAAGGTCGAGGAGGTAAAATAAGTCTAACTTAGTAAACGAAATTTAGAAATGGAACTTCATAATCTTAAGCCCGCTAAGGGTGCTACTCACCACGACAAGCGCGTGGGTCGCGGTGCTGGTTCGGGTCACGGTGGTTACTCAACCCGTGGTTTGAAGGGTGCTAAGTCGCGCTCGGGTTACTCAAGCAAGCTCGGTTTCGAGGGTGGTCAGATGCCTTTGCAGCGTCGATTGCCTAAGTTCGGCTTCACCAACATCAAGCGTGTTGAGTACAAGGCTATCAACCTCTCTACTTTGGAGGAGTTGGCATCGAAGAACAACCTTTCGGAGGTTACTTTCGAGACCCTCGTACAGGCAGGTTTCGTGTCTGGTAACGACAAGGTGAAGATTCTTGGTAACGGTACTATTTCTCGTGCTTTGGCCGTTAAGGCTAACGCTTTCTCTAAGAGCGCTGAGGCTGCTATCGTAGCTGCAGGTGGTTCTATCGAGAAGTGCTAACGAGGGAAGTCTGTTAGATATTTGGTCGGGAGGCTGCCTAAATTGAAAAATTAAGAAGGAGTCGCATATTAATATAAATATAAGGTAACTTTTGCGGGCAGCGCCCAGTACCGAATAAGAATTTAGAATCCAAAAAACCAAACTTTTATGAGCAAGTATTTAATTGTTGGTATCATTCTCGTAGTTCTCGTCGCACTACTTGCAACCAACAAGAAACTCGTTGAGACTCTCAAGAACATCTACAAGATTGAGGAGCTTCGCAAGCGTATCCTCTTTACGCTTGGTCTTCTTCTTGTATATCGATTGGGTAGTTTTGTGACACTGCCTGGCGTTAACCATGCAGCGTTGGAGGCCTTCACACAGTCATTCGCTAACGACAACAGCCTTATGGGCTTGTTGAATGTCTTCTCGGGTGGCGCGTTCTCGCAGGCTTCAATCTTCGCTCTTGGTGTTATGCCCTACATCACCGCGTCTATCATCATTCAGTTGATGGGTATCATGGTACCCTACTTCCGTAAGATGCAGCGCGAGGGTGAGAGCGGTCGTCGCAAGATGAATCAGTGGACTCGTTTCCTTACCATCGCTGTGCTTTTGTTGCAGGCTCCCGCCTACCTTAAGTCGACCGTAATGCGTTACAACGCTGTGTCGATGGGCGAGGATACCTTCATCTACACATCGACTATCATTCTTATCGCCGGCACCATGTTCATCATGTGGTTGGGTGAGAAGATTACCGATAAGGGTATTGGTAACGGTGTTTCGTTGATCATTATGATCGGTATCGTGGCTCGTTTGCCTCACGCCTTCCTGGAGGAGTTTATGTTCCAGGTATCGGCATCTGGTAGCATCATTATGCTTATCGTGGAGCTTGTATTCCTCGCTATGGTATTTATGCTCGCTATCGCAATTGTGCAGGCAGTGCGCAAGATTCCCGTTCAGTATGCAAAGCGTATCGTAGGTAACAAGCAGTATGGTGGTGTGCGTCAGTACATTCCTTTGAAGCTGAACGCTGCCAATGTAATGCCTATTATCTTTGCTCAGGCACTTATGTTCATTCCCGGTCTTATCTGGGGTGGTCAGTGGCTTGACATCCAGAGCTTCTGGTACAACTTTACGCTCTTTGCGTTGGTAATTGCATTTACTTACTTCTACACTGCAATTATCGTTAATCCTCACATGATGGCTGACGATATGAAGCGTAACGGCGGTTTCATTCCTGGTGTTAAGCCCGGTAAGAGCACTGTTACCTATATCGACAACATTATGACAAGAATCACACTCCCCGGTTCGATTTTCTTGGCTATCATCACGGTACTTCCCGCGATTGCTATGACTATCGGTATCTCACAGGGCTTTGCTTACTTCTTTGGTGGTACATCGCTCCTTATTATGGTGGGTGTTGTTCTTGACACTCTTAAGCAGATTGAGAGCTACCTTTTGATGCGTCACTACGATGGTCTTATGAAGACCGGTCGCATTCAGGGTCGCTACTAATAAGTTTACCACAAGACGGGGCTGCCTTCGGGGCAACCAGAGGGCAGCCACCGACTATAGTTTTCGAAGATGATATATCTAAAGACAAAGGAGGAGATTGAGTTGCTCCGCGAGAACAACATCTTGGTTAGCCGAGCGCTTGCCGAGGTTGGTCGCCACATCAAGGCGGGTGTTACCACCAAGGAGCTTAACGACATCGCTGAGAAGTACATTCGCGAGAATGGTGCAGTACCAGCATTCTTGGGTTACCAGGGCTATCCCGCGTCTGCCTGCATCTCGGTTAACGAGAATGTGGTGCACGGTATTCCGTCGGATTATGTCATCAAGAATGGCGACATCGTATCGGTCGACTTAGGCACCGTTATGAAGGGGTTTGTTGGTGATTCGGCATATACATTTGCCGTGGGAGATGTCAGCGACGAGGTTCGACAGCTCTTGGATGTCACCAAAGAGGCTCTTCGCAGGGGTGCAGCACAGGCCAAGGCGGGTAATCGCGTAGGCGATATATCGGCCGCTGTGCAGGATTACGCCGAGAGCTTCGGCTACGGCGTGGTGCGAGAGTTGGAGGGTCATGGCCTCGGCAGAAAGATGCACGAGGAGCCTGGCGTACCCAACTACGGCGCACGCGGCAGAGGACCATTATTGAAAGAGGGTATGGTAATCTGCATCGAACCGATGATTACGATGGGGGACCGCAGAGTGGTCTTTGAGCGTGATGGTTGGACTGTCCGCACCAAGGACCGTAAGCCGGCGGCGCACTTTGAGTTCGCAGTGGCTGTGGGCAAAGAGGGTCCCGATATTTTAACGGATTTTAGTATCATCGAAGAGGCTATTAACAACTAATCTTATGGCAAAACAGACTGCTATTGAACGAGACGGAACCATCATCGAGGCGTTGTCGAACGCAATGTTTCGTGTGGAATTGGATAACGGACATGTTATCACGGCTCATATCTCAGGTAAGATGCGTATGCACTACATCAAAATCTTGCCCGGAGATAAGGTAAAAGTAGAAATGACACCTTACGACTTGAGTAAGGGTCGAATATCTTTTAGGTACAAATAATTAAGAATGCTTCGGTTATGAAAGTAAGAGCATCAATTAAGAAGAGAAGCGAGGATTGCAAGATTGTACGACGCAAGGGCAAGCTCTATGTCATCTGCAAGAAGAATCCTAAGTTCAAAATGCGCCAGGGATAATTTTTAGTTTTAACAAACAGAATTAAAGAAAAGTAATTTATGGCACGTATAGTAGGTGTTGATTTACCAAAAAATAAGCGTGGTGAGATCGGCTTGACCTATATCTATGGTATTGGTCGTTCAACAGCGCAGAAGATCCTCGATAACGTAGGCGTAAGCCGTGATATCAAGGTTGAGGGTGAGGCTCGTTCGCTCGTACAGTTGAACATTAAGCGTTTGATGGATATCGGTTGCTACCGTGGAATCCGTCACCGTATCGGTCTTCCAGTTCGTGGTC
>JAGBYO010000004.1 GCA_017628735.1 Alistipes sp. | reverse complement strand
TTCGCAATACTCGATGTCAATGTCAGTGGGGCGATACTCTTTGTTGTGCTCAATGGTAAAGCAATAGCCTGGCTCTGTACATTTGCATCCGAGGCGGTGCATTTCGGGGCCAATTGTCTCTACACATAGTTGTCCAAGAGCAGCGTAATTAGAAATCACTTCACGATGGCTTGCAACAATAATCTCGGGCAAGGCTTGAATACTAAATTTTTCCATTTTTTTGATCTGTTTTTGAGAGTCCACCCATTTAAGCAATTGACTACGGCGCTCCATCAGCAGTTGCAATTGTCGCTCTGTCTCCTCTATCTTTTGAATCAGCTGGTCAATGCTTGGCATCTGCGCACCATCCTCTAATAGTTCTTTGATCTCTTCGAGCGTGAAACCTTGTCGCTGGAGTCTACGAATGGTGCCCAACCGCTGCATTTGCTCGACGTTGTAATAACGATAGCCTGTCCACTCGTCTACTTCGCAGGGAAATAGCAACCCTTTTTGTTCGTAGTGGCGCAGAGTCTTAACTGTTACTTGCATCATCTTTGAGAACTCTCCGATTTTTAACTTTGTTAATTTACTCATAATCGTACGATTCATTTGCTAACGAGTGCAAAGTTAATATATGCCCTTAGGGACGAGTCAAGAGAAAAATGAAATATTTTCAGCAGAAAATTAAAAATAGGCAATATTATATGTCGCACTTGTAATGGACCCTATTTTAGACTACATAGAATACTACCGCCAAAGATAAATTAGAGTTCAATCGATTTTACAAGCAAGGTCGTTTCACAATACAAAAGAATGATATCTTGTTTATAAACAAATTCGGCGGTAAAAATAATTCACCGCCGAAAAAGTGCAACCCGTAAGGGTAACTCTTTTTTTGTGCCCAGGATAGGACTCGAAATTTAGTGAGTTTAGGGAAAGAGCTAACAACTAAAAACTAATCACTAACAACTCTCATCTACCCGATGGTGTGCATTCTAATCGAGGCCTTGATTAGCGCAATGGCGCGGATGCGGCTCACCTCGACCTCCTTGTCGGCGTGGTGCTGATTCTGGCTAACAAGCTTCACATAGCCCTCATGCTCCGACTTCTGAACATACTTTACTGTGATATACTCCTCGCCGTCGATATCAATCGAGAGTAGATACATATCGCCCCAAAAGACATCGCGTACATCGCTAAGTTGCTTATAAAGAACAATATCGCCACTCTTCAACAAGGGGTACATCGAGTCGCCAACAATGTAGATAGCACCATCGCACTTGGGCAAATTCGGGATGTGAATGTAGTTCACGGGCTTAGCCTCGGTCTGGTCGGCAAACAGAGGCACAAGACCTGCCGTGCCCTCGATAGAGTAGAGGGGCACGCTCTGCAACGGCAACGAGTTGTCGGTGCGGTGGGTGTAGGCCGTAAGGTCGGGGTCGGCATTAAACATCTTGCCCTTGCCCGACTCAATCCATTCGGGATTAACATTCAAATCTTGAACCAATATATTCTTGTTGCGTGTCGAGAAGCCTGCCTTGCCTGTCTCGATCATAGAAAGGGCTGCCTTGCCGATGCCAAGTCGTTGAGCAAGTTGCTCTTGCGTGAGATTGAGCTGTTTGCGTATAAGTCGAATACGCTCGCCTATGGTCATCATATAAAGAAAATTTATGTTAAAAATTTATACCAGACACTTGACAAAACAAGTTTTTGAACTTATATTTGCACTACAAAGTTAAGCAATTTATTTTGTTCTGCAAATTATTTTACACTTTATTACCAAAAAATCAACTATGTACACAATCTCTTCTAAACTTTACCTTGAGGTTTTCGAGAGTTTGATGGTGCAAATTGGGCAACGAGAGTTCTTCTCAGGGCGTGTTGATTTGACCTATGGCGACACCTTCTGCTCGCTTATCTGCACCGTTGTGGTGCATCGAGGCAAGGCTCAAGAGGGTAGTTCGTTACAGCCTGTCGACCGCATTGTTCCCGTGTGGTGGGAGTTTCATACCACCGAGGGTGGCGAGGAGATTTTGAACGACTTCTCGTTTCGCGAAATGCTTGCAATTGCACTCTAAATCAAACTGTTAAAACCTTGACGATGGGCCTATCCAACCTTATGAAGCGATGCCTTCCCCATCGGTTGCCGACCAATCCTATCGCCCGCATCGGGGTTGTCGGCACAAAATTCTTAGACTATGAAAAAGCAAAATTTAACGGAGCAGGCAGAGGCTTGCTCATTTATCGACTTCGCCCAGAGGGTCTATCCCTTTTTGGAGTTTACGCCCTTCCATCGCACCTATTATAATATATTGGAGGCCTACGCTACGGGGCGGATTAAAAAACTTATCGTATCCGTGCCTCCGCAACACGGCAAGAGTGTAGGTGCTACAACGCTACTTCCCGCCTATATGCTCGGCCTCGACCCCGATAGCCGTATAGCCATCGCCTCCTATTCGGGTACCTTGGCCTCGAAGTTCAACCGCCGTGTGCAGCGCATTATCGAGTCGAGGGAGTATGCTGAGATTTTCCCCGATACAACCATCAAGCAGGGCACGAAGCCTGCAGGCTATATCCGCACATCCGACGAGGTGGAGATTATCGGCCGTAAGGGCGAGCTTATCTCGGTGGGTCGTGAAGGCTCGCTAACGGGAAATCGTGTCGACTGCTTTATCCTCGACGACCTCTACAAAGATGCTATGGAGGCGCAGTCGCCTGTGGTGCGAACAAACTGCTGGGAGTGGTATACCTCGGTGGTGCGCACCCGTATGCACAACACCTCGCGTGAGCTGATAGTCTTTACGCGCTGGCACGAAGAGGACCTTATCGGCGAGCTTATGCGCACGGAGCGATGCCGAATGTTGCAGTCGTGGAGTGATATTGACAAGGTGGAGGATGGCGAGTGGCTATACCTTAACTTCGAGGCACTTAAGGCCTCACCGCCCACCGAGATTGACCCTCGCGTGGAGGGTGAGGCGCTGTGGGAGGCACAGCAGAGTGTAGCGCTTCTGCGTAGCAAGCGCCAATTAGACCCTGTGCGCTTCGAGGCGATGTATCAGGGTCACCCCTCCACACGCGAAGGTTTGCTCTATGGCGATGCCTTTCGTGAGTACGACACTCTGCCCCGCGATATTGTTGCCCGAGCAAGTTATACCGACACCGCCGATACTGGCGATGACTACCTCGCCTCGGTGGCGTACGCTGTCGATACCGATGGCATAGTCTACATTACCGATATGGTCTATACGCAAGAGGCTATGGAGACAACAGAAAGGCTTGTTGCCGAGATGCTTATGCGCAACGATACCCGCCGTGCATATATCGAGAGCAACAACGGTGGCCGAGGCTTTGCCCGCTCTGTTCAGCGCCTTGCCCCGCATGTTAAGGTCGAGTGGTTTCACCAAAATGGCAATAAGGAGGCGCGCATCTTGTCGAACTCGGCCACCGTTGTCCATGCCCTGCGCTTTCCGCGAGGGTGGCACCTTAGGTGGCCAGAGGCGTATGCCCATCTTACAACTTTTAGGCGCAATGTCCGATCCAACCGCCACGACGATATTGCCGATGCGCTGACGGGCATTGTCGAAAAGGAGCTCTCGGCATCGTCGTCGGGCAAGTGGCAGAAAATATCCTTTATTTAGCGGTGCTTTCCCCTAAATTTCGTATCTTTGGGGTATGAAACCAAGGATTGTAATATTCGATTTCGATGGTACGCTCGGCGATACCCGCCACAATATTGTCGTTACGCTGCGCCGTACTATGCAGCTGCGTGGCTTGGAGTTGCGCGATGAGGCGACCTGCGCCTCGACTATCGGTCTAACGCTCGAGGATAGTTTCTTGAGTATGTACCCAACGATGTCGCGCGACGAGGCGAAGGAGTGTGTCGCAACCTACCGCGATATCTTCTACCAGAGCATCGAGGAGCTATCGCCCAATCTCTTCCCTGGTGTAGGGGATGCCCTTGCTCGACTGGCGGCAATGGATATAAAGATGAGCATCGCATCGTCACGCTCATCGCCATCGTTGCTGCTCTTTTTGAAGAATATGGGCGTTGCGCAATATTTCGACTATGTGCTTGGCTCCGACAATGTTACACGCCATAAACCCGAGCCCGAGCCTGTGCTTATGACCCTTGCACACTATGGCGTCGAGCCTTCGGAGGCGCTCGTTGTGGGCGATATGCCCGTCGATATCGAGATGGCACATAATGCAGGGGTGCGTGCAGTGGGCGTAAGCTATGGCAACGCCACTCGTCGGGAGCTAATCGCGGCAAATGCCGATGCCGTTATCGGCCATATCTCGGAGCTGATTGATGTAATTGAGGGGCTGTAGATGTCTGCCTTATTTTGCGAAACGAGCGATGGACGGTAATTTGTCGTCAAAAGTCGTAAGATGTGGTGCCAAATGAGAACTCCCCGGATGGGTTATACTTGTGCGTATTACCCATTCGGGGAGTTGAGTTTGGTGCCGCAGATTGTGGCTTTTCACGGCAAATTAGTTCATTGCCTGCTGGATAGCTACTGCAATAGCCACAGTTGCACCAACCATAGGGTTGTTACCCATACCGAGGAAGCTCATCATCTCAATGTGTGCGGGTAGTGAATAAGACACATAAAGCTATGCGTTAATAGCTTATCGTATGTAATACGATCAAATTGCTATATAGTTATAGTAGGCCACCTTCTCTTTAATCTTAGTTATCTTCCATTAGCTTGTCGATGAGTCTATCGACTCTTTCACCTCGTCGCTGTATCTCCTCTATAAGATTGGAGTTATTTGCCAAAAACTGATCAATCTGTTCATCCTTCTTTTGGCGCACTGCCTCCATCTGTGAGTACGACGAGGTGAAATTCTTGCGGAAGATACCAATGATATTAGCAGCACTAAATTGGTCTGTATCTAAGTTGAGTACGATATCTCCATATTTAGGATTACGCGCATGGAGTGTCATCTTATCTCCATCAATAT
>JAGBYO010000047.1 GCA_017628735.1 Alistipes sp. | reverse complement strand
TATTGTTATTTTATTTTAGTTGTCCGCTACAAGAAACGCTCTGCCAAAGCTGTGCGTGTCTCTTCAGTTATCGTTGTGGGTAGACTATCGGGAATGACAGAACGAGTATATACCGATATATCGGTAGAATCTACCGTGTCGGTCCAAGTCATCGTTTCGCCATCTACTGCTACGCTATATGATGTACTCCACGCTACGCCATCGCTATATAAGCCAGAGATTATTCCATTTGCGAATGTTGCACTACTCTCATATCGTTGCCACTCACGACTCTCGATTCGTTGCCATAGAGTAACACCGTAGGCATTATCTATCGACATATATACATCAAACGAGGGCTCTGCACCTCGCCACTCGGTTAAGTGCCAGTTACCCGCGATATCCACTTGTTGAAGTGTGACGCTAAACTTTGCAATCTCGGCGCGTTTGAAGTTAAGGCTCTTGCCTGCAAGGTCAACGCTCTTGGAGTAAGTATGCTTATCTGTAACGACGGTTACGCTAAAATCTGTGTTGCTAAGGTCGGTAGGAATGGTTGTCATCCATACAACATCCTCGCCTGTTGCAATCCAATTATCGCGGATGATGGTAATATCCTCGTAGCTATTGTGCCACTTAGCACTCTCCACGGGCGAAGGGTCGAGTACACTGAACTCTACGCAACCTGCGGGCTTTGCCGATGATGAGAAGATAACTTTCTCAATAATCTCGCCTTCGCCGATACCCTTGAGGGTCATCTTGGCAAATGCCACCATGCGGGCAAAGCTTAACTTTACACTCTCGGGTATGCCCTCAACTACAATGGGTTGTTTTGATACAAGGATATCGCTCGCTGGGTCGTAGCTATCGGCAGATGGGCTCTGCTCTTGAGCGATGTCAATGCTCATAGATGAGTTATTTGTCTGATAGGCGTATGGGTAGAATGCTCCCAGCGTATAGCGTGTTGCGCCATTTGTCGTCGTAAAGTCAGCAGTAAACCTAATGCGACCCTCCGAGTCGATGATATAATTAGTGTGTGTGGGAGTCTGGCTTATTGACAAGCTATTGTCATCGTCATAGTAGAGAATGTTGAGCTGTTCGCCACTATCTGCCCAATGAATAGCCGAGCCATCATAGTAGGTGCGACTATCCTTGATGTCTGCGACAACCTCGATGGTAGTAGTAGGCTCTACTGCTGAGATATTAACATCTTCGCTACTACAACCAAGCACCAAAAGTGCTACGAATGGCACTATTAATAGTATCTTTTTCATAAAAGCAGCACCTTGGGTTAGAACTCGCCAAAATCATTCTCAGTAGGAGTCTCACCTGGACGACCCCACTCATCACCTGACGAGAGCGTAAATCCACTCTCTACCGCTACATAGATAAGCTCTATTGTAGGCTCTGTATATACTCTCTGTTTCAATCTTTGTCCTTGTTTAGATATGACTACTAAAGGAAACCAACGCCACTTTCAGCTCGTGTAGTCGTTGTGGCCGTAATTATTGGGAGTTCAGCTCGGGTATATACCGATGTGTCGGTAGGGTCTACGGTGTCGGTCCAAGTCATCGTATCGCCTTCGAGCGCTACGCTATATGATGCACCCCATGCTACGCCGTCGCTATACTCGCCCGAGATAGTGTTGTTCTCGTAGCTTACAACGCTATAAAATAACTCCCACTCTCGGCTCTCGAGACGCTGGTAGAGCGTTACAACACCATCCTCGCTAATCGAGAGGTATACATCGAACGACGGCATCTCGCCACGCCACTCGGTTAGGTGCCAACTACCTGCAATTGTCGAGGTGTCGGCTTCGCCACTTACAGGAGGTGTTGGAGGTGTCGGCTCGTCGCTATTGGGGATTGTGACTGTTACAATCTCCGACAGGCGCACCTTATGCTCGGCACCCGCCTCGACAGCACCTGCAAACTCATACTCCTTGCCCTTATCGAAAGATGATATGGCGAGCGAGAGGCTTATACCACCGTTGGTGAGCTCAACCTCGGCCTTGTTCTCCCAATAAGCCGTTTCGCCACCCGTCTCACGATAGTATACAAAGTACTCCAAAGCGTAGTAGTCGGGGCGCTCCACGCCATCAAACCACACCTTGACACTTTCGACCACAACCTCGATATTGTCGCCTATGATAGCCACATTGGGCTTCGAAAGCTCTGCCGTAACCTCGGCATACTCGGTCTTAAACTCGCTCTCGGTCGAGGTTATTGGCTCATAATTGCCATTGGGTGTGATAGTTATTCGGTAGAGATAAGTGCTACTCTCGTCAAGATATGCGCCACCCTCTTCGGGAAGTCTTACACTCTCTTTGCCCGTCATATCTACCTCAATCCACTCAAGGTCTGAGCGCTTACGGGCATACTCCAACTTAACACTCTCAATCTCCTGAGCCTCGCCATCGACAAGGTAGCTAACATTGCTAAGCGTAATGGTCGCCATAATGCCCTTAGCATCGACATCTACAGTGTAGGCTATCTCGCACTTGGGCGTATGCTCCTTGGTTGTGATGGGGAAGATGCTGCTTATCTCGCCGCCATACTCGCCACTCACAACGATGCCACCCAAGTAGTGGGTTGCTGGGGCAAGGTCGTTGATAGTGAAGATTATATGGTCGCCCATCTCCTCAAACTCATTGATAATGATGTGCCCCTCCTCGTTGCCATCCTCCCAGAACTTGAGATAGATATCCACGCCCTCCTCCTTGACGCCATCAATAGTAATATAGGGCTTTACTGCATTTACCGTAGCGCTATTCTCGGTAGTTTCAACCTCTACGCTACTGAAGCACCATACCACATCGGGGGTTGTCTCCGTTTGAAATATTTTTTCGCACGATGTGAATGCCACGACGGTTGCTAATAATAAATATAGGTATCGTTTCATAATACACACTCTTTGATGTTACAACCATCCGCCATTCTCGGCCTTTGCACCACGAACAACCAACTCAAACTCACGCTCTACAACCATGCCACCCATTACATCACCACCACCAACGATGTCGCCACCGATGATAGCCTTAACCTTGATGCGACCAGAGCCAGGGTTGTTGCACTGGATTGAGAGCATGCCATTCTCGATGCGGGGTCTGCCCTGCATGCCAAGTGCATCACGCACCTCGTCAGAGACCTCGCAACCCTGATAGGTTAAGTCCACAGAGCCACCACCAAAGTACTCATCGAGCGAGAGCAACGCTGCTACGCCTGTCTTGAAGTAGAGGCAGGGCGTAGAGTCCATTTGCATAAGGAGCAAGTGGGCGTCGATATATCCCGAGCCGAGCTTCTTGGCGTATGGCGCAAGATCCATATTATAGTATGAGCCCTGCGTATAGTCGTAGCATCGCTTGGTGCCTGTTTGGTAGGTGTTGATATCGTGCACCGAGGTCTGAATAAGTGTGCGCAGGTAGTCGGGTGTAAGGGTATAGCCCTGCTTTAGAGCGTACGAGAGCGCCAAGGCGGCACAACCCGTAACATGGGGCGTCGCCATAGATGTGCCCTGCATATACTCATAACCCCAAGTAAGGTCGATAGAGGTCGACGATATGCAGAAGAGTGTGCCGTAGTTGGCATCGCCACCAGGAGCAACAACATTGCAACCAGGACCGTAGTTGGTGTAGTAGGCTGCAGTGTAGTTAGATGACATAGCCGTAACGCAGACATACTCGTGGTAAGCTCCTGGGTAGCATGGCTGAGGGTATATCTCGTTGCCCGCAGCAAAGATTGCTACGCCACCCTCCATAACGCCATCCAAGCAAGCATTCGACTGGAAGTAGTCGATAGCGTTCTTCAATACTGAGTCCCACTGCTCAAACTCATTATCAGAGGTGTAGCTTGCAGGGTCGTAGCCCCACGAGTTGTTGATAAGAATAGCGCCATTGTCGGCAGCATATTGGAAACCACGCGCTATCTGATGCTGATAACAGCTCTCCTCGCCCTCAAAAATCTGGATAGACATTATCTTTACGCCATCATTGTTGCCTGTACCACCAGCGATACCGCATACGGCATAGCCATTGTTGTTGACTGCGCCGATAGTACCTGCCACATGTGTGCCGTGGTCATCGGCCGTGATAGCGCCCGAGTCCGAGACGAAGTTGTAGCCATTGATGTCGTCGACATAGCCGTTGCCATCGTCATCGATACCCTCAAGACCATTTTTCTCCGCCTCGTTTACCCACATATTGGCCTCGAGGTCGGGGTGGTCTGTCATAATACCGCCGTCCATAACCGCCACGATTACGCGGTTATCGCCAGCCGTATACTTCCAGGCATTGAGTAGGTTGATGTCGGCACCTACCAAGCACTGTTCGGGATAGTTGGCATAGTCCGAGAGCGAGCCATCGTTATAGTAATGCCACTGATAGGGTAGCTCGGGATCGTCGAACGGAAGCTCCACAGAGCGAGTAGGCTCGGGGCGCATTGTGGGCATAGGCTCTGCCTCGCTTACGATGCGCTTTATCTTGATGTCGTACTCCACACGCTCAACGCCACCGTCTTGGGCTATCGCCTCGGCTACGGTGCGTAGGTCTAACGACTTGTCAAAGTGGACAAGGTGCCAGCGGTCGAGCTTAGCTGAGCCTGTCGAGGTGGGGAATAGAGGCTCGATATCGAGCGCGATGCCTTTGGCATCAATCTCCTCGACGCCCTCGGCTAAGCGTACCATAAGGCGACCCTTAGCTGCGCTCTCGCTCCAGTTGTGAATTTTGTCGCTAGGCTTCTGCTCCGCAGGAATATCGCCAAGATTATCCTTTACGCACGCGGTAAGCACCACGGCAATAAGGGGTATTAAAAAGAATTTGTTCATTTTTAAAGTTTTAGGTTCATGGACTATTTCTATTTTGGCAACAAAGATAAGAAAAAAGAGCAAAGAATGAAAAAATCTTTGCTCTTAAATAAGCTTTTAGTTATTAGTTTTTAGAAGTTTGTATTTTTTAGCCAATAACCTCTATGTATCTATTCTAATAACTAATAACTAACAACTCTAACACTGTCCCAACTTAAAGACTATCTTGTTGCAGTACAGCTCGTTGGCCTTAAGATAGATAGATGGGAACTCGGGGTGGTTTACGGCATCGCTGTATGCCTGGCACTCGATAGCCACACCAGCATAGTCGGCATAGTACTTATCCGATTTGGTCTTAGGACAGCCGCCCGAGAGCCAATTGCCAGTATAAAGCACCGCTGCGGGCTGTGACGATAGCACCGTAACCTTACGACCCGTAGCCTTGCAACGCAACTCGCCAACCTCCTTTAGGATATTCTTCTCGTAGCCATCCACCACGAAGCAGTGGTCGTAGCCACGGAAATTGCGGATATTGTTGAACTCCGAGTCTATCTCACGGCCAAACTCACGCCAATCGGTAAAGTCGAGCGCTGTGCCCTTAACATCGAGCAACTTGCCCGTAGGTATCTGCACGATATCCATCTCCAAAACCTTCGAGCAGTTGAGCTTTAGTTCGTGGTCGAGGATTGTCTTATCCAAGCCCTCGCCGTGAAGATTCCAGTAGAGGTGGTTTGTAAGGTTTACCACCGTGTTCTTGTTCGACTTAGCGAGGTAGGTAATCTCGAGGTTGTCCTCGTCGTCGAAGTCGTAAACAGCCTCGACAACCAACTCACCAGGGTAGCCCTGCTCCATATCCTCGGCGATGTAGCTGAATACCACACGGTTGGTCTCGACACGACCCTCCCAGTAGCGGTTGGCAAAGCCCTTCGAGCCACCGTGGAGGTGGTTAGGGCCATTGTTTACCTCGAGGCGGTACTCCACATCGTCGATTACGAGGTGGCCACGGGCGATACGACCCGCCACACGACCTACGCTCTTGCCACTTGCTGCGCCATCACCGATATACGATGTGGGCTCCTTGTAGCCGAGTGCCACATCCTCGATATTGCCATCACGGTCGGCAAACTTAACGCTTACAATCGAAGCGCCAATATTGCAGAGCTGAACCTCCGAGCCACGGCTATTGCGCATAGTGTAGAGGATGATGCCCTCACCCTCGGGCGTAGAGCCCCAAATATGCTGTAAAATATCCATTATTCAGCAGGTGTTACACTATTAATAAGGTTGTCGATACGCTTCAAGCACTCTGCCTTGCCGATAAACTCCGTAACATCGAACATTCCGGGGCCCTTGCCAGCACCTACCAACGCAAGGCGCAAGGTGTTCATCACCTGACCCAACGCAATGCCCTTGGCCTCAATCCAAGCACGAACTACTGCCTCGGTATTCTCCTTCGAGAAGTCATCGATAGCCTCCAACACAGAGCGCAACTCCGCAAGCATTGCTGGATTCTCGCCCTTCCACTGCTTCTTTGTAAGCTTCTCATCATACTCGGTGGGAGCAACGAAGAAGAACGAGGTGAGATCCCACATATCTGTTGTAAGCGTCATACGCTCCTTCATAATGTCCGCTGCCTTGCCTGCCAACTCATCCGAGGTCTCGATGCCGTGAGCCTTGAGGATAGGCTGCATAATGGGGGCCAATTGCTCATCCGAGAGGTTGTGCATATATTGTGCATTAAACCACTTTGCCTTGTCGGGCTGGAAGCGAGCACCAGCCTTCGATACGCGGTCGAGCGAGAAGGAGTCGATAAGCTCCTGCATAGAGAATATCTCCTGCTCTGTGCCAGGATTCCAGCCAAGCAGAGCAAGCATATTGATAAATGCCTCGGCAAGGTAGCCATCCTCACGATAGCCACGCGCAGTATCGCCTGTTGTGGGCGACTGCCAGAAGAGTGGGAATACGGGGAAGCCCATCTTGTCGCCATCACGCTTCGAGAGCTTACCGCCACCCGTAGGCTTTAGCAACAAGGGAAGGTGAGCAAACTCGGGGCGTGTGTCGTCCCAGCCGAAGGCACGATAGAGCAAATAGTGCAAGGGCAACGAGGGCAACCACTCCTCGCCACGGATTACATGCGACACCTCCATAAGGTGGTCATCGACGATGTTGGCAAGGTGATAGGTGGGCAGAGCATCTGCCGACTTATAGAGCACCTTATCGTCGAGGGTCGAGGTGTTGACCTCAACATGGCCACGGATAAGGTCGTCCATTGCCACAACCTCGTTCTCGGGCATCTTGAAGCGCACAACCCACTGGTCGCCACGCGCAATGCGTGCCTCGACCTCCTCCTTCGGGAGTGAGAGCGATGTGGGCAACTTCTCGCGTACCTCGTAGTTGTAGGCAAAGGTCTTGCCCGCCTCCTCTGCCTCCTTACGAAGAGCATCAAGCTCCTCGGGGGTGTCGAAGGCGTAGTATGCCCAGCCAGCATCGACAAGCTGTGTAGCATACTTCAAATATATCTCACGGCGCTCGCTCTGGCGATAGGGGGCGTGAGGGCCACCAACGCCAACGCCCTCGTCAATCTCAATGCCGCACCACTTGAGCGACTCGATAATATACTCCTCGGCACCGGGAACGAAACGCTGCGAGTCGGTATCCTCGATACGCAACAACATCTTACCGCCGTGGCGACGAGCAAAAAGGTAGTTATAGAGGGCTGTACGCACACCACCGATGTGCAACGGGCCCGTGGGGCTTGGTGCAAAACGCACTCTTACTTCTCTTGACATAGTATCTTAATGTTATTTTACGGTCTTAATCTTAAACTCCGAACGCACCGTTACGCGCGCCTTCTTCTCGCGTGATGAAAGGTTGAACGAGCCACCTGCCGAGAACTCCTCGTCGCCCGTAGCAGCGGTAATCTGGAAGACTCCAGCACGCGACATCTTCAACTCGCCGAGCATAGCCTCCGAGCTCTCGGCGATGTTCTGCGCACGCTCACGGGCATCTGCCGCAGCAGCAGCCAACAGCGAGAGCTTGACATCCTCCAAGCCCGAATAGTAATACATAGGGTTGTATACGCGGATCTTTAGACCCTCGGCAATAAGCGAGGGTAGCTCACGCGCTGCATCTTCGGTTGTGTCTACATCGTTTGACTCGATGGTGAACGACTGTTCGATGTTGTAGCCCGCAAACTGCTGACCTACATAGTCGCCATTCTCGTATACCGAGCGTGTAAGCTCCGCAGTGTAGGGCATATCGAACGAGATAGCCTCCTCCGCAACGCCCTTTGATGTTAGGAACTCGACGATGCGGTTGCGGTGCTCCTCGAGGTTGTGATATGCTACGGCAGCATCGTAGTTCTCGGCCTCAATCTTACCCTCGATAACGATAAGGTCCGAGGTAAACTCCGTCTCGCCCAAGCCTGTAACGGCGATAGTGCCGTTGTTGATGCGATAGCGCTGTGTTACGGCTGCCGAGAGTACTATTGCTGCAAGCACGATGGCCGAAGCAAAGATGATATATTTCCACAACTTATCCATAGTCGTTAGTTGTATTAGTGGTTAGACATTGAAGAGGAAGTGCATAATATCGCCATCCTCTACGACATACTCCTTGCCCTCGATGCCAATCTTACCTACATCACGGCAAGCACGCTCAGAGCCAAGCTCTACATAGTCGGCATACTTGATAACCTCGGCACGGATGAATCCACGCTCAAAGTCGGTGTGGATGATACCCGCAGTCTCGGGCGCCTTCATACCACGACGGAAGGTCCAAGCACGGCTCTCGTCAGCACCCGTAGTGAAGAATGTCTGCAAGTCGAGCAGACGGTAGGCAGCCTTGATAAGACGGCTTACGCCCGACTCCTCAAGACCCATATCCTGAAGGAACATCTGTCGCTCCTCGAAGGTCTCCAACTCGGCAATATCGGCCTCGGCACTCGCCGCCACGATAAGCATCTCGGCGTGCTCGTTGGCGATAGCCGCACGCACAGCCTCGGTGTGAGCATTGCCCTTAACGGCAGATGCCTCGTCTACATTGCAGACATAGAGCACGGGTTTGTCGGTGAGTAGGTTCAAATCCCACACCGTCTTGCGCTCCTCTGCCGTAAGCTCCACGGTACGCGCCGATAGACCCTGCTCCAACGCCTCCTTGTAGCGACACAAGATGTCGTACTGGCGCTTAGCGTTCTTGTCGCCCGCCGTAGCCTGCTTCTGGCACTTGCCGATACGGTTCTCGATGGTCTCGAGGTCCTTGAGCTGAAGCTCGGTGTCGATGATGCCTTTGTCGCGCACAGGGTCTACCGTGCCATCTACATGGGTGATGTTCTCGTTCTCGAAGCAACGCAACACATGGATAATGGCGTTGGTGTTACGGATATTTGCCAAGAACTTGTTACCCAAGCCCTCGCCCTTCGATGCACCCTTCACCAAGCCTGCAATATCGACAATCTCGATGGTGGTGGGCACCACACGCTTGGGGTTGTCAATCTCGACAAGCTTCGTAAGGCGCTCATCGGGCACGGTGATAACGCCCACATTGGGCTCGATAGTACAGAACGGAAAGTTTGCCGCCTGCGCACGCGCATTCGACAAACAGTTAAAGAGTGTCGACTTACCAACATTGGGTAGTCCTACAATTCCACATTGTAATGCCATAAGTATATCAATTTTTCAAATTACCTTTTTTAAATTTTAGTCTGCCTGTGAAACATTTACCAGCGCCTCGCGGTATGAGTTCAAGATGCGCGACTTCGAGATAAAGCCCAAATAGCGGTTTTCCTTATCCACCACGGGGAGCATCCAAGTGTTGCCCTGCTCGAAGCGAGGCATAATGCTCTGAATCATCTCGTGCTCCAAAATCTTATCCGCCGGCTGAATCATATAGTGCATAATCGAGCGCGACCACTTATCGCGGTTGAACATATCACGGCGTAGGTCATCGAGCTGCACGATGCCGAGCAAACGACCCTGATTATCCAGCACGGGGAAGATATTGCGGCGGGCACTCGATATGATATTTACCACATCGCCCAAGGTGATATTCTCACGAAGGCGTACAAAGTCGGTCTCCATAAGTTCGTCGAGGCGCAAGAATACGAATGCCGAAGAGTCCTTGTCGTGTGTAAGCAACTCACCACGCATACGCAGCTGCTTGGTGTAGATAGAGTCGCGGTCGAGACCATAGTTCACGGCAAACGACATACACGATACGATCATCAGCGGGATAAAGAGGCCGTAGCCATTCGAGAGCTCGGCGATAAGGAATATCGAGGTTAAAGGTGCCTTCATCACACCCGACATCACACCTGCCATACCTGCCAAGGTGAACGAGGTAATCGAGATATCCCAACCAAATACCGTGCGACAGATAACAGCCAAGGTAGCGCCCGCAAAGGCACCTACGAACAACGAGGGTGCGAATGTACCACCGACACCGCCAGCAGCATTTGTCGTTGCCATAGCCACCACCTTGAAGAGCATCACGGCGATAAGGTAGATAATCAAGAACCAGTCAGCATCGCTAAGGGTGTAGAATAGCGTGTTGTTGAATAGTTGCTGAGTGTTGCCGTGCATCAAGCCCACAAAGCTGTCGTGACCCTCACCATAGAGGGGTGGGAAGATGAAAATCAATATACCGAGCGAGATACCCGCATATAGCCACTTGCGCCACTGCTGTGTGATGCGGTTGTAGAAGCCACCCACCTTCGAGTTCACCGAGGTGAAGTAGTAGGCCATAACACCACAGAAGCAGCCCAATAGCACGAAGAGGGGTATTTGCGCCACCTGGAACATATCATCGGCATCGAGCGATACGGCGATAATGGGCGAGAAACCGTGCAACGAGAGTGAGATAATCGTCGCTGTCATCGAGGCGATAAGCAGCGGGATAATCGACTTCGAGGTGATGTCGAGCATCAAAATCTCAAGCACAAAGACCACACCCGTGATAGGCGCCTTGAAGACCGCAGCCACCGCAGCACCAGCACCGCAACATAGCAGCAGGGTGATGTTCTTGTAGTTGAGGCGTGCGAGCTTACCGATATTCGAGCCTATGGCAGCACCCGTCAAGACGATAGGTGCCTCGGGACCCACCGAACCACCAAAGCCGATGGTTGTAGCACCACCCACGATAGATGTCCAGCAGTTGTGGCCCGCAATGCGTGAGTCCTTACGCGACATAGCGTACAGCACTCGCGTAACACCCTCCGAGATGCCGTCCTTGACGATATGCTTTACGAATAGCGTGGCGAGGATGATACCGATAGCGGGGTATACCAAGTACATCCACTGCGCCTGGTCGACTGGTGTCCACGAGGTGAGCAGATGCGTGATGGCGTGGAGTAGCGTATTGAAGATAAAGGCTCCGATACCCGCACACAAACCCACGATGATAGCCAATATGGCCATCGCCTGAGAGTTCGTGAGGCGGTGGGTTAGATAGAGGTAGCCCTGATAGATGCTCTCCTTGATATTTGCTTCTAATCGCTTCATTTTGCGCGATATTCGTTCTTAAATCTCTTATTTGCGGTACTCTGCAGCCTGACGAGCGATAAGCTCCTTGTCCTCGAAGTAGTTGATGCGCATAGCGTTACGCACATCGTGCAAGGTCTCGGCAGCAGCCTTGCGTGCCTCCTCCGAGCCACGGCGCAAAATCTCGTATACCTCCTCGATATGCTGCTCGTAGTGCTTACGGCGCTCACGGATAGGCTCCAACATCTCCTCCAACACGGCGATAAGCAACTTCTTGCACTTAACATCGCCCAAGCCACCACGACGGTAGTGCTCCTTCATAGCCTCCAAGTTCTCATAATCGGGGCAGTACTTTGCAAAGTGCTCAGGACGAGAGAAGGCGTCGAGGTAGGTGAAGACGGTGTTGCCCTCGACCTTGCCGGGGTCGGTAATCTTGAGGTGGTCGGGGTCGGTATACATGCTCATAACCTTCTTCTTGACATCCTCAGCCGTATCCGAGAGGTAGATGCAGTTGCCCAGCGACTTCGACATCTTTGCCTTGCCATCCGTGCCAGGAAGGCGCAAGCAAGCGGCGTTGGTGGGCAACATAATCTCTGGCTCAACAAGTGTCTCGCCATATACCGAGTTGAACTTATGCACAATCTCGCGTGTCTGCTCAATCATAGGCTCCTGATCCTCGCCTACGGGAACGGTCGTAGCACGGAAAGCCGTGATGTCCGAAGCCTGCGAAATGGGGTAGGTGAAGAAGCCTACGGGAGTACCCTTGCGCTGCTGATTCTCCTCATCGCCATTGTTGTCGGCAAAGCCACGCATCTGAATCTCGGCCTTAACCGTTGGGTTGCGCTGAAGGCGCTGAACCGTAACAAGGTTCATATAGTAGAACGCAAGCTCGGTAAGCTCCGTTACATACGACTGCACGAAGATTGTTGACTTTGTGGGGTCGATGCCGCACGATAGGTAGTCCAACGCCACCTCGATAATGTTCTCACGAACCTTGTCGGGGTTGTCGGCATTGTCAGTCAAGGCCTGTGCATCGGCAATCATAATGAAAATTTTGTCGTAGAGGCCAGAGTTCTGCAACTCTACGCGACGGCTCAACGAGCCTACGAAGTGTCCGAGGTGGAGTTTGCCAGTGGGGCGGTCTCCGGTAAGAATTATCTTTGCCATAAAATCATGTATTTCGTTGGTAAACATTCGTGTGCACGCATGGCGTACACTCTTATCGCGCATAACACGCGCGATACAGAGCGCAAATGTACAAAAAAATTGCTTATTATTTGCCTGTCGCATTGTATTTATAGATTTTTTTTATAACTTTGTACACAGTAAATCCTGTTACCTTATACGATTATGACTATTATCCAACTTGAATACTTGATGGCGGTGGCTAATTGCGGTAGTTTTTCGCTTGCTGCCGAGCACTGTTTCGTAACGCAACCCTCGCTCTCGATGCAGATTAAGGCGTTGGAGGAGGAGTTGGGCGCTGTGTTGCTCGACCGTACCAAAAAGCCTATTATTCCGACGGCCGTTGGTGAGGTTGTTTTGGAGCAGGCGCGCGAGACTTTGCGTTCCTATAACTACATTCGTGAGTCGGTGGCAGAGATGCGTGGCGAGACGGCAGGCAAGATGCGTTTGGGCGTTATTCCGACCATCGCTCCCTACCTGCTTCATAAGTTCATTCCCACCTTCGTAAAGGAGTATCCGAAGGTCGAGTTGGAGATCCACGAAATGGTCACAGCCGACATCATCGAGGCGCTCAAACACGACCGTATAGATGCCGCCTTGGTGGCCTCTGGAACTTGCGGTGAGGGCATCACCGAGCACGACCTTTTTAGCGACCATTTCTATGCTTATGTGTCGCCATCACACCCCCTCTTTGAGCGCTCAAATATCCGTATCGAAGATATTGATTTTAAGGACCTTATCCTATTGAGTCGAGGCAACTGTATGCGTGATCAAATCTTCGAACTTTGCCAAGCTGCACACGACATTCCATCGCACTTCTATTTTGAGTCTGGCTCGCTTGATGCACTGATGCGAATGGTCGATTGCACATCGTGTATGACCATCATCCCAGAGATGGCTTTGGAGTTCATTCCGCTATCTCGTCGCAACCGTGTAAAGAGCATCGCCAAGGGTGCTACCTCTCGTCGTGTTGCGCTTGCCGTAAGTCGCACTTATGTTAAGCTCTCGATAGTCGAAGCCCTCCGAAAGACTATCTTATCCTGTGTCGACCAAGACAAAGTGTAATTTGTTGTGATAGTGGCGCTACTTCGACGCCTCAATCCAAAGAGCGAATGGGAAATACCTCCAGTATGTCCCATCCGCTCTTTCTCTTTATCGGCGCCAAATTAGCACCACTCTGACAACAAATTATGCTGAGTGCTGGCTGGGAGGAGTTTGATTAAGACCGTAAGACCTTAGGACGATATGATTTTTTCTTATCGTCTTACAGTCCTATCGTCTTAATCTAACAACTAACAACTAATAACTAAAAACTCTCTATCCATTCCTTTCCTTTGTTATTTCGTTTTTTTTACTTATCTTTGCAACTATTATTGCGTGTGCGCGTGG
>JAGBYO010000046.1 GCA_017628735.1 Alistipes sp. | reverse complement strand
GAAGCCAAGAATATGAATACAAAATATAAAATACGCCCGATTATCGCATAGCTCTATAATCTCATATGCCAATACGAAAAAGGGGCAGAGAAATGCTCTCCGCCCCCATTTATCGCAATCCGTAATCCGATTAAATATCGTTATTTAACTGAGGAATATCTGTCGATGTTTCGCGCTCACCCAAGAGGTGCTCTGCGAAGTAATCTGCCATACGCCAGAAGAAGTATTCGTTCATATCGCCGAAGCCGTGGCGCTGACCAGGCAAGAGCAACATATCGAAGCGCTTGTTCGAGCGGATAAGGGCATCGACAACACGCAAAGTATTACCAGGATGCACATTCTCGTCGATGTCGCCGTGAACGAGCAACAGATGACCCTTGAGGCGTGATGCAATCTCGGGGTTAGACGAGATATGGTACTCAAACTTGGTCTCGCCATCCTTCTCTACCTCCTTGATGCCGTGGTGCTTCTCTGACCACCAGCGGTTGTAGATGTTGTTGTCGTGGTTACCTGCGCACGATACGGCAACATCGAAGAAGTCGGGGTACATAAGGATAGCTGCGGTAGACATAAAACCACCACCCGAGTGGCCATGGATACCTACTCGCTCGATGTCGATAAACGAGTGACGAGCAGCGAGTTGCTGTGCTGCAACAACCTTATCCTTAAGGCCATAGTCGCGCAAGTTGCCGTAGCCGTAGTTGTGATACCACTTCGAGCGGTCGGGGTGTCCACCACGATTACCTACGGTGATTACGATAAAGCCAATCTGAGCAAGGCGGTCGGTGCGGTTGAGGTGACCATACCACGACTGCTCAACAGCCTCGGTCTGGGGGCCGGGATATACATACTCGATAATGGGGTACTTCTTCTCGGGGTCGAAGTCGTAGGGCTTGTACATCACGCCGTGGAGGTCGGTGATGCCATCGGCAGCCTTGACAACGAAGGGCTCAGGGAACTTGTAGCCAGCAGCAAACAGAGGCTCCATATCCACCTTCTTAAGCTCCATAACACGCTTACCCTGAGTGGTGTACAACTCCGTTACGGGCGCTGTATCTACACGCGAATAGGTAGTGGTAAAGTAGCGGCAGTCGTCCGACAACGAGAACTGACCATTGAAGCCTGTGGGGTCGAGCTGCTTAAGACCCGAACCATCGTAGCCTACCGAGAAGAGGTGCAAGTAGTAGGGGTTCTCCTCCTTGTTGTAGCCAGTAGCGGTAAAGTAGATGACCTTGCGTGTATCGTCTACGCCAAGGACATCGCTAATATGCCAATCGCCCTTGGTAATCTGGTTGATAAGTGTGCCATCATCCGAGTAGCGGTAGAGGTGTGCCCAGCCGGTGCGCTCCGACCACTCGATAACCTCCTTGCCACCATTTACGAGGAAGGGGTAGCGGTACTCGATAGAGGTCTCCATCTCCTCGTGAACAATCTCCTTGACCTCGCCTGTCGCCACGCTCACCTTGCAGAGGTCAACACGCTGAATATCACGGCTCTGGCGCAATACATAGAACGACTCGTTGTCGCCCTGCCATACCATCTTTGCGGGGCGCTCATAGCGGTCTGCATTCTTGAAGGGTCGGGGACAGATAAAGAGCATCTGCTCCTTGTATTTTGCCATATCTATCTCACGACGCTCCATACTCTCGGTGTCGAACAACTCCAACCAGAAATCGGGGCTTTGCTCGCCGGGCATCTGATACTTAT
>JAGBYO010000045.1 GCA_017628735.1 Alistipes sp. | reverse complement strand
GCGCCTTATTGACATAGCGCACCACCATATCGGCATTAAGCATCAAGCAGAGCATCGAGCGCTTCTCCTCGCTACGCTTTAGGGCGTAGACCTTTGCCACAGCCTCCTCGTTTGTAGCATCACAGCCGATGCCCCACACCGTGTCGGTGGGATAGAGGATGATGCCACCTTTGCGTAGCACCTCAACACATTGTTCAACAGCCTTTTGCATACTCTATTTCTTGTTTAGAAGTTCGTTAAAACAGTGGCGGCAGATGGGCTGATAGGTATCCTGTGCACCCAACAGCACCTGCTTATCCTCGGTAGTAAGGCGGTGAGAGTGGTGCGCCAAGTCGCCACAACGAACACATATTGCGTGCACCTTCGTTACATACTCAGCCGTAGCCATCAGCGCGGGCATAGGGCCAAACGGCACACCCATATAGTCCATATCGAGACCCGCCACGATAACACGGATACCGCTATTTGCCAACTGACGGCAAACATCGACGATGCCCTCGTCGAAGAACTGTGCCTCGTCGATGCCCACAACATCGACATCCGATGCCATAAGCAGAATATTCTGTGCCGACTCCACGGGTGTAGAGTGGATAGAGTGGCCCTCGTGCGACACCACATCCTCCTCGGAGTAGCGCACATCAATCGAGGGCTTGAAAATTTCGACTTTGAGGTTGGCAAACTGCGCACGCTTCATACGGCGGATAAGCTCCTCGGTCTTACCCGAGAACATCGAGCCGCAAATCACCTCAATCCAACCCTTATGCTTGTTGTTTTCCAAAAACATCTTTTATCTCACCTATTCGTTAATTCGTATAATCTTTGCACCGAGCTTATTTAGGCGCTCGTCGATAGCACGGTAGCCACGGTCAATCTGCTCGATATTCTGAATGGTGCTGACACCCTCGGCACTCATCGCGGCAATCAACAGAGCCACACCCGCACGGATATCGGGCGAGGTCATATTTGCGGCACGCAACGGATGTTCGTGGTTGTGGCCGATAACCGTAGCGCGGTGGGGGTCGCAGAGAATAATCTGTGCGCCCATATCAATAAGTTTATCGACAAAGAACAATCGGCTCTCAAACATCTTCTGGTGGATAAGCACCGAGCCCTTCGCCTGTGTAGCGACAACCAAGAAGATAGAGAGAAGGTCGGGCGTAAGACCTGGCCACGGAGCATCGGCGATGGTCATAATCGAGCCATCGATAAAGCTCTCGATGCTGTAAGAGTCCTGCTGGGGGATATAGATATCGTCACCACGCTGCTCAAACTTGATGCCCATGCGAGCAAACTGCGCAGGGATAATGCCGAGGTTGTCGTACGACACATCCTTGATGGTAAGCTCCGAACGGGTCATTGCCGCCATACCGATAAAGCTACCCACCTCAATCATATCGGGCAACATCGTATGCTCCGTACCGCCCAACGACTCCACGCCGTCGATGGTGAGCAGATTAGAGGCGATGCCCGAAATCTTGGCACCCATACGGTTGAGCATCTTGCACAACTGCTGCAAGTAAGGCTCACAAGCGGCATTGTAGATGGTTGTGCGACCCTCAGCCAAGACTGCCGCCATCACGATATTTGCGGTACCCGTAACCGATGCCTCGTCAAGAAGCATATATGTACCCTTCAGGCGCTCAGCCTCAACGGTATAGAACTCGTCGCTAAGGTCGAAGTTGAACTTTGCGCCCAACTTCTGGAAGCCGAGGAAGTGGGTATCGAGGCGACGACGACCAATCTTATCGCCACCGGGCTTGGGCATAAAACCTACGCCAAAGCGAGCCAAGAGCGGGCCAATCATCATCACCGAGCCACGCAGACGACGGCAACGCTGGTGGTAGTCTGCCGTGCGCAAGTAGTCGAGGTTAATCTCGGCTGCCGTAAGTGCAAAGCTATCCTCCGATAGGCGCTCAACCTTAACGCCGATAGCCTCCAAAAGTTCCAGAAGCTGCATTACATCGGCAATGATGGGCACATTGTGCAACACCACTCGTTCGGGTGTTAGCAACGCTGCACAGATAATTTGAAGTGCCTCATTCTTGGCACCCTGCGGGGTAATCTCACCCGAGAGGCGATGACCGCCTTCAACTCTAAATTTTGCCATATCTTACTCTATTTTTATCTTCTTTTTCTTACTATATATAATAATGACAAAGGTAAGTAAAATGTAGCGACCGAGCAAGGATTAGGGCGTCAAGTTTTCAACAATCCTCTATTTTTTCACCTTCACACCAAATGGTGATTATATCTAAATTTTATTCTATTTTTCGTTTTAGAGATAAACATTTAGACTTTTATACCACCAAAATTACTCTTTTGGTCGAATAAGGTTTGTATAGCAAATATATAATTTATTACTTTGTGCCACAAAACCAGATTAACCATAAACCAACTAATATGAAAAACTTAATTGAACAATTAGCCATCGGCGCACTCCCCAACGACTTTATCACCGTCGACGAGGATTTAGCGCTCATTCCGTTTACTTCGGAAAACTTCAGAAACAAGCGAGAAGAGCCCAAAAGACTCAACCACGCCTTGATTGCCGTAACCACAGCGGGACACTGCAACATAAAGGTAAATATCAAGGAGTATGAGCTTGAAGCGCCAATGTTGCTAACGCTGATGCCCGGACAGATTGTCGAGATTTGCGAGGCAAGCATCAACTTCGAGGGCTACGCCATTGCCCTATCGAAGCGCTTTATCGACATTGTAAACCTCCCTGGCTGGCAGCAGCAGTATATGAATATCTACAACAACCCTGTACGCGAGCTATCGCCAGAGATACAGGGTGCAATGAAGGTGTTTTTCTCGATTCTCTACCACGCCGCCGAGGATAGCGAGAACCCCTTCCGCTTGCAGGTTATCGAGAACCTTATCCGCGTATTCTACTATGGCGGCCTGAGCAAGTTCCACAATCTGAAGGATATGCAACAGGGACAGAAGAACTCTATCGTTGAGCGCTTTATCGAGCTTGTGCGCCAGCACTACCGCGACGAGCGACAGATAGGCTTCTATGCCGACAAGCTATGTATCACGCCCAAGTACCTCTCGAAACTCGTCAAGGAGAACACTGGTCGCTCGGCAGGCGAGTGGATTGAGAACCATGTGATACTCGATGCCCGCGCTATGCTCCAGTCGTCGGATATGACCATACAGCAGATTGCCTCGTCGCTCAACTTCCCCAACCAGAGCTTCTTTGGCAAATACTTTAAGCGTGCCACGGGTCTCTCGCCCAAGCAGTATCGCAACCAGAAATAGAATAGGGTCGACCGAGGTCGACCCTATCTCGTTATCGCTTAAGCTCTTCGATAAACCCTGGAAACTCTGCCCACAGAGGCTCGGTAAGCAACCACCACTCGCGCGCTTGCACCTCTTGCGATGGGCGCTCCGACATAATATCTCGCCTAAAATTTTCATCGTCGGGGTGCTCCTCGGCAGTGAACTCCGCGAAATAGGGCTTAAACCTTGAGCGCAAGAGCGACAACGCCCCCTTATCCACCTCACCATCTCTACGCCACGATGCCCAAAGGCGGGCGATAACCGACTCGGCAACCTTATCCGTAAGGTCGAGTTCTACCTCGTCGTAGAGTTCCCACTCCTCGACAGCCGCATAGCAGAGTGCCAAGAGGTTGATAGCCTCGAGGTGGTCTTCGGGGTCGCAATCCAAGAGCAGTTCCAACTGCGCCATAGCCATCTCCAAATCGCCGATACGGAAGTGGTCGATAGCCGAGCCGTGGAGAATCATAATCGCTGCACGGCTATTGGCGTGTTCCCACCTTAGCGGCATAGCCTCATCCTCGGGCAGTGCATCTGCCAAGAGTTGAAAGCCCTGGTATCGTGCCTCGCAAGCCTCCGAATAGCGACCCGAACGGTCGAGTTCGTCGATATGCTCCTTGGCTCTAATAAAGTTATATTTTGCACCACCCTCCAGCTCGAAGGTCTGGTCGGGGGTAGGGTTAAATCTCGGCTCCATTCTTTACATCCTTCTTAATTTTCAGGGTTGCAGCAACCATCACTACTATCGTAACCACAGCGCCATAGGCGTATGCCAAAGGTGTTGAGCCCATACCGAAGAACTGGTTCGACACAAAGACAAACGACGAGCATACATAGGTCATTATGACGGCGGGTAAAAAGGCGATAATACCATAACGGCTACCTCGGCGCTTAAGCCAAGCATAAATCATCCAAAGCGTAAAGACCGCCAAAGTCTGATTCGACCAAGCGAAGTAGCGCCAGATAACATCGAAGTCGATAAAGGCGATGCCGATACCAAGAGCAAAGAGCGGAAGGCTGACAAGCAAACGCTTAAAGATAGGCTTCTGGTCGATATTGAGCATATCGGCAACAATAAGGCGTGCCGAGCGGAATGCTGTATCACCCGATGTTATAGGAGCAGCAACAACGCCGAGCAGAGCAAGGATGCTACCCGCAACGCCGAGTGTTGTAAGGCTGATATGCGAGACTGCCAAGCCAGCATCGTTGCCATTCTCTGCCATAAAGCCGTTAAGACCCTCAACACCACCGAAGAACGCCATAGCCACCGCAGCCCAGATAAGCGCGATAACCGACTCCGATATCATAGCACCGAAAAATACGGGGCGGCACTGCTTCTCGCTCGTTACACAACGCGCCATAAGTGGCGACTGCGTAGCGTGGAAGCCCGAAATAGCGCCACACGCAATACTGATAAAGAGCGTGGGCACGATAGGCAGATTCTCGGCGTTGATATGCTCGTTGCTGAGCGACAATAGCTCAGGTATCTCGTAGTCGCCAAAGACCACAACGCCAAACATCGCCAACGCCATAAAGATAAGCGCTGCACCAAACAAGGGGTATATCTTGCCGATAATCTTATCGACAGGCAGAATAGTAGCGATAAAGTAGTAGACGATAACCACACCCACCCACACAAGGTAGGGCATATCGGTCATACTTGCCAGAATCTTCGAAGGTGTAACGATAAATACTCCACCCACCAAGACCATAAGGATAGGAATCACCACCATCGAGAGACGATACATATTGCGACCCAAGTACTTACCGATGGTCTCAGGCAGACTACGCCCCTCGTTGCGCAACGAGATAACACCCGCCACAAAGTCGTGCATAGCACCCATAAGGATACCTCCCAGCGTAATCCACACAAAGGCCACAGGGCCATAGCAAGCACCGAGGATAGCGCCGAAGATAGGGCCTGTGCCCGCAATGTTGAGCAACTGGATAAGAAAGATACGCCACTTGGGAAGAGGCATATAGTCGACACCGTCGTAGTGGGTCTCAGATGGCACGGGGGCAGAGGCATCGATACCGACCACCTTCTCTAGAACACGGCCATAGATAAAATATGCTGCAACAAGCAGAGCAAGACAGACAAAAAATGTAATCATCTTCTAAAAAAGTTTGGTTTGCAGTGCGAAATTAACAAAAATTTACGATATTTGCACCGTCAAACGAAAAAGTTTGACCAATTGGTTGCCTTAATAGCTCAGTCGGTAGAGCACTTCATTCGTAATGAAGGGGTCGCGGGTTCGAGTCCCGCTCAAGGCTCAAAGGAAATATGACCGCCTTTTTCCGGGCGGTCACATTTTTTTTGAGCCTTGAGCGGGACAAGACTTCGTCTGTCCCTCGAGATATACACTCCCTCCAAACCTCCCTTTGATAAGGGAGGCTTGTGGCAAGCCGCGGCTTGCAGGCTACGCCTATATATTCCTGGTTATTGGTTTTTAGTTATTAGAGTTGCGCTCTGATGGAGCACCTACTAAAGCATAGGGGCACGAGGGATACGAGTGGCATAAGGGGAGATAGAGCCTAACGACTAACCTTAAGGTGGGTAAGACCAGCGATGCGCTTGCTAACCTTACCACCCCTTTTACCCCTCAGAACCCTTCTGCCCCTTGGGGCTTTAGCCCGCAGGCGAAACGCCTGCTCTCTAACAACTAAAAACTAACAACTATTTTGGATTTTTCTCTTTTTTTCGTACCTTTACGGCGTTATATATACATATATAAAGCGCAATGAAACGACACCTTTTAGCTATATTTCTCACACTCTGTGCATTGATTGCCACGGAGAGCGTCTCGGCGCAGTATTATAGCTGGGGTGTTGACCCTACATCGTTCCGCTGGAAGCAGATGAAGACCAAGGAGTATCGTGTGGTATACCCCGACACTGCACGAGGTGTGGCGATGCGTATGATGCACTATCTCGATGCCGTAGAGAAGGATATCAGCTACGGCTACCGCCACCCCCAGATGTCGATACCCTTTGTGGTACACCCCGCAAACTTCCGCTCCAATGGTCTTGTGATGTGGCTACCAAAGCGTGTGGAGTTTCTATCTACGCCCGATGTCAACAGCTACTCGATGCCGTGGCTCAAGCAGCTTGTGGCGCACGAGTATCGCCACGCCGTGCAGTACAACAACCTCAACCGTGGCATTATCAAGGGTCTAAGCTATGTTATCGGTCAGCAGAGCTCGACGATAGGTCTGCTGTTGATGCCCCTATGGATGATGGAGGGCGATGCCGTGATGATAGAGACCGCAATGTCGACCTATGGTCGTGGCTTGCAACCCTCATTCTCGATGGCATACCGTGCGATAGGCGATGTTGCCCACCGCTACCCAAATCGCGACAAGTGGTTTAGTGGCTCATATCGTGACTACATCCCCGACCACTACGCCTTAGGCTATCAGATGTGTCGTCGTGGCTACGAGCGCTTCCACACCATCTTGGGTGACGATGTGGCGGCACTCACTTCACGCCGACCCTATATGGTGGTATCGACATCGTGGACACTAAATAAGCTATACAGCAACTCAAGCAAGGATATCTTCTCGCAGACCTTCCCCTCGATGGAGAAGCAACACAAGGAGTACGACCGACTGCTCAAAAAGTATGGCAGCACCTCGCAGAAGGGTCTCTTTATCGACACCTTCACCACGCTACAAGAGTATTGGGAGGAGTTTGCCAAGGTGGAGCCTACGACAGAGTATGTCGAGGTGCCTGAACCTAAGTGCTACACCACCTACTCGCACCCACAGCCCACGGCCGATGGTCGCATCATAGCCCTCAAAGAGGACTTCGACCGCCCCTCGGCATTTGTCCTTATCGACACCATGGAGCATAGCGAGAGGCGCATAACCTACACAGGCGATGTCTCGACACGCCCAGCCCTCAGCCCCTCGGGCAGATTGTGGTGGACAGAGTATAGGCGTAGCCCCCTCTATGCCGAGAAGGTGGCATCGCAGCTCTGCTATATGGATATCGAGAAGGGCAAGCCCGAAATTATCCGCAAGCGCCGCAATGTGCTATACCCCACACCTATCCGTGAGCACGGCATCGCATGGGTGGAGTATACCTACGATGGTAGCTACTCGGTTGTTGTCAATGGTCCACTCGACCTTGAGCGCCAAAATGCAATACCATACGGCAAAGAGGTGCACGGCATGGCGTGGGACAACCTCACAGATAGGCTATACCTCCTAATCACCGATGACGATGGTATGCACATCGCCAGCCTTAGCAAGGAGGGCTTAGAGCGTGTTACCGAGCCTGCGTATATCACACTTAGCGACCTTACAGCACGCGATGGCAAGCTCTACTTTGGCTCTATCGCTTCGGGGCTTGACGAGCTACACTGCTACGACCTTGCTGCTGGCAAAGAGTATCAAATATCCACTTCGCGCTACGGCTCGTTCGACCCCGTGGTCATGAACGACACGCTACTTTTGGCAACGACATACGACCAGCGTGGCTACCTGCCCGCAACACAGCGCATATCGCTCGAACGCGAGGTTATGCCCGCAAAAATACCGTCAAGAATGGTGCTTCCAAGGGTCAAGGATTGGAATGTCGTAAACCTTGACACCGTGCGTTTTACCGAGTCTACGGTAGACAGCGTAGTACGCCGTACACCACCCCGTCGTTTCAGCCGTGTGGCCCACGCCTTCAATGTGCATAGCTGGGCACCCGCCTCGTACGACCCTTATGAGGTGATGGAGGAGTCGCGCTTGGCGTTCAACCTCGGCGCAACGATTATGTGGCAGAATATCCTCTCGACGATGGAGGGCTTCCTCACCTGGGGATGGAATCAGCACGAAGGCTCAGTATATAAGGGTACTATCCGCTACAATGGCCTCGGCGTGAGCCTATGGCTGGATGGCACATATGGTGGTACGCAGAATATCCACACGGTATATCAGTACAATGCCGAAACGGGTAAGTTGGAGTACCCCGAAGCGCCAAAGCTAGGAAAGTACTTCTCGATACGAGGAGGTGCAACACTTCCGCTACTCCTGCAGCGTGGCTACCACACCTCGCAACTTGCGCTATCGGCATCGTGGAGCTTCTCGAACGGCATGGTGGCAAATGTCGACAAGATAAGTTTTGTTGGTGGCAAGATCACCAACTTCCACACCATAGGCTACACCGAGGGTGTGCATCAGCTATCTACGGGCATTACCTTTTCGGACCAGGTGCGTATGTCACGCCGTGATTTCCTGCCTCCGTGGGCGATAACACTCTCGGCAAACTATGTGCTCAACCCCACCACCGACGACTTCGGACATCTGGTGGTAGCATACGGTAAGCTCTACACCCCTGGCTTTGCCAAGCACCACTCGCTATCGGTGGCAGCATCGTATCAGACCTCTATTGGCGGTTTCCAGTCGAAGGCTGTACTGTCGAGCTTGGCGTATAAGTCGACAAGGCTTGTGCCACGAGGCTTCTCGTCGTACGACATCTCAAACGACCACTACTTGGCCACCTCGGTAAACTATCAGTTGCCCATATGGTATCCCGATGGTGGTTGGGAGGGTGTCATCTACTTCAAGCGCCTAAGGCTCAATGTCGGTGCTGACTACGCCTCGTTCCGCAACCGAGCATTCTCGAAGGATGAGGGCGACATCATCAACTACCGCAAGCGCATAGGCTCGGTGGGCATCGACCTCGGTGTCGACTTCAACCTCTTTGCGCTACCTAACTCGGCAACCGTGTCGGCGACATTCTCGCTCTACCGCAAGATGGTCTACGCGCCAACGAAGAGTGGCAAGATGTACTTCTCGTTTGGTCTGGGCTTGCCCTTCTAACGAGCAAAATTTGATATAAACGAAACAGAGATAATTATGGGAAAGACTGAGAAAAAATGGTCGTGGTCGAAGCGCATAATCGTTGCGCTTTGGTCAGTAACTGCCGCAGGTGTGTTGGGTCTCACACTACTCTTCCTGCTTGCCAAGTGGGAGGTGCTGGGTCCTATGCCCACATTCGAGGAGTTGGAGAACCCACAGACCAACCTTGCAACGCAGATATACTCTGCCGATGGCGCAGTATTGGGCACCTACTTTATCGAGAACCGCACCTACCTCTCGTATGAGGAGCTATTCCCCGAAGATAGAACGAAGTGGCTCGAAATAGATGGTCATAAGTTGCCACCCATCGTTGCTGCGTTACTTGCCACCGAGGATGTCCGCTTCTTCGACCACTCGGGTATCGACTTCGAGGCTACGGCGCGTGCCGGTATCAAGACCGTAATCCTGCGCCAGAGTGGCCAGGGTGGCGGTAGTACCATCACACAGCAGTTGGCAAAGAACCTCTACAAGACACGCCGTCGTAGTCACGGCTTGGAGGGTAAGACAGGCACCTTTGCAGCTAAGGCACAAGAGTATGTCATCGCAACACAACTCGAGCACAACTACACCAAGGAGGAGATTGTGGCGATGTATCTCAACACCGTGGAGTTCTCGAACTCTAACTTCGGCATCAAGTCGGCTGCCAACAACTTCTTCGGCAAGGAGCCTTGCGACCTTAACATCGAGGAGGCAGCGGTTATCGCTGGTCAGGTCAAGGCACCTGGCACCTATGCCCCCATTCGTCGTGGCGAGCCCAACGAGAAGGCTCGCGAGAGACGCAACCTCGTTCTTTCGCGCCTTGCAACAACGGGTGCTATCAGCGACGATGTTGCCGACTCTCTCAAGCAGCTTCCCATCGACCTTACGCGCTATCGCCGTGCTGCCGACTCGCACAACGAGGGCTCGGCAACATACTTCCGCGAGATGGTGCGCCGTGCGATGATGATGCACGAGCCACAGCGCAAGAACTTCTACACCGAGTGGGATTATGAGGTGGCATTGGCAGAGTATGAGGAGAACCCCATTATGGGCTGGTGCTACAAGAACCTCAAGGCTAATGGCGAGCCCTACGACATCTACCGCGATGGTCTAAAGATATATACCACCGTCGACTCACGCATGCAGCGCTATGCCGAGCAGGCCGTGGCCGAGCATATGAAGGAGGTGGTGCAGCCCCGTATGAATAGCCAGATTAAGGCTCGTGGCTCGATGTATGTCGACCTCTCGCGTCAGCAAATCAACGACCGCATCGAGGCGGCAATGCGCCAGAGCGACCGTTGGCGTATGATGTCAAAGGCGGGCGACAGCGAGGAGGCGATTCGTGCCTCGTTCGATGTGCCTACCAAGATGGAGGTCTTCACCTTCAAGGGTGTCCGTGATACCGTGCTTACGCCCCGTGACTCTATCCTCCACCACAAGGCTATTATGCGTGCTGCGGTGGTGGCCATCGACCCCAACACGGGCTATGTGCGTGCATATGTCGGAGGTCCCGACTACCGCTTCTTCAAGTACGATGGTGCTACGCAGAGCAAGCGTCAGGTGGGCTCTACGGCAAAGCCCTTTATCTACACCTTTGCTATCGACCACCTTGGTCTAACGCCCTGTACGCCAGTACCTAATGTTCCCGTTTCGATTGAGACCCCTGCGGGCATCTGGTCGCCCAAGGAGGCTACCGAGGTGGAGTACACAGGCACTCACCCCCTCTACTGGGGCTTGGCAAATAGCCGCAATAACTACTCGGCGTGGATTATGAAGCAGGCGAAGCAGCCTGAGGCCGTAGCGGAGTTTATCCACGATATGGGCATCAAGGGCTTTATCGACCCCGTAGCGGCGTTGTGCATCGGCTCTTACGATAGCAACCCCTACGAGATGGCATCGGCATACTGCACCTTCGCCAACGAGGGTGTCCGCATCGACCCCATCTTCGTTACACGCATCGAGGATAACCAGGGCAATGTCTTGGCAACCTTCACCCCCAAGTCTAACGATGTCCTCTCGAAGCGCGTGGCATACACGATGATTACGATGATGGAGCGTGTCGTGACTATGGGTACTGCCCGCCGTATGATTTATGAGTTCGGCTTCAACGATGTTGAGATTGCCGCCAAGACAGGTACCACGAATGATAATGTCGATGCTTGGTTTATGTGCGCTGTGCCCAACCTTGTAATCGGCACTTGGGTAGGTGGCGAGGAGAACAGCATCCATTTCTCGCACTCGGCAGATGGCTCACGCATCGCCCTTCCCATTGCGGGTAAGTTGCTCAAGAAGGTCTACAACGATGGCACACTCGGCATCGACCGCACCGACAAGTTCGAGCCCTCGGACGAGTTGCCCGACTACAAGTGCGAGATAGATATGTCGTCATCGACCAACTCTTCGACAACTACGGTTGGCGATGAGTTCTTCGACGACGAGGAGTTTTTCTAATGTGAAAACTCCCATTTCAGCAAAAGAAGACAACTAATTACTACTTTGGTGGTTAGTGAGTTAGAAGAGTCTTCCGATTAAGGCCTAAGCCCAAGGCAAGAGCTATGACGATGATTTGTAGTCTTCGGGAATAGTCCTCGACGCCGAAGGCGTGCAAGGCAAAGCCTTGCCACAAGCCCCTCCCTTATCAAGGGCAGGGGTTTGGGGTGGGATATAAATATAAATTACAAAAAAAAGATGCACAGTAAGTTATAATTCTCGATTTTTAACTACCGCAGGTAGTGTTACAATAATAGGTAACACTCCAAGCTCGCTTGACGAGTGATGCCTATTATTGTAACGATGGTGCAAAGCACCTAAAAATCGAGAATCATATCATAGTAATTACTAATTAGACAACACATTTACGCTTATGAAAATTGCAATTGTTGGCGCAAGTGGCGCCGTAGGTCAGGAGTTTCTCTCTATTTTGGAGAACCATCCTATGCCCATCGAGGAGCTTCGTCTCTTCGGTTCGAAGCGTAGCGCAGGCAGCGTTTACCGCTTCCGTGGCCAAGATATCGTAGTAAAGGAGTTGCAACATAACGACGACTTTAAGGATATAGATGTAGCGCTCTGCTCGGCAGGAGCCTCGACATCAAAGGAGTATGCCGAGACAATCACCAAGCATGGCGCTTTCATGATCGACAACTCGTCGGCATTTCGTATGGAAGACGACATTCCTCTTGTCGTGCCCGAGGTAAATGGCGAAGATGCCTTTAACGCTCCTCGCCGCATCATCGCCAACCCCAACTGCACCACTATTCAGATGGTCGTGGCTTTGGGCGCTATCGAGCGCCTCTCGCATATCCAGCGTGTGCATGTAGCGACCTACCAGTCAGCAAGTGGCGCAGGCGCTACGGGCATGCAGGAGTTGGCAGAGCAGCAGAAGGCGATTGCTACCGACGGCGAGCCCAAGATTGAGAAGTTCGCCTATCAGCTCGCCTACAACCTTATTCCCCATATCGATGTCTTCCAAGACAACGACTACACCAAGGAGGAGATGAAGATGTTCCACGAGACGCGTAAGATTATGCATTCGGATATCCGCACCTCGGCAACCTGTGTGCGTGTACCCGTGATGCGTGCCCACAGCGAGGCTATCTGGGTTGAGGCCGAGGAGCCCCTAACGGTAGAGGCTGTGCGCGAGGCATTTGCCACAGCTCCCGGCGTAGTACTCTTCGATGAGCCCGAGAAGAAGCACTACCCTATGCCCCTCTTTGCACAAGGCACCGACCCCGTATATGTTGGTCGTATCCGCAAAGACCTCGCCAACGACAACGGCATCAGCTTCTGGTGTGTTGCCGACCAGATTCGTAAGGGCGCAGCACTCAACGCGATACAGATTTTGGAGCTCCTAATCGAGAATAAGTAGCCCAAAACGCCACTACAATAGGCCTCAGGGCGTATGCAAAAAATATTTAAGGTGATTGCTTGCAATTAACCATATTTTTGCATACCTTTGTCGCAGATTGCGCGTATTACAGCGAATTAAGGATAGTTAGCGAACACGAAAAGAATATATTTTTAAACTAAATAATAAACCTAAAAAACTACAGAACTATGGAAATTCCATTTGCAGAAGCGTATCGAATTAAGATGGTTGAGCCTTTGAAGAAGAGCACCCGCGCAGAGCGTGAGCAGTGGCTCAAGGAGGCACACTACAACCTCTTCGGCCTTAAGTCAGAGCAGGTATACATCGACTGCTTGACCGACTCAGGTACCGGCGCTATGAGCGACCGTCAGTGGGCAGCTATGATGACTGGTGACGAGGCATATGCTGGTTCAAAGTCATTCTTCCAGCTCAAGGAGACTATCTTCAACATCACTGGCTTCGAGTAGGTTATTCATACTCACCAGGGTCGTGCTGCTGAGAACGTATTGTTCTCTCACCTCGTAAAGGCTGGTGACATCATCCCCGGTAACTCACACTTCGACACTACTAAGGGTCACATCGAGTTCCGTAAGGCTACAGCTTTGGTCTGCACTATCGACGCTGCGAAGGATACTCAGCTTGAGATTCCTTTCAAGGGCGAGGTAGACTGCGCTAAGTT
>JAGBYO010000044.1 GCA_017628735.1 Alistipes sp. | reverse complement strand
CTGACGCTTATAGCGCGAGTAGATATCCGATGCGATATATCCGAGGGGGTGTCCAACATGTAGACCCGCACCCGATGGGTAGGGGAACATATCCAACACATAGAACTTGGGGCGTGAGTGGTCTACATCTACACGGTAGGTACCCTCATCTTGCCACTTCTGTTGCCATTTTTGCTCAATGGCTTTGAAATTGTATTCCATAACTAATCTGTATATTGTTTGTATCTTATTTTCGTTTATTCGTCATCGTCATCGTCGTCGATAAAGGGTGCATCGCCATAGAAGAGGTTGTCCATCAGCGAGTCGATGTCGCGCCTATCCTTCTTTGTCGGGCGACCCATACCGCGCTCACGGAATACGAAGATTGTCTCGTGCGGAACATTCAGCTTGTCCAACTCCTCCTGCGGTGTGCAGTTGAGGCAGTAGTTCGGCACATTCTTCGCTGGCTGGCGACTCGACACCAAGTCGAGCACCTTGTAGCTATATGTTACCCTCTCGCGCTTCACCGTTATGCGATCACCCACCTTTACCTCGCGCGAGGGCTTGGCATAGGCATCGTTGACCAATACGCGGTTGTGGCGTATGGCATCGGCGGCATCGGAGCGCGTCTTGAAGATGCGCACCGCCCAGAGGTACTTATCGAGTCTTATTTCGCTCATTCTCTTCTCTAAGTTGGTTGGTTCGGCTCACGCTGATAATCATACCGAAGGCGAGCGTGGTAAAGAGCAGCGAGGTGCCACCACGCGATATCAGTGGAAGTGTCTGACCCGTTTCGGGTATTATGTTTACCTGCACAAAGATGTGCAACAGCGCCTGACAGGTGATTAACAAGCCAAGACCCATGGTCATCAGCGCAGGGAATGCCGTCTTACACTTCTTGCATATCTCCATCGAACGGAAGAAGACCCACAGATAGAGCAACATGAGTATGAGACCGATGATTAGACCATACTCCGAGAGGAAGAAGGCGTATGCATAGTCGCTCTCGGGGTGGATAACCACAGCACGCGAGGTGCTGTGTCCTGCACCCTCGCCAAAGAGACCACCATTGCGTATGGCAATCATCGCACGCTGAGTATCCGACAGCTCGTAGCTTGCGTTCACCTTGTCGTCGCCAAGCCACTCGTTGGCCCATGTCGAAAGACGGCCACCTGCCGTATCGCCACGACCCACGCCCACCATCGACATAGCGCCTAAGCCGAGAACGCCCACAGTGCCGAGTATCACCGTAAACTTCACAAGCTCCTTAAGGCGCACACGGCCGATATAGAGCATCACGATAGATACGAGGAAGATAAGCACGGCGGTCGAGGTGTGTGCCGGCACGATAACCAAGCACGACAGAATGATAGGGCCAAGCAGAGGTATCGTATTCTCGCGGATTATGCGTTGCTGCTTAGGGTCGGACAATCGCCACGATGTAGGCAGCAGGTTTATCTTGTTGATATTGCCCTGGCGCGACTCCATACGGCGGGCAAGCATCAAGATAGTGAGGATTTTAAGACCTTCGGATGGCTGAAACTGAATAGGGCCAATGGCAATCCATCGTGCAGCTCCGTTGGTCGTAGTACCCACGAAGTAGGTGGCTACCGTAAGTGCGATAAATATGTAGTATAACAACGGCGTTAGGCGCATAAAGACCTTATAGTCAATCTTATGCACAATAAAGATGGTGGGGATGGCCAACACTACAAACATAATCTGCTGACGCAGTGAGTCGGTTGTTGTCATCTTTGATGTTATGTCGTAGGCCATCTTTGCCGTAGAGGAGTATACCACAAGAATAGACACGACGAGCAACACTGTGAAGATAATCCACAGTGTGCGGTCGCCCTCGAAGATGCGGCGATTCTTCTCCAACAGCGTGCGTGCTGCCTCAGCGTTACTATTTTTGGTCTTCTCTGCCATTGGTTACTTATCCAAGATGTTCTCCTTTACCCACTCTTTGAACAATCGGCCACGCTCCTCGTAGTTGCGGAACAAATCGAAGCTTGCACATGCGGGCGAGAGCAATACCGCATCACCCTCCGTGGCGTGGCGCTCAGCAGCGCGCATAGCCTCGTCCAACGACGAGCAATCCTCGATAATGGGGATTATGCCGTCGAAGTCGCGCTTAAGCTTGGCATTATCCAAGCCCATGCAGATAAGCGCCTTGACCTTACGGCGAGCAAACTCCTTGAGGGGAGTGTAGTCGTTACCCTTGTCCGTGCCACCTGCAATCCAAACCGTAGGCTGCTGCATGCTCTCCAAGGCATACCACACCGAGTCGACATTCGTAGCCTTCGAGTCGTTAATCCAGCGTATGCCGTTGCGCTCACCAGCAGGCTCTAAGCGGTGCTCGACGGGCGAGAAGTCGTAAATCGAGCGCTTGATAACGCGAGGCTCAACGCCTGCAGCGAGGGTTGCGAGGGCGGCAGCCATAGCGTTGTAGATATTGTGCATGCCGTGAATCTGCATCTTGCGTGTGTCAATCGTTACGCTCTGCTTACCCACCGAGGCGGTGAAGGTGTAGCCCTCCAACACAGCATCACCATCGCCACTGGCAATGGCGGTGTTGATGGCGAAGGGGAGCTGACGGGCACGCAACGACGAATCCATCTTGTCGAGCATCTGGCGTGTCATATCGTCATCTGCAGAGTAGATAAAGGCATCGGCAGACGACTGATTTTGCGTAATGCGCATCTTCGAGGCGGCATAGTTCTCAAATTTGTAGTCGTAGCGGTCGAGGTGGTCGGGGGTGATGTTCATCAGCACGCCCACATCTGCGCGGAACTTTGTCATACCATCGAGCTGGAACGAGCTAAGCTCCAAGACATACCAGAAGTTCTTCTCGGTGGCTACCGAGTAGGCGAAGCTCTCACCGATGTTGCCACCAAGCGATACCTTACGGCCGGCATCGCGCATAATCTTGTAGATAAGCGATGTTGTCGTGGTCTTGCCATTCGAGCCTGTGATGCATATAGTCTTTGCCACACCCTTGTAGCGACCTGCAAACTCAATCTCCGAGATTACGGGGATACCTCGTTCACGAATCTTCTTCACGATAGGTGCCGTGTCGGGAATACCTGGCGACTTAACCACCTCGTTGGCATCGAGGATGCGCTCCTCGGTGTGCTGACCCTCCTCGTACTCCACCTTCCACTCGTCGAGTCGTTCGCGGAACTTGGGGGCTATCTTTCCCATGTCCGTAAGGAATACATCGAAGCCCTTCTTCTTGGCGAGGATGGCCGAGCCATAGCCCGAGATACCGCCACCTAATACAACTATCTTGCGTTTCATTTTACTGGATTTTTAGCGTTACGAGTGTGAGCGCTGCAAGCATCAACGAGATGATAAAGAAGCGCATCATAATCTTTGTTTCAAACAGACCCTTCTTCTGGTAGTGGTGGTGTATGGGCGACATAAGGAGTATGCGTCGGCCCTCGCCATACTTTCGTTTGGTGTACTTGAAGTACGACACCTGCACCATCACCGAGAGTGCCTCGACGAGGAATACACCGCACAAGAGGGGCAAAAGCAACTCCTTGCGGATGCAGAGCGCAAATACGGCGATGATACCACCGATGGTGAGCGAGCCGGTGTCGCCCATAAAAATCTGCGCAGGGAACGAGTTGTACCACAAGAAGCCGATAAGCGCACCCGCAAAGGCGGCAGCAAAGACGATAAGCTCACCGCTATCGGGGATATACATAATGTTGAGGTAGTCCGAGTAGATGATATGTCCCGAGAGGTATGCCAAGATACCGAGTACGATGACTATCGGCACGGAGACACCCGTAAGCAGACCATCTATGCCGTCGGTGAGGTT
>JAGBYO010000043.1 GCA_017628735.1 Alistipes sp. | reverse complement strand
GCCGAGATGCAACCCGCCTGCAACTGGATTGCTGGTGGTCACAGCCACGATATTGTGGGCGAGGATATTGGCACGGTGCACCTTAGCCAAAACCGCAAAGATATCCGCTATGTGACCATCGCACACCTTAAGACCAAGGGTGGTGAGGTCGTAAGCGCCGAGTTTAAGCAAGTGGAACTCAAAGATTATGCTGAGGATAGTGGCGTAAGGGCTATTGTCGACTATATCAAGGCGTTCGACCCCACACTAAATAGCGTTATCGCCCGAGCCAACGCCCGAGCCAACAAAGATGGCATTGCCAACTTCACGGTAGATGCCCTGATGGCATACCCCTATGCCGATGGCTTCGAGCCTGAGATTGCTATCTACCACTATGGCGGTGTGCGCCTCTCGGAGATACCCGAGGGCAAGGTTAAGCGAGTAGATATTCTCAATAACGACCCCTTTGTATCAACGATTTACATCGGCGAGATGGCCCTCTCGGAGATACGCCAATTTATCCTCGACAAGTACAACAACGGCACCGCAGAGCGCCCCGATAAGGAGTCGCACTACGCCTATTTCCGTGCCAATGTACCCTACGAAATCGTCGTTGGCACCGAGCCCGAGGAGAATCCCGATGCCGTGGATATTCGCTTCGATATCGAGGAGCGCACCTATCGCGTTGCGATGTGCAACTATATCGCCGAGAACTATATCAACAAGGAGTTGGTGGCCAACAAGTTGCGCCAAATACCCACCACCGTGCGCGAGGCGATGCTCCACCTTATGGAGTCGTATGGCGACGAGGGATTTACGCCCAACAACACCGTTTTGCAAACCGAAGTAACGAAGTAAAGATGCTTGAGACAACCTTTCAGCGCGAACTTATAGAGGTGGGCTGCGACGAGGCAGGTCGTGGCTGCTTGGCAGGCTCGGTATTTGCCGCCGCCGTGATTCTGCCCTCGGACTTTCACCACCCACTGCTCAACGACTCGAAGCAGATGACCGAGAAGCGCCGTGACCAGCTGCGCAAAATTATTGAGAGCGAGGCTGTTGCGTGGTCGGTTCAGGAGGTTACGGCAGAGCGTATCGACAAGATAAACATCTTGAACGCCTCGATAGAGGGTATGAACCTCGCAATCAAGGCGTTAAGCATCAAGCCAGAGTTTATCGTTGTCGATGGCAACCGCTTTAAAACCGACCTTGAGATACCATATCGCACCATCGTCAAGGGTGACGGCAAGTATGCCAATATCGCTGCTGCCTCGGTGCTTGCCAAGACACACCGCGATGAGTATATGATGCGCTTGGCCGAGGAGTATCCGATGTATGGCTGGGCGAAGAACAAGGGCTACCCCACACGCGAACACCGCTTAGCGGTACGCCAGCACGGCCTCACGCCCTATCATCGACTATCTTTCAACTGCTCGCCAGAGCAACTCGAACTCTTTTAACGAAGTGTGCCACCGCCCCTTGATTGGTGGCACACTTTGTGCTTGAAAAGTTTGGGAAATCAAAAAAAAGCATTACCTTTGCAAAGCATTTGGTAAGGAGTTCCGATTCTATAAAGGGTTGGAATTCATTATTTTTTTATGCTTACTGCGAAAAAAGAATATAAAATAAAAAAATAGAACTATGAGCAACGAAATTATCTATCTTACTGCCGAGGGCATGAACAAGCTCAAGGAGGAGTTGCACCACATGGTATCGGTGGAGCGCCCACAGGCAGCACAGGCTATCGCCGAGGCACGCGACAAGGGTGACTTGTCGGAGAATGCCGAGTATGACGCAGCACGCGAGGCACAGGGCTTGCTTGAGATGCGCATTGCACAGCTTGAGGCAACCTTGCAGAAGGCACGCATCATCGACGAGTCGAAGATTGACACCTCTAAGGTACAGATTCTTAGCCGCGTAAAGCTTCTCAACCACAACGCCAAGCGCGAGATGGAGTACACCATCGTATCGGAGAACGAGGCAAACTTGCGTGAGGGCAAGCTCGCTATCGGCACACCCATCGCCAAGGCTTTGCTTGGCAAGAAGGTTGGCGATGTTGTCGAGGTGCAGGTACCCGCAGGTATGCTTAAGCTTGAGATCCTTAATATCTCTATCTAATTACTCTTAGATAGCACAAAAAGACAGGGCGAACAAACAATTCGCTCTGTCTTTTTTTTTGCTATCAACAGGTTTACTACTACTCCTCAACCTTTTGCAACCTTCCAAACTTGCGGATTTTGACCTCGCCACTGTCGATATGAATCTCGATATTCTCGCCCGAGAGGGTGTTTACAGAGTGGCGACGATTATATATCATATCGCCACCGTGCGAGATACGAACACGAAGCTCGAAGAACAGGTCCTCGCCCTCACGAATTTCGGTCGGTATGGTGTGCGCCACAACATATATATATAAGGTAAGCGACTCACCCTCTGCGCTCTCTATCACGATATTGCGGTCGGGGTTGTAGTTAGCAGGGGCAGCCTTAAGATTATCGCCAACCGATGCCACCTCGTCGAGATAGCGCACCACATCTACCCTCTCGCCGTCGGTCGTCACCTCGCCAATAAGGGCTAAATTATAGCGCCACAACTCCTTGTAATCGCTCTCGATACTGATATTAAAAGGTGCCTTTTTCATCTTTTCGATTTTTTAATTGCAAAAAACTTTGCCACAAAAATAGTAATAATTTGCAGATTTTGGTTTTTTGTTGTAAATTTGCAGACTAATTGTGCTGAAATGGAGCAGATTACATTGTATCCCATAGCCTACAAAGGGCTTAAGAATGGAAGCTATGAGTTTGATTTTCAGGTAGATGATAAGCTCTTCGAGGCTTATGACCGCGTGGAAATCAAGGGTGGTCGTTGTGATGCTCACATCGACCTAAAGCGTTCGGAGACGATGCTTGAGATGGAGGTTACCATCAAGGGCGAGGTAATTTGCGAGTGCGATCGCTGTTTGGAGGATTGCCCCGTGGCGGTAGACTATGCCGGCAACTTGGTGGTTAAGTTCTCCGACGAGATTGACGACTACGATGGCGAGGTTATGTGGATTTCGCCCTCGGAGGATAAAGTAGACCTTACTCAGTACATCTACGAGAGCATCGTGCTCTCGTTGCCCTACCGCCGAGTACACGAGGAGGGCAAGTGCAACCCCGATATGTTGGCGTCATTTACGACAGTATCGGAGGAGGAGTTCGAGCAGTTGGAGTTAGAGGCTGACGAGGCCGATGTTGTAGGTCTTGATGACGACAACCGCGCACTGCTCGAAGCCCTAAAGCGCCAAATGGAGGGCAAGTAGTCAATGTAAGAGGGCATAGGCTACGAAGAGAAAAGAATTGAGGTTTGCGCGGGGTTTATCCGTCAAGCACCGAGCAGACAAACGAAACATAAAACTTAAAAATTATATTGTAAGATGGCACATCCTAAACACAAAGTCTCGTCTACACGCCGAGACAAGAGAAGAACTCACTACAAGGCAGTAGTTCCCACTGTAGTAACTTGCTCAAACTGCGGTTCAGCAGTACTCTACCACCGCGTATGCCCCGAGTGTGGCTTCTATCGCGGTAAGCTCGCTATCGAGAAGAAGGCAGAGTAATTTTCGAGTAGTTAAATTGAGCACACCGCGCGAGTGGTTGTGCTCAATTTGTTTTATCACCACCGCACCATTTTTGATGCGTGCGATAAATACGAAACAATTATGATTAAGATTGGTATAGATGCTATGGGTGGCGACTTCGCTCCCGAGGTGGCTATCGAGGGTGCTGTGCGTGCGCTCAAACTTATCGACAAGGAGAGCCGTATCGTGCTCTTTGGCGACGAGCAGCGCATCGTAGAGCTTATCAAGAAGCACGGCGCAAAGGTCGAGGACTTCGATATCGTGGCTACCACCGAGGTTATAGAGATGGGCGACCATCCCGCCAAGGCGTTTGTGGCGAAGAAGGACTCGAGTATCTCGGTTGGCTTCCGCTACTTGGCCGAGGGCAAGGTCGACGGCTTCGCCAGCGCAGGCTCAACAGGCGCTATGATGGTGGGCTCGATGCAGGTTATCAAGCCCGTAGAGGGTGTTATCCGCCCCGTGCTTGCCACACTCATACCAACAATCTCACCCGAGAAGGGCGTTCAGCGCTCGGTGTTGATGGATGTAGGCCTTAATGTCGATGCCAAACCTGAGGTTTTGGCGCAGTATGGCCTGCTCGGCTCTATCTATGCCAAGTCGGCACTCGGTCTTGAGAATCCCCGCGTTGCGGTACTCAACATCGGCGAGGAGGAGGGCAAGGGCAATATCCAGGCAAAGGCTACCTACGACCTTATGAAGGCCGAAACGCGCTTCAACTTCGTTGGCAATGTCGAGGCATCGTATATCTTCACCGACAAGATTGCCGATGTGGTGGTTGCCGATGCCTTTGTGGGCAACAGCCTTCTCAAGATGGGCGAGGCACTATACCGCATCAACCATAAGTTGGGCGGCAAGATTCCGAGCCTCCGCAAGATGCTCCGCCCCTTGTTGGGTCGCATCATTCCCAAGCTCTACTGGCAACAGGACTTCTGGGACGCCATGAATGCCGAGAGCATCGGTGGCGTACAGGTTATGGGCGTAAATGCCCCCGTGATGATTGGTCACGGCAGCTCATCTGCCCGCGCCATCTGCTCGATGATTCTCTCGATGGAGCGAGATATCAAGAGCAACTTCCCCGAACACTTGCGCAAAGCACTGAAGGAGGCGTAGAGAAACGAAAAGGCTAACCCGCGGGTTAGCCTTTTTTGTTTAGTTTTTAGTTCTTAGTTGAGTGGGGTGATGTAGCTGGCGTAGGTGCTCCAAGATGCATCGCTTCTATATGTCTCGACACTCGTGGCAGGGACATAGACTTTAAGCGACTCGCTACAGCCATCGAAGATATTGAGTTCGGGAAGTTGGGGTGGCGCGATAGAGTGTAGCTCCAAGTGCGTAAGCGAGGGACAATAGGCAAAGGCACCGCCTTGAATCTGCTTAAGGTGCTCGTTACGCACTGTGGCACGCTCCAAAGAGTGGCAATAGGCAAATGCCGACTGATTGATATGCGTAACCGAGGCGGGAATGTCAATCTCCGTAAGGCTTGTGCAGCCATCAAATGCAAAGTCGCCCACTATCTTCAACCTCGGAGGAAGCTCCACACTCTCCAAGCTCTCACAACCTTGAAAGAGACCGGCACTAAGCTTGGTAATGCTCTCTGGGATATTTACCTCACGCAACAACGAGCAACCAAAGAAGGCATTCGTTCCAAGCTCTTGGAGCGACTCTGGCAGAGATACCCTTTCTAACTTTGGGCAGTCGCCAAAGCAGTTTTGACCCATAAGCGTAACGCCCTCAGGGATATCAATCTCGGTAAATTCGTAACAACTCATAAAGGCATACTCGTCTATCGACTTTAACCCATCGGGGAGCGTAATATCAGGGAGCGCCGCACAGGCACAGAAGGCGTAGCAATCGACAACCTCCAACTTTGAGGGGATATTTAGCTCTCTAAGCGAGGTGCACCAGTAGAATGTGCTATTAAGGATTGTGGTGATATTATCCGATAGGCGCACTCTCTCCAAAGCCTCGCACCCATCGAAGCATAGCGCACCAAGCAAGGTTACGCTATCCGACATCGTAACACTTTTTAGTCCCTTGCACCCAAGAAAAGCGCCATCGCCAATCGTCTGCACGCCATCTGGGATAACAACTTCGCTAAGCGACTTACACTCCGCAAATGCCGACTCGCCAATCGTAAGTAGCGACTTGGAAAGTGTTACTTCCTCTAGGCGAGAACATTGATAAAATGCCGCACCGCCAATGCTCTCTACGCCCTCTGGCAATACAATCGACTTAAGTTGATTATTAGAATACGGGATATAAAATGCCTCCTCGTAAATCGTAGTCAGCCTGTTTTTGAACTCGATAATTCCTACTCCATCGAGATATAAGTTGTTGGTAATCGCAACATTGAAAGCACCGCTATTAGGCTCTAAAATCTCACCTTTGGTCGTGGTGTAGCGGATAATATTCTTATCGCTCGGCTGGCGCACGGTGAACTTTACCGACATTATGGGGTTCGCAATAGAGCGCACCACAACCTCCGCCTCACGGCTAAAATTTGTGGTATTGGGCTGGGTCATAAGTTTTGCGCTACGCAAACCCAAGGCTCGTGTATCTGCCGAAAGCCACTCCTCTGCCTCAGTGGGGATTACTACCTCACACTCGATATTTGTCTCGTAGTTAAGCACCACCTCGCCACCCTCGGGCATTACCCAATGGATGCCTATATCTGATGTTTTGAGTTGTGGCACCTTACCCTGCCTTACAATAAGCTCGAAGCTCTCGCCACCCACCTTAAAGCGGTATGTCACCTTGCGCTCGTTGTCGGCACGCTCGGCGGTAAACGACACAATCTCGCCCGTGGCACTACCCTTGCCACTCTTCACCGAGGGCTTGCACCACGATGTGTAGCCCGTAAGCTCCCACGCCATATTGCTCACCACACGCACCTCGACAGTGCCACCACCAGCAGGAATCTCCACCTCGCTCTTATCGAGCGAGAATTGCACCATATCCCCGTCGTTGCTACAACCCGCAACAAACGCCAAAAGCGTAACCACAAGGAGTGAAAATAATCGTCTCATAACCAACCGATTTTTCGTTTACACAAAGCTAAGAATAAAAGAGCAAAGTTCAAAGAGAACTGTAAAAAAAAGCCGACCTCGAAGGGTCGGCTAGTAAACATCTAAGAGTCGCTAAAAAGGATGAAGTACAAGGCTTGCGAAATCCGAAATACCGCAACATACCGAGCGTATGTGAGGATATTGAGGATGAGCGTAACGCAGTAATTCGCCTTTTTTGACGCTCTCTTCCGATTTATCGGTTTCTATTAGTGGCAACCACCGCAGTCGCAACCATCACCACACTCGTGCTCACCGCAACCGCCACCGCAGTCGCCACAGCCGCAACCGCCCTGCGATGCGAGATCCTCGGGGGTTACATCGCGTACCTCAACAACGGTAACATCGAAGTTAAGGGTCTTGCCTGCCATAGGGTGGTTGAAGTCCATCACAACGGTCTCGTCCTTAACCTCCTTAACGACACCCATCATATGATGACCATCTGCTGTAGACATAGGAATCTGGCTGCCTACGAACAAAATATCCTCGGCAACCTTGCCGTCCATCATAAATACGGTCTTGGGAAGCTCCACGATAGCCTCGGCAACAACCTCGCCGTAGCCATCCTTAGCCTCGAGGGTGAATGATACCGACTCACCGGGCTCCTTGCCCATAATAGCCTCCTCGAACTTGGGGAGCAACATACCCATACCACAAACAAACTGCAAGGGCTGACCGGGCATTGACTGGTCTGCAATCTGACCATCTACAGTGAGCTTGTAATCAACGCTCACCATCTTGTTCTGTTCTACCTTCATATAAGGAATGTTCTATAAATTATTAGTTATTATTCTATTACTTTTGTTAAAGCGCACAAAGATACATAAAAAAGAGCAAAGTTCAAAGAGCAAAGAGCAAAGAGATTTTATAAGACGATAGGACAATTAGGACTATAAGACAATAAGAAAACTCCTAATGTTCTTAATGTCTTATTGGTCTTATTGTCTTTTAACTCTTCGCCAACCAATCCCCACGACCATAATTTGTTGTTAGAAGGTAGTAGATGCAACGCTCGGCAAAAAAAAATGCGGATGGGCTGTACTCGGTCGTACTGCCCATTCGCATTTATTTTTGTTAGCGGCAGCAGATGCTGCCTTATCACAACAAATTAATTGTACTTGAATGTTGCCTCATCAGATACAGTCAACTTCTTGCGACCCTTTGCGCGACGCGCTGCCAACACCTTGCGGCCATTGGCGGTAGCCATTCTCTGACGGAAACCGTGCTTGTTGATTCTCTTGCGGCGAGAAGGCTGATAAGTTCTTTTCATTGCCATAGTCGTATCGTTTTTATTGTTTTATCCGTTATATTCAGCATTTTCGGGGCGATGTGCTTAATAAATCATCACATTTACCACTACTTATGCGGAGTGCAAAGGTACAACCTTTTTTTGGATTTGCAAGTATTTGTCCAAAAATATTTTCATTTTTCAGCTCTTGCGCCCAATTTTTAGTGGTGTAACACAGCGATTTAGTCCTCAAAAAGGTTGATTTCGCCACGCTCCACCTTACCATATATCGCTGCAAGCTCGCCTATTGCGGGCGACACCACGGCGAGAGTATCCTCGATAGCACGCTCGCCACCACCCTTTATGCGGTACAGCATAGCGGCATAGAGCGCCCTAAAGCATAGTTCCGTGTCGCTTATCTCCTCCTTGTCGATGATGGTGCGGAGGCGGGGCAACTCTAGTGCAAGGCGTAAATATGTCGAGCGATAATGCTCACCCACAGGCAGTTTCATAAGCTGGAGGTGGAGGTTGTGCAGGTCGGCAACAAGGTGCAGCGTGTGGTCGATATGACCTTGACTCTCCTTACCCTCCTTGCGTAGAAGGTCGACAATCTGCATATACCAGTTGAAGATATTCTCCTTCTGCTGCTCGTCGGCACCCTCGATGCGGTCGACAAGTGTATGATAGATAGCCTCGGGGCTAAACTGCAAGGCACGCAACAAATCCTCGACCTGCCAAAGATAGAGGATATACTCGGCGATATTCTCCTTTCGTTTTTGTAGTGCTATAAGCATAGTTACAACCAGTCTGAAGTGTTAAGCACGCTCTTCGGAGCGTTGGGTACATTATTAAAATAGGTAAAGCCTGTAAGCTTCTCCAACTCCTCGATGGTGATAAGGTCCTTTGCCTGGGGCTCGTGACCCTTCGACTGCTCGTGGCAGATTACGAAGGCTGCACACTGCAACTCCGATGCCGAGCAATCCTTCACGGACCTACCCGTTGAGCCACTTTTGGTGCGAAGCAGGGCGTAGTAGAACATCGTAGGGCACGATACATCCGAGCGACCGCCAAACGATATCTTCTTGGGCGATGCGGTGTTGCCATACTTATCGGTGTACTTGTCGAAGTAACAGCCAATTACAGTGTAGAGCGTATCACGGCATACAAGGCCGTCGATATGGTCTTCGAGGTTGTTCCACGCACCGCCACCCGTGTTGAAGGTGTCGGAATACTGGGGCGCAATGTTCGAGAAGTAGAATACCTGCTTATTTGTCGCTGTCGATGATGTGCGCTCTGCCGAGCCGAGCATATGACCATTGTTGCAACCGCTATCGGCATCCTTACGCACATACTGGATGTTAGATGGTATCTCGGGGTCTTGGGTGTAGGCATCGGTGCGGTTTGCCGAGCCCTCGTACATCGAGTGGCGAGGCGCAGCAACCCATACGGGGCAGTGGTGCTCCGACGAGAAGCATACCGAGTAGTTGCGGGCACGACCATTGCGCTGGGCATTCTGCTCCGAGCCACCGCAGAAGTGGTGGGCATAGTAGTAGGACGAGTTATCGTCATCCACACCATCGGTATTCGCATCCACCTCGATAGGCAACTCAAACCAGCCAAGGCGGTAGG
>JAGBYO010000042.1 GCA_017628735.1 Alistipes sp. | reverse complement strand
GGGCCGTGAGGTCAAGGAGCGTGTGGCGATGACTGGCGAGACGACCTTGCGTGGTCGTGTAACGGCAGTTGGTGGCATCAAGGAGAAGATTTTGGCCGCCAAGCGTGCAGGCATCACCGAGCTTATCCTCTCGGACGAGAACCGCAAAGATATCGAGGAGATTAAGGAGGAGTACCTCTGTGGCCTTAAGTTCCACTATGTGCGTACCAACAACGAGGTCATAGATTTGGCACTCTGCAAATAATATTATTGGGCTATGCGCTTGAGGGAGTTTATCGAAAAGTTAGAGGGACAGGGTGAGTTACTGCGTATCACTGCGCCAGTCAGCACCCGCTTTGAGATTACCGAGATTACCGACCGCATCTCTAAGATGGAGGGCGGTGGCAAGGCTATTCTCTTTGAGAATACAGGCACCGACTACCCCGTTTTGATGAACTCTATGGGCTCGGATAGGCGTATGGCTATGGCTCTCGGCGTTGATGATTTGGAGGATATCTCACGCCGTATCGACAACCTCCTAAAGGGTGTTATGTCGCCCAAGGATAGCTTTGTCGATAAGCTCCGTATGTTGCCCCTCTTGGCCGATGTCGCCAAGTGGTTTCCTCGCAAGTCGAGTGGTAGGGGAGAGTGTCAAGAGGTAGTGTGGCGTGGCAAGGATGCCGACCTCAGCAGACTCCCGATACTCACCTCGTGGGCAGCCGATGGTGGGCCATTTATCACCCTCCCTATGGTCTGCACCAAAGACCCCGAGACGGGTATTCCGAATATGGGAATGTACCGTATGCAGGTCTTCGACAACCACACCACAGGTATGCACTGGCATCGCCATAAGACTGGCGCACGCCACTACGACGGCTATAAGCGCTTAGGCAAGCGTATGCCCGTGAGCGTGGCTCTCGGTGGCGACCCTGCGTATATCTACTCCGCTACGGCACCTATGCCCGACAATATGGACGAGATGCTGTTGGCGGGTATGTTGCGCCAGCGACCTGTCAAGATGGTGAAATGCCTGACAAACGACATCTGGGTGCCCTCGGACTGCGACTTTGTCTTGGAGGGCTGGGTAGACCCCGCCGAGGAGCTTGCCGTGGAGGGTGCTTTTGGCGACCACACGGGCTTCTACTCGCTCACCGACCTATATCCCCGATTCCATATCGAGGCCATCACCTCACGCCGTGATGCCATCTACCCCGCTACCATCGTCGGTGTTCCGCCTATGGAGGATGCCTACATTGCGAAGGCCACCGAGCGCATCTTCCTTGCCCCTATCCGCCTCGCCATTCAGCCCGAGGTGCGCGACCTATATATGCCTATGGAGGGCACGGCGCACAACCTCGCACTTGTCTCTATCGCCAAGCGCTACGAGGGTCAGGCGGCAAAGGTAGCCCAGGGTTTGTGGGGCGCAGGACAGATGATGTTTAATAAGTATCTGGTTATCACGCCCGAAGATACAAATATTCGCAATCGCGAGGAGGTTTTCCGCCTGCTGCGTGGTCTCGACCCCAAGCGCCACTTGATACACTCCGAGGGCATCCTCGATGTTCTCGACCACTCGTCGCCCACATCGGGCTATGGCGCAAAACTAGCTATCGACCTTACGGATATCGACCTTGCGAAAGTTCCCGCATCGCTACCAGCACCTCGCACTGCACGCCCCACGGGTGGTGTTGAGTTGTTCAACACCGAGCTTACGCGCGAGACAGGACTCCTTATCCTCTATGCCGAGTGGGAGTGGCACGAAACAATCGATGTCGAGCGCTACCTTACCGAGAACAATATCGAGGGCATCAAATATGTCGCACTCTTCGACCGTGGAGCAGCAGGGCATATGCGAGCCTCAGATTTGCTCTGGCTTGCAGCTGCAAATACCGACCCCAAGCGCGATATTCGCCTCTTTGGCGATGTCATAATCATCGATGCTCGCTCTAAGCGTCCGGGCTATAGCACCAACCCCAAGCGCTTCCCCAATGTTGTGACCTCGTCTACCGACACAATCCACTATGTCGATGAGCGCTGGGCGGAGTATGGCATTGGCGAGTTGGTGGAGTCGCCATCAAGGCGCTATCGTAAATTGTGGCTCTCGGAGGGGGCAGAGTGGTAGTGCGATGCGTGAGACAACAAAGCAAAATATCCGAGGCGCAGTAGTCCTTATCCCGCTGATTATCATCGCTATGGCGTTGATGCTCTTGGCGCGACCCAATGGACGAAAGGTTGCCACACCCGAGATTGCCGAGCAAGCTGAAGTTGCCACAGACTCTACCGCCCACTTCTCGGCCTTCGACCCCAATACCGCCGACTACCGCACGATGACCGAGGCGGGACTGCCACGCAATATCGCTGTCAGCATCCTTAAATGGCGTGAGGCGGGCAAGGTCTTCCGCATAAAGGAGGATGTGGCATTGTGCTACGGCATGACCGACTCGCTCTACTTCCTTATCGAGCCATATATTACCATCGGCAAGGAGTATCGCATAAAGCCATCAAACGACTATAACAGAGAGCATTACGACTATCGCTCTGAGCGCAAACGCTCGCTCGACTCTATCTCTTACACCCCTTTTCGTATCGACACCGCCACAGCAGACTATCTGCGCTCGCTCGGTTTCTCACGCCGACAAGCTGAGCTTGTCGTTCGTTATCGCGAAATGATTGGTGGCTATCGCTCGATGGAGGAGTTCGCAGAGTGCTACGCTGTGGATAGCGCAATGGCCGAGCGTCTGCGCCCATACATCATCTTCCCGGAGCGCGACACCACCGCCACCGTAGTCTATGAGCGTGAGGCGATTAGCTTCCCTGTGAACATCAACACCGCCGACTCGACTACCCTTCGCCGTGTGCGTGGCATAGGCGAAAAGAGCGTCGGACCGATTATGCGCTACCGTGAATTGCTCGGCGGATACTACTCCGTAGACCAAATTTCGGAGCTTGATGTGGTTACGGAGGAGAATTTTCGCATAATTTCCCAACAAATTTATGCTGATAGTGTTGATATTAAAAAAATAAGTATTAACTTTGCGAGCCCAAAAGTATTGGAGGTTCATCCCTATTTGTCGAACCGCATGCTTAGGCGAATTATTAACAAACGCGAATTGAAAGGAGGTTGGAGTACCATTCAAGAGATGATTGATGATGACATATTCACCGAGGAGGAGGCAGCTAGAGTTGCACCCTATCTTGATTTTGGTACAGACCTATATAAATAAAAGGAGCGTCGCACCCAAGATAGCGAGGTTATCGAGGGTAACAAACAAAAATGGGAGCGAGCCAAGGAGGCTCAAGCGGAGACGGCCCAAAAGAGTTTCTGCAAAACAAAACGGATTTATAACTTAAAAAAAGAATAGAATTATGATTATTATGCCTGTTAAGGAGGGTGAGAACATCGAGCGTGCCCTCAAGAAGTTTAAGAGAAAGTATGAGCGTACAGG
>JAGBYO010000041.1 GCA_017628735.1 Alistipes sp. | reverse complement strand
ATTGGATGTGGGGAAGGTACTATCTCTCAGTGTATACGCTACTACGACACCTCACTGAGGCGTACTTGCTAAAAAATATATATTGCCCATGAGCGGTGGTTATCGCACAGTGGCAACATAGTGTAAATTTTACGCAGGCGGTAGTGGATTGAGCTGGGCCGTGGATTTAGAGAATTTAGAGAGCATTTCGCCCTTAACTCTATACTCCCTATACTCCCTAAACTCTTTATTCTCCTTAAACTCCCTTCACTCCCTACTCCAAAAGTGTAACAAGACTAACAGACTAACAGACTAACAGACTAACAGACTAACAGACTAACAGGGGTGTGGAAGAGTGTTAGTAGTGTTAGTAGTGTTAGTAGTGTTACAAGAGAGAGCAAAGTTCAAAGAGCAAAGAGCAAAGAGTTTTTATGACACTTTCACTCGTCTTGTCGTCTTACTTCTCCTATCGTACTAAATGCTCTAACAACTAACAACTAACAACTCTCTCCCTATCTCTTCATCACCCACCTTACCATCACAAAATTAATGGGGAAGGCGATGGCGTAGACAATGGGTGTAACGAGTATTTCGGGGGTGGGTGTTAGTTGCAGCAGCGAGAAGATGGCGAGCTGCACAAGGTAGTAGATGCCTATCGACACGGCATAGCCCACAGCACGCTTAACGGATAGTCGTGTGCGGAAGGTGACGAATGTCGAGAGTAGATAGTTCGACACAGCCCACGACAAGTAGCCGAGGGTGTACGCCAAGGTGAGGTTTACGCCAAAGTGGGTAAGTAGCAGATAGACAACATTATGCAGTAGGAACGATACTGCTCCCACAACAACGAAACGCAAAAACTCTTTTCGGGTCTTCTTCGATGGTTTGCGCATAGGCTAAGCGCTTACTTCTCCTCCTCTTTCTTCTCGGAAGGTTGCCCCTCGTCGGGCTTTACCCATATATATATCTTCGACTCGGTGCCGTTGCGCAAGCGGTCGATATTCTTGCGGTGGGTCCATACGAGCATAAAGCCCACAGCCCACGAGAAGATAATAAACGGTACACTGAGGAATGGCGCAGCAGGGTCGTAGATGGTTGTCGAGAATATCATCACGAAGATAGGGTAGCAACAACCCGCAATCATCGAGGCAAGCGATACATAGTGCCAAATGGCGAATACCAAGCACCATACAGCAAAACAGAGCAACACCAACGGAGGGTAGATACCTGTGCCAGCACCGAGGAGCGTAGCAACACCCTTACCGCCCTTGAAGTCAGCAAAGATGGGGAAGATATGACCAAGCACCACAGCTGCGGTAGCGATAAGGCGTAGGTTGATTAGCCAAGCGGGCGACACCGCATCGTCGAACTTCATAATGAAGGTGAGCTGCACAGCGACAAAGCCCTTGAAGTAGTCGATAACGAATACAGGGATTGCCGCCTTCTTGCCAAGCACACGCAACATATTGGTTGTGCCAGCATTTTTTGAGCCGTGCTCACGAATATCTATGCCATAATATTTCTTACCAATCCACACAGCACTCGGTATCGAACCGAGCAGATAGGCGATAAGTACAAGTGTAAAGGCGCAATAGTATGTAAGAACTCCCCATTCAGCCATAAGCGTAGGTATTTAGTTAATAATCAGTGTGTTTGTGTCGGGCGAAAGTGAACGCCATAATACAAAGATAGTAAAATTTTTTATAAAACCAAAATCTTCGACCTTTATACCTCTAATATAGAGCATATAAGAAATGTCAATGATAAAAAAAATCGTGCAATGCTTTTGCGGTTTGTGAAAAATAGTGTATCTTTGATTGTTTAATATGAATAAAACTACTGATTTTGCATATTTATGAAACTTCTAACTAACCTCTCGCAGTTGGCAATTTCGGCCAAAGAGTCGGTTACGGACATCCGCTGGTGGTACTCAATGCTACAAATTGTATTCGGATGCTTCTTGGTTGCCGTAGCCTTCGTGGTATTTATCAACCCCTACAACCTCGTTCCTGGTGGTATCTATGGTTTGGCGCTTGTGCTCCACAACCTCTTCCCCTCGATTCAGGTGGGTACCTTCGGCTATATGTTTGATGTGCCTCTGATTCTCACGGCACTCATCCTCTTTGGCGGTACATTTGGCGGTCGCACAATCTTTGCATCGTTCCTCACCCCAGGTATTATGAACATCCTCGACTACTTGGTTTATCCCAACGAGGCCGCTATCGAGGCTCTTGACCCTGCGTTGTTGCTCGGTGGTCAGATTGACCTTTCGAGCCACTTGATGCTTGCTGCTATCATCGGCGGTTGCTTCAGTGGTGTGGGCGTAGGTATCGTTATCCGCAACAATGCCGCTACGGGTGGTACCGACATTACGGGTATGCTTCTGCACCGTTTCGCTAAGATGAAGTTCGCCAATGGTGTGTTGCTCTCTGATGCTATCATCGTGCTTAGCGGTTTGCTCGTTATCGGCTTTGGTCTTGGTATCGAAGGCCCTGGTGCTGGTGTTATGCTCTCGCTCTATTCGGCAGTATGTATCTTCGTTAATGCCAAGGTTTTGGGCTACACTATCGACGGTGCTTCACGCGATAAGTTGCTCTATATCATCTGCGATGAGCACTCGGCGGCAATGCGTGAGTATATCCTCCACGAGTTGGGTCGTGGTGGTACCTATATCAAGGCTAAGGGTATGTACACCGACCGCGATAAGGAGATGATTTTCCTTGTTGTCAACCGCAAGGAGGTGCGCAATGTACAGCACAAGATTAAGGAGTTCGACCCCAAGGCCTTTGTGGTTGTTACCGATGCTTACGACACCTTTGGCGAGGGCTTTAAGCCATTCCCCGAGGAGAATGGCATGCCCACGGAGTAGTTTTTTTAGAGTTTTTAGTCTTTAGTTTTTAGAATGTCTAACAACTAACAACTAATAACTTTTCATCATTGCTAATTGAATGAATATACCTATGAATACTTTGCGCCCACTCACTGGTAGCGGGCGCAAGCTATATATCGAGACCTACGGTTGCCAGATGAATGTCGGCGACTCTGAGATTGTTGTATCTATTATGCAGAACGAGGGCTATCGCTACACCGAGAGCCTTGATGAGGCCGATATCGTGCTTATCAACACCTGCTCTATCCGT
>JAGBYO010000040.1 GCA_017628735.1 Alistipes sp. | reverse complement strand
TAAATATGTATGTCGAAGGTGACCTCCGACACTACAAATAAACAAATTATTTCCCAACAGACAACATTCCTAAGTGAGACATTGCAAAAAATAACGAAAAGAGAGGGGACAGAGGGTAGGGATAGTGCTTGTAACAGGCGCTCCAAAGAGCGCAACCATCCACCGCCCTCCCATCACACCAAAATTTTCAACAATTATTATTTATTTTTTTAATACTTATATTTATTAATAATAATTAAAGAATAATAATAAACCCTGTTGAAAGTGTCAGCAACTATTTTTATCTATATTTACCAACATTATTTTTACTTTTTGTTTATTATGTTTATTTATAATTATCTAATAATAAGTGAAATATAAAATTATTAACACAATTAACACTCGTAGTTTTTAGATTTTAACAGTTAATAAATATTAACATTGGTTGGGGATAAATCCCGAAAAACGGGTTGATAAAATTATCAGCAAAATATGGTCTAAAAATTTGGAAATAAAAAGCGGTCGTATATACCACGACCGCTTTCTAAAAAGCAAATAATTTTATCAAAAATTATACCCACATTTATCAACCACTTCTTAACACTCCGATGGTAACTTTTCAACAACCTTATCGGCAATCTCTGCATAATACTCCGAAACACGCTCATCAAACTCCGAGCCTGGGCGACCCGAATCGCCACCATCCATAATAGACTGAATAATAGGTACTTCGCCCAAAACATCTACGCCAACCTCCACGGCATAGCGCTTTGCACCGCCCTTACCAAAGATATAATACTTATTATTAGGCAGCTCCTCGGGGGTAAACCACGCCATATTCTCGACAATACCCAACACAGGCACCGCAACCTGCTCGTGGCGGAACATCTCGACACCACGCACAACATCCGCAACGGCAATAGCCTGAGGCGTAGAGACAATAACAGCGCCCGAGAGTTTAACCTCGTTGATAATAGAGAGGTGGATATCGCCTGTTCCTGGGGGAAGGTCGATAAGCAAGTAATCCAACTTACCCCAACTTGTCTGGTGGATAAGCTGATGCAGTGCATTAACAGCCATACCACCACGCCACATAAGGGCATCCGTGGGCTTAATAAAGAAACCAATAGACATAAGCTTAATACCTAACGACTGCGCAGGGATGATATACTGGTTGCCCTCCTCGTCAATCTCTGCCTCGGGAACATAGCCCTCGACACCAAACATCTTGGTCTGCGAAGGACCATAGATATCGGCATCCAAGATACCGATATTGCAGCCGTGGCGACGCAACGCAACAGCGAGGTTTGCCGTTACGGTAGATTTACCAACACCACCCTTGCCCGAGGCGATGGCGATGATATGCTTTATCTCGTTTGTCGTAGTCTGCTGCTCACGACGACGAGGCTTGGGGGCCGCCTCGCGGATAATCACCATAGTCTGGCTCTGGGGGAAGTGCTCCGCCATAACCTGCTCTACAGCACGCTTAATCTTCTGTGCAAAGGGGTCGCGCGCCTTCTGAAAGCGTAGCGTAATGGCTATATTGCCATCCTCACCCAAGTCTGCACGGTCTACGAAACCGCTATCCACGATATTCTGCTCGGTCTCGGGGTGTATAATAGTTTTAAGTAGTGCTTCTAACTGCTCGTTCATAATATATTGATTTCTTAAAATTTCATCTCCATAAAGGGCATAATGGTCTGAATACCCGAGAGGTTAAGGATGCGGTAGTTCTCCTCGACAAACTCTCTTAACTCCATCGAAGGCTCTACGCCCAATGCCTTGGCACTGGTCGAAGATAGCATCGAAAACCACTCGTCGAAGGGTGTCATTGCGGCACGGAACTCATACAATGCAAAATCTGCACCCAAGTCTGCCATATCTGCTGCCTTGGCAATAGCCTCGGTAAGACCACCATAGCTATCCACAAGACCTATTTCTGTTGCCATTGCGCCACTCCAAACACGACCCTCGGCAACCTCCAAGACATCCTCAATCTCCATATTACGACCCTCGGCAACCTTCGAGGTAAAGACCTCGTATACCTCATCTACGCCACGCATAAACATTGCACGCTCGGCTGCAGTAAGACCACGGGCCATACCCAAGCCACCTGCCGAAGGCGAAGTGCCCACGGTGTCGAACGATACGCCAAGCTTATTTTTCAAAGCCTTTGAGAGGTCGGGAATCATACCGAAAACGCCGATAGAGCCAGTAAGCGTGAAGCGGTCGGCAAAGATATAGTCGGCAGGAGCAGAGATATAGTAGCCACCGCTGGCTGCCATCTCACCCATCGAGACCACCACAGGCTTCTCGCGCTGTAGCAACACCATCTCGCGCCAAACGATATCCGAGGCGATAGCAGAGCCACCGGGCGAGTTAACACGCAAAACAACAGCCTTGGTGTTCTCGTCGTAGCGTGCTCGCTGCAACTTCTCGGCAAGTGTCGAGCCATAGATATAGCCCTCGACCTCCATTGCGCCATCAACAATCTGACCCTCGGCATAGATAATTGCCACGGTGGGCTTCGACGAGAAGGGCATCATATCAACAGTTGCTGAAAGGGGCGCACCACACTTTGCAACATACTCGCCCAACGAAATCTTATTGAGGCGGTGGTCGTCGCTCTCCGAAGCACCAAGTGCCAACATCTGCTCTACGGCCTTATCTTCGTAGCAAACAACATCCACCAAACCAGCCTTCTCAGCCTCGTCAGCCAACGATACCTCAAGGTTGGCAGCGATAGCCTTAACACGCTCTGTTTCAAGACCTCGGCTCTTGGCAATATCGCCTGCAAAGGCCTCCCACATACTATCCGACAACGCCTGCATCTGCTCACGGTTAGCCGGCGACATCTCGTTGAGGATATAGGGCTCTACGGCGCTCTTATACTTGCATACCGTGGGGCGAATAGCCTCGACCTTGACATCGAGACAGTCCAACAACTCCTTGAAGAAGGGGGTTATCGATGCCAAGCCCTTCAACTCGAACGAGCCGTAGGGGTGCATCATAACGATATCGGCTACCGAAGCGAGGTAGTATTCTGTCTGTGTGTAGATATCGTCGTAGGCAACAACCCACTTGCCCGACTCCTTGAAACGGAGGATTGCCTGTCGCAACTCCTCAAGGTTAGCGCCACCGATGATGCCTGCGCCATTTTGGTGGATGCAGATACCTGCGATTGCAGGGTCAGTCGCCGCCTTCTCAATAGCGGTGAGAGCGCCAAGGAGTGTTATGGGCGACTCGAAGGTCATCGTCTCGGGATTTAGTGTGCCGAGGGGCGATGCCGCGGGAGAGTCGACGATATTTTCGTTAAGGTTGATATACAATACCGAGTTAGCGGGGGTAGGAAGCTCGGGTGTTGAGCCCAACGATGCAACCATACCGACACCAGCAAAGATAAAGAATAGGGTAGTGGCAATACCGCCAACTACAACAGCCAACAACGAGGCAAGAAAAACCTTAGAGAATTTCATAATATATATGTGTTATTTATTACCTAATGCAAAGGTAATAAAAAAAGAGCAAAGTGGTTTTGCTCTTTTAAGTTTTTAGTTAATAGTTGTTAGTTGTTAGAGGGGAGACGATAGGACAAGTAAGATGATAGGAAGATAAGAAAAATCTTAATGTCTAAAAACTAATAACTAAAAACTAACAACTCTCCTTTAGAACGGTGCTATATCAAACTCCGAGGGTACGCCGTTCATGCCGCCCTGGGGTGCTGAGCCCATAGGTGGGAAGTTGTTGCCTGCCGACGAGAAGTCGTCGTAGCTCTCGGCGGGCTGGTTGGGCATTCCCGAGGCAGCCCCCGAGGTGATAGCCGCCATAACCGAAGAGTCGGCATCGGCAAACTTCGCCTGATCCTTGATAAAGCGTAGGGGCACATCCGTAACCTCGCCGTTACGGTGCTTGGCGATGATAATCTCGGCCATACCCGCTGTCGACATACCATTCTCGTCGGTGGTAAGTCCGTAGTACTCAGGGCGATGGATAAATGCTACAACATCGGCATCCTGCTCGATAGCACCCGACTCACGAAGGTCCGAGAGCTGGGGTCGCTTCGAGCCACCACGGTTCTCGACATTACGGCTAAGCTGCGAGAGGGCGATGATCGGAACATTCAACTCCTTGGCGATAGCCTTCAGCGTACGCGAGATAAGTGACACCTCCTGCTCACGGTTACCGCGGGTCTCGGGTGTCGAGGCGGTCATCAGCTGTAGGTAGTCGATGATGATAAGCTTGATATCGTGCTGTGTCTTTAGACGGCGAGCCTTCGAGCGAAACTCATATACCGAGAGGGCGGGTGTATCGTCGATATATAGTGGCGAACGGCCAAGCTCCACGGTCTGGCTCTCGAGGTGTGCCCACTCCTCGGGCTTGAGGTTACCCGTACGCAAATCCTTGGAGTTGAGCTGTGTCTCGGCTACGATAAGTCGGTTCATAAGCTGCACCGACGACATCTCGAGCGAGAAGAAGGCCACGGGTGTCTTATGCTCAACAGCCATATTGCGTGCCATGGTCAATACAAAGGCGGTCTTACCCATCGAAGGTCGTGCTGCGATGATGATAAGGTCTGAGGGCTGCCAACCGAGCGTGATGCTGTCGATATCGGTAAATCCCGAACGCACACCATTGTACTCGCCAGCGGTCTTCGATGCCTCCTCAATCTGTGCCAACGCCTTGCGCAAGATATCCTGTGCTGACTGCACCGAGCGCTTCACATTACCCTCCGAGACACGGAATATCTCCTGCTCGGCAAAGCCGATAAGCTCCGTAACATCCACCTCGTCGTCGTAGGAGCGACGCTCAATCTCGGTGGCCGAACGGATAAGCTCGCGCTGCACATACTTCTGCGCGATAATCTTGGCGTGGAACTCGATATGCGCTGCCGAGGCTACTCGCTGCGTGAGCTGTGCAAGATATGCCGCACCACCCACCTTGGTTAGCTGACGGTGCGATTTTAGGCACTCGGTCACGGTGTAGAGGTCGATTGCCTTCATCTCGAACGATAGCTCCTGGATAGCCTGGAAGATTATGCGGTGCTCCTCGGTGTAGAATGTCTCAGGCTTGATGTACTCCTGCACATCGATAATTGCATCTTTCTCGAGCATCAACGCACCCAGCACAGCCTGCTCCAATTCGACAGCCTGTGGTGGTACAGTACCCTCAATCTCAGCAAGTTGGCGGTATGCCTCGCTATTATTCTGCGACGATTTGTTGTATTGCTTTGCCATGGTAAGTCACTTTACGGATTGCAAAAGTAGAAATATTTTTCGATGACTTGTTGACAAAGCCCCCCAACTTATGATAACTTACTAACACGCTATGTTAATATTTTTTATTACCTTTGTATTATTAAATTAAAAACTGAGATTTTTTATGAAATACGCTCTTATTTCTACCGAGAAGGGTGATATGAAGGTTGAGCTCTACGAGAAAGAGACACCTATCACCGTTGCTAACTTTGTTAAGCTCGCCGAGAGCCACTTCTACGATGCTCTTTGCTTCCACCGAGTAATCCCCGATTTCGTTATTCAGGGTGGTTGCCCCAAGGGTGATGGCACAGGCGGTCCGGGCTGGACTATCCCCTGCGAGACCCGTGCCGAGCGTCAGTACCACGACCGTGGCGTGTTGTCTATGGCACACCGTGGTCCTAACACTGGTGGCTCGCAGTTCTTTATCTGCCACAATCGTATGAACACCCAGCACCTCGACGGCGTACACACCTGCTTTGGCAAGGTTATCGAGGGCTTGGATGTTATCGACGATATCCGCCCCGGCGACTTGATTTTGTCGGTAACGATTACTGAGGAGTAGGAGTAAAAGAGCAAAGTTCAAAGAGGAAAGAGCAAAGAGTGTTGCAGGCGCTCCAACGGAGCGCAACTCTAACAACCAAAAGCTAAAAACTACGGTTATGCCTTGCTTTAAGCCCATATTCGATGGCATAGATTGCCACCATCTCTATATCGCTGGTCCGTGTAGCGCCGAGAGCCGAGAGCAGGTTCTCGAGGCGGCGCGTGGTGTGAAGGATGCAGGTATCGGCATTTTGCGTGCTGGTGTCTGGAAGCCCCGTACCCGCCCCGGCTCTTTCGAGGGTCGTGGCGCTGTGGCTTTGGAGTGGCTTCACGAGGCAAAGCGTGACTATGGCTTGCGCGTTATCACCGAGGTTGCTACGCCCGAACATATCGAGGCGGCGTTGCGTGCCGATATCGATGGCGTGTGGATTGGTGCTCGCACCACGACCAACCCCTTTGCTGTGCAGGAGATGGCAGATGCCCTCAAAGGTGTCGATATCGCTGTGTTGGTCAAGAACCCCGTGAGCCCCGATGTAGACTTATGGTCGGGCTCTATCGAGCGCATCTACAATGCGGGTATTCGTCGCTTGGCGGCTGTGCATCGTGGCTTTGCCACCTACGACAACTCCGCCTACCGCAACCCACCTCATTGGTCGGCACCTATCGAGCTACACCGCCGTCTGCCCGAGCTTTCGCTCCTCTGCGACCCCAGCCATATCGGCGGTCGTCGTGATATTGTTGCCCGCATCTCGCAGGAGGCGCTCGACTTGGGCTTCGATGGCCTGATGATAGAGTGCCATCCCAACCCCGATGTGGCGTTGAGCGATGCACAGCAGCAACTTACGCCCGAGGCACTTAAGGTGTTGGTTGATAGCCTTGTATGGCGTCGTACGCCCGATATTGATGGCTCGTTGCACGACTTCCGCTTGCAGATTGATGCCCTCGACAACCACATCCTCGAACTGCTCTCGGAGCGTATGGGTGTGGCACGCGAGATTGGCGCTTATAAACTCAAGCACTCGATGGCTGTTGTTCAGCGCGATAGGTTTAACGAGCTGCTAAATGCCGCCTCGGGTAAGGCACAGGCGATGGGTATGTCGCGCGAGTTTGTCCACGCCATATTTAGCGCCATCCATGAGGAGTCGGTGCGCCAACAGCTTGAGTTGGAGAAGATGAAAAAATAGCCCTACTGCCTTGCGCAGTCGGCAACCAATTTGATACTAACCATTTAAAACTTAGATGTTATGAAGAAATCTCTACTTTTCTCACTCTCTATCTTTGTTTTAGGGCTCTGCGTGGCACCGCGTGCCGAGGCTCAAAACATCCAGCTCTACTACGATGCTGGTCGTAACTGTGCTACCTCGACCGTCGAGATGTTCCGCCCCGACTCGTTCGGTAGCACATTCTTCTTCACCGACTTCGACTATGCGCCAAAGTCTATCGGCGCTTATTGGGAGATTGCCCGTGAGCTCAACTTCTGGCAGGAAAGCAAGGTCGATTGGCTCTCGGTGCATGTTGAGTATAATGGCGGTCTTAATACCGCTGCTGGCTCGTTCAACAACGCTTGGTTGGCGGGTCTTACCTACTCGGGACATTCAAAGGATTTCAGCAAGACATGGTCTATCTCGGCGATGTATAAGTTGATTCCTGGCACAAAGGATGCTCTCGGTCGTGGTCAGGCGCACAACTTCCAGATTACGGGTGTCTGGGGTATCAACTTCGCTAAGGGTTGGTGTTCGTTTAGTGGTTTTGCCGATTTTTGGCGCGAGATTCGCGTATGGCAGGACACGGAGTTTATCTTTATTGCCGAGCCTCAGTTCTGGGTAAACCTCAACAAGATTAAGGGTTGGGATAAGGTGAACCTTAGCGTAGGTTGCGAGATTGAGCTCTCAAACAACTTCGTTGATAGGGGCTTTGCTTGCAACCCCTGCGTAGGTCTTAAGTGGACATTCAATTAGTCACACCTATATATAAATGAATAGAGGATATCCCAAAAAGGATATCCTCTATTACTTTTGTAATCGGTTGATTACTTCTTGATAGCGTCAACGAGCTTCTCTGCGCCTGCCTCAACAGCCTCAACAGCCTTCTCCTCAGCAGCCTCAACAGCAGCGTCAGCAGCCTCAACAACTGCCTCCTCAATTGTCTTCTTCTCGCAGTCACCGCAGCACTCCTCAGCAGCGCACTCAGCTGCAGCCTCGCACTCTGTGCACTCCTCAGCGCAGCACTCTGTGCAAGCCTCCTCAGCGCAAGCCTCGTCAGCGTTCTTCTTCTGCTCGCCGCAGCAAGCAACCATAGAAGCGGCAGCAAACAAAACTGCCAACAAATACATCTTCTTCATAGCTATAAAGTTTTAGTTAAAAGTTTTTGACCTCACAAATTTATAAAACGATTTTTTTTCAAGCAACAATTTTACTACTTTTTTCGCCAATAAGTATGATTTTCTATGATAAACGGGCATTTTTATTCCCTAAAAATGCAGTGACCTACTATAAAATGACAACGCCCACCGTTTTTTCGTGGTGGGCATTGAGTATCAGTCGAGTAGTTTTTACTCAATCTTTTTCCAGTAGCGCGAGAGGCTGATGGGGCCAAGCGAACCCTTTACGCGCAGGGTCTTGGCATCATCAAATGATACCTCCACCTTGTAGGTCTTGCCGTTGGTGGGCTTGTATACCTTGCCACCATCCCAGCACTTGTCGGCAGCATTGTAGCGAATACCGTATACCACAACAATCTGGTCCGAAGGGGTGTTGCGCTTCTTGGGGTCGGGATTTTTGAGGTCCTTGCGGCGTGTGCCATCGGGGTTGTTGGGCTGCGAGAGCCAGATAATCTGTCCCTGATATGTGCCATCAGCGCACTTCGTAAAGCGCACCTTAGATTTGTGGCCATCCTCCTCAACCTGGTAGACACCCAAAATCTTGTCGGCAGGGCTCTGGGCGTAGGTTGTCGCTGCGCCAAACAAGAAGGCTACAGCGAGCATAATTTTAAGAATTCTTTTCATTTCTTTTTTTTTTCGTAGCAAAGGTAACGAAAAAAGTGAGAAATCCAAAAAGCACTTCAACGAAGCACACCTCTAAAAACTGACAACTAACAACTAACAACCACAAAAAAAGACCACCCGAAGGTGGTCTTTTCCATAATCGCTAATGCTATATTACCAGATTGTTACACGCTCCTCAACAGGCATAAACATCGCATCGCCCTCCGAGATGCCGAAGGCATCGTAGAACGACTGGATGTTACGCAAAGTAGCATTCACACGGTTGCGGCCGAGTGAGTGTACATCAACCTTGGTAAGGCGCTCCTTCTCCTGGTCGGTGATGTTCTGTGCCCAGAGGGTTGCATAACCGATGTAGAAGCGCTGCTCACCAGTGAAGCCGTCGATATCCTCGGGACGACCCTCAGCCCAAGCGTAGTCGGTAAGGCCGGTGAATGCAAGGCGCAAGCCACCCTGATCGGCGATGTTCTCACCGAGCGAGTACTTACCATCAGCAAACAAGCCAGGAAGAATCTCGATAGCGTTGAACTGGTCTACGAGTACCTGAGTCTTAGCCTCGAATGCTGTGCGGTCCTCAGCAGTCCACCAGTCGTTCATATTACCCTCCTTGTCGAACTGCGAGCCCTGATCGTCGAAGCCGTGAGTCATCTCGTGTGCGATAACCACGCCGATAGCGCCATAGTTTACAGCATCGTCAGCATTGGGGTTGTAGAAGGGAGGCTGGAGAATAGCTGCGGGGAAGCAAATCTCGTTGGTGGTAGGCATATAGTATGCGTTAACCATCTGGGGAGGCATCATCCACTTCTCGCGGTCTACGGGCTTGCCTACTTCAGACATAGAGTCGGCAGTATACCAGCGGTTAGCCTCGACAACATTTGCCCAGTACGACTTAGCGGGGTCAACAGCGAGTGTAGAGTAGTCCTTCCACTTGTTGGGGTAGCCAATCTTCACGGTGAAGGCTGCCAACTTCTCCTGTGCCTTAGCCTTTGTTGCATCGCTCATCCAGTCGAGAGCCTCGATATGCTTAGAGAATGCCTTCTGGATGTTAGATACCATAAGCTCAACACGAGCCTTCTCGCTCTCGGGGAAGTACTTCGAAACATAGATCTGACCTACGGCCTCCGAGAGGATAGAGTTGGGCACACCCATAGCGCGCTTCCAGCGGGGACGAATCTCCTGAGTACCCGACATTGTCTTGCCAAAGAACTCGAACGATGCCAACGCAAACTCCTCGCTGAGGTAGCTAGCAGCAGCGTCGATGTAGTGAGCAGCAACATAGTGGCGGAGAGCCTCTACGGGAGTTGTTGCGATAACCTCCATGATGTTTGCAAACGATGAGGGCTGGCTCACAACGAGCTTCTCGATACCCTCAACGCCCATAGCTGCGAAGTAGGCCTTCCAGTCAACAGCGTTGTACTCATCGGCTACCTGCTCGAAGGTGTAGGGGTTGTAGCCCTTCTGAATATCACGGCACTCAACATTCGACCAGTGCTTTGCGGCGATAGCATCCTCAACAACGAGAACATCGTTTACCATAGCCTCAACATCGCCCTCAACACCTGCAAGGGTGAAAATCTTGCGGAGGTAGTCGCGGTAAGCGGCCTTAATCTCGGCATTCTGCTCGTCGATGTAGTAGTCGCGGTTGCCCATACCAAGACCGCCCTGCTCCAAGTAGAGGATAGTCATATTGCTATCTGCAAGGTCGGCAGCGGGGTATGCAGCGAAGAATACGCCGATACCATCGGTGTGAAGCTGGGGGATAGATGCCACCAATGCCTCACGGTCAGCAGTAGCGAGGATAGTGTTTAGAGCCTCACGGATAGGCTCAGCACCCTCAGCATTGAGGCGCTCCTCGTCGAGGCCCATCTTGTAGAGGTCCGAAATCTTCTGCTCTACGGTACCCACCTCGGCCTTAGCCTCAGCCATCTCCGAGAAGAGCTCGTTGATACGAATCTCGTTGTTCTCACGAAGAACATCGAAAGAGCCGTAGCGTGAGAACTCAGGCTTTAGGGGGTTGTTCTTCTGCCAGCCACCGGTAGCCCACTGGTAGAAGTCGGCCTTAAGGTCGATAGCCTCATCGAAGTTGTTGATGTCGATAGCGGGCACCTCTGCCTGCTTCTCAACAGTTGTTGCGCAAGCTGTCATCATAAGTGCAGTTGCAAGAATAAATGTAAGCTTTTTCATTATTGGTTTTAGTTAGTTCTATTTTGCGGTAAAATTACTTACGAATAGCAGCTACGCCGGGCAACTCCTTGCCCTCCATATACTCCAAGAGAGCGCCACCACCGGTCGATACATACGACACCTTGTCTGCCAAACCAAACTTGTTGACACAAGCCACCGAGTCGCCACCACCGATAAGCGAGTAAGCGCCATTCTTCTCTGTAGCCTCGGCAATAGCCTCAGCAACAGCGCGTGAGCCTGTCGAGAACTTGTTAATCTCGAATACGCCTACGGGACCATTCCAAAGGATAGTCTTGCAGCCAAGGATGTGCTCGCGGAACTTAGCCTTGCCCTGTGATGCGATGTCGACACCCTCCCACTCGTCGGGAATGTTGTTTGCGGGAGCCTCCTGAGTGTTAGCTGTCTCGGCGAAGTCGTCGCAGATAAGAGCATCGGGCGAACGGAGGATGGTGATACCCTTCTCCTCGGCCTTCTTCAAAATCTCAAGAGCTACGGGGAACATATCGGGCTCGCAGATAGACTTACCCTCCTTGCCACCCTCAGCACCTGCGAAGGTGTAGGTCATACCGCCACCAATGATGATAGAGTCTACCTTCTCCATAAGCTTCTCGATGATGGTAATCTTTGTCGATACCTTCGAACCACCGATGATTGCGCAGAAGGGGCGTGCAGGGTTCTCCATAACGCCGTCGATAGCCTTAAGCTCGTTCTCCATCACATAGCCGAACATCTTGTCCTGGGGGAAGTAGTCGGCGATAAGTGCGGTAGAGGCGTGTGCACGGTGTGCAGTGCCAAATGCGTCGTTGATATAGCAGTCAGCATACGAAGCGAGGCGCTTCACGAACTCCTTCTGTGACTCCTTAACTGCCTTCTTTGCTGCTGCCTTCTCCTCGTCGGTAGCATCCTCTGCCAAGCCACGGGGCTTACCCTCCTCCTCGGCATAGAAACGCAAGTTCTCGAGCAACATCACCTCGCCAGCCTTGAGGTTAGCAGCCATCTCAGCCGCCTTCTCACCCATGCAGTCGCCAGCAAACTGAACCTTCACGCCAAGGCGCTCCTCGATAGCATAGATAATCTGCTCGAGCGAGTACTTGGGCTCTGGATTCTTCTTGGGACGACCGAGGTGCGACATAAGGATTACAGAGCCACCCTTTTCCAACACCTTCTTGATGGTGGGGATAGCGGCACGAATACGAGTGTCGTCAGTTACCTTGCCCTCAGAGTTAAGGGGCACATTGAAGTCTACGCGGATAATCGCGCGCTTGCCAGTAAAATCGTAATTGTCGATTGCAAACATAGCTGTATAATTTTTAGTTGTTAGTTTTTAGTTATTAGTTGTTAGAGTTGCGCTTCTTGAAGCGCTCTCTTTGCTCTTTGAACTTTCCTCTTCTCTTGACCTTTGCGTTGCAAAGGTAGCGTTTTTTTTGAAATATTGTTCTTCTGGCGATGCATTACACCTTAATTTATCCATATTGTTTATATTTTGTCTATTATATTTGGTCCTTTTGCGCTACCATTCAATTATTTTTGCTACCTTTGTTCTATGATTTGTAGGGTGGCAAATATTTTTCAGCGCGTTGCTGAGAGCTTTGTAATGGTGGTGGCAAGGGTTGCTGTCGTCGTGGTTGTTGCGCTCTCTGTTGCGGGCTGTGGCCGTGCCGAACTTTTAGAGGATGTCCTTGAGGCTGAGGCTATTGCGCAGGAGTATCCCGACAAGGCGCTTGCCATTATGCAGAGTGTCGACCCCGACGACCTCTCTACATCGAAGTTGCGTGGTCACTATGCTCTGTCGTATATCATCACCCAATATTACAATGAGCTTATCCCTGCTAGCGACTCATTGAGTAGCCAGGCTGTAGAGTTTTTTGCTAAATCTGATGACCACAATCGCCGTGCTCGCGCCTACTTCCACAATGGCCTCATCAATCGTGCCGAAGGTCGTGTTCCCGAAGCAATGCTCTCATTTATGGAGGCTGAGAAATCTGTTAAGATGGTTGATCAGCCCCGCTTGGAGGGTCTCATCCTTCGTGCTATGGCCGATATCTATATGGTCAATATGCTGATGCCTAATGCTTTGGAGACATATCATCGTTCGCGCGCCTCTTTCGAAAGAGCTGGTCTTAAGCATCACGCCATGTACGGCACCTACAATATAGCATGCGTTGAGGCGCGAATGCGTAATTTTGAGGCAGCCGAAAAGCTATTTGTTGAGGTTAGAGATTATGCCCTCCAGACTGATAGCCGAGACTTCCTCTATATGACTCTCTACGAGCTTGGCAACCTCTATATGCAGCTCAATCGTGTTGAGGAGTGTGAGGCTACGCTTATGCTTATGGAGGAGCTTGACCTTGAGATTTTCGACATTTCGCAAGAGTTGTGTATGAGGGCAATTATCGCTTCAGAAAGGGGCGATAAGCGTAGAGCCCTTAACCTTATAGATGAGGCTGAGCGTCAGGAAAATAGCGACCAAACAATCACCGAGTATACTCGCTATCGTGTTCACCGCAAGTACAACGAGTCGGATATGGCACTCCTCTATTGCGAGTCCTCAATCGCTCGTCAGGATAGCATGACTTTGCGTGGCTTGGAGCACCCTGTGCTTAACCACCAAATATCGCAACTTAAGCTCACCATCGAGAGCAAGGAGCGTGAGGCATCGTTGCGCCAACAGCGTAATATCGCAATCTTCGTCTCGGCAATCGTGCTCTTGGTTGTCGTTATTGTATATGTAGTATCTCGCCTACGACAGAAGAACCGCGATATTGCCAACTATATGGCAACTATCAACGAGCTTCAGCTTATGCGCCACGACGATAGCGATAAGGCGAATCGCTCGGCAGCACTCACCGAAGCCGTTGACCGTTTGTATAACGACCGCTTTGTAGACCTCAACCGCCTGTGTGAGGCGTACTACGACCACGACAACACCTCGCGCCAACCTGCCAAGGTCTTCGAGCAGGTGCAGCAGACTATCGCTCAGCTCAAGAGCGACGAGGTGCGTATCGCCAAGTTGGAGCAGATTGTCAATAGCTGCAGAGGCGACATAATGACCAAACTGAGGGAGCAGTGTCCGAAGCTCAACGAGCGCGAATTGCGAGTCTCGCTCTACACCTATGCAGGTCTTTCAACCCGTGCAATTTGCCTCTTTATGGATAGCAATCCCGTTGCAATTTCGAAAGTTAAGTATCGAATCAAGTCAAAAATCAAGGAGAGCAACGCCACCGATATGGAGTTGCTGATTTCGGGTATTTCCGATAAATAGTCTTGATTATCAATGTTTTACACTGCTTTTCCACTACCCCTATTTTATACCCTTGTAACTCGTTGATTATCAGGTAGATGAAAAATTGGCTAAAATTATTTTTTCAACTCACTGATTATCAATTACTTAAAAATCGCTTGGGGAAATCTTTTTGCCCCAAAAATTTGGTGTTCGCCTATTGTGGCGGTATCTTTGCAGTGTGAAAAGTTAGTAATTGTGGTGGGCAATATAAAGTATTACTCGCCAACTTCCCAGGGAAGATATTTGGTTTTTGAGATAAATTCGAGTTGCGTTGCTAAGGAGTCCCTCGTCTGAGGGACTCCTTAGTTTTTGTATGCGACATTTTGACCTTTCTCGTGAAAAGGCAGCATCTGCTACCGCTAACAAAAGAAAATAGGAATGGGTAGTACGCACAAGTACTACCCATTCCTATTTTCTTTGCCGAGCGTTGTATCTACTACCTTTTGACAAGAAATTAGGTCTTACTGACTGGGAGGTAGTAATTATAGGATTCAATAGGGATAGGGTTCGAAAGCGCACTAATATCGCGGAATGCCTGCTTGAAGATACCACCCTTCTCGGGTTCTGTCGTAACCTCCTCGGCAATGGCAACGGTTGCCATTATGGCAACGATGCCTAATGCTCTCAAATACTTTTTCATAGTCCTATTATTTAAAAGGTATAACCCAAACCAAACTTAACAGAGTGGAAGTGCTCGCCCTTGCCAGCACCCCAGAAGCCGAGCTGATACTCATAGCCCACCTTAATCGAGAAACGCGCGATGTCTACGCCGACTGCAGGGTTTGCAAAAGTGCGGATGCCCGAGTTGGTGATATCTGCCGAAGCACCACCCTTCATACTCACAAAGGGCGCTGCAAGGCTCTTCATAAATGAGTATTTGATGTCGGCAAACACCGGAACGAGATATGTAGGCTCTGCTTTTAGGTTGGGTGTGAACTCTGCGCCAAAGCCTACGCCACCACCAACATAGAGACCATTGCCAAAGCTAAAGCCGTGCGATGTTGTGATGTCAAACTTGCGGTCGAGTGATGCGCCAAGCTCGATGTCGGCACGATAAGCTCGCTTATAGCCCATATTTGTCATATAGGTTGTAGGCTTAATCTTGTCTGAGATGTGGTGTACGGTTTGTGTCTCGGTCATCTCCTGTGCCGAGAGTGCTGCGCTCGAAAGCAGCACTGCACTCAATAGTGTGAAAACTCTCTTCATAGTATTAAATTTCTTCTGTTGTTTTGCGGTGGCAAAGGTATGTCGAAGAATTTTTGTGGACTACGCACATTAGCCGACGATTTGGTCAGATACTCTCTTTTTGCCCAAAAACAGCACAGCCCACCTTTTGGGCGGGCTGTGGTGATTAGCTGAAAAGTGGTCTATTCCTAGCGGAATCGGACAAACTTATCCTTATGCGAGGTGAAGTCAAGACCCTTGATTGCGTCGCTTGGCGTGTCGTAGATTAGCGAGTCGAGCAACGAGTAATCCGATGCCGAGAGGGCGTAGTAGCGGCGCGAAACATCGTCACGCACCGTAACGGTCCAGTCGAACATATTACCCATAATAAGCAAAGTCTCCTCGTTGGGGTCTATGGCGGGGAGTCCCGTCTTCACGACATCGTACGAGGGGCGATTTACCACCCAGAAGCCACCCTCGGTGTCGATAACGAAGGCGAGCATCGTGCGTGCGGTGAACTCTGTAATATATAGGTATTCGGGTGTCATACCCTCGGGGAGCTCGATAGCACGGCAGTAGGGGCGACCCTTGGTCATCTTCACATGGAAGAGCTTGCGGTCGGCATCAAGCATCACATATCCCTCATCGTACTCCTTACGGTCGGTGGGGTTGCCCGCGATGCGGTGAGCAGGGAAGCGGAAGCCCTTCGAGAGCATCATATCGGTAAATGCCTTGCTCTTCTTCTCGTTTACGCTATTTGTCGCCATATCGATAAACTCGATACCCGTATCCGTTAGGCGGAATACATCATCGGGAAGCACCAAATCCACACGACCCGACATCGTCTCGAGCATCTGATAAAGACCGATTTGTGGCTTATTCAACTCCGCGGGCTCGATGCGGTAGTTGAAGTTCGAAATCTGTATCTGGCGGGGTGTGACGCTCACGCCACAGATAGTCTCGGGGAAGCGACCATCCGTTACAAGCTGGTGGTAGTAGAACATCGGAAGGATGCTGTCGAACTGCTCCTCGGTGTACTCTCTGCCTGTGCGGTCGCTATACGAAAACTTCTTGTCGTTGTGGTCGAGCATCGCAAACTCACCCACCACAGAGCTATATAGCGTGAAAGGTACCGAGGGGCTACCACCCGTAAAGAAGAAGTTGTAGCACCAGGGTAGCTCCCATAGGGCGAGCATCGCAACAAGTGCCCAAAATATGATTTTTATGATTCGTAACATTTTGTTTTCGGTTATAGGGTTCTAAAACTAATCCTGGCGACCATCGCGGAATCGCGTTAGCGAGATAAGCGATAGTGGCGCAAAGAGTGCGGTGAGTATTGCCAACTCGGGCAAGAAGCCGTTGTACGACTCGGGTGTTGCCGAGAGGAAGTAGATGCGTATCAACAGAAGTGCGATAACACCATCTACGATGCGCATACGCCAAGTGGGTTCCATAGCCACCCACGCCGTAAGCAGATAGGCAGCCAAACCTGCCATATACCACGGGATGGTCGTAAAGATGATATGTTGCCAAAGCTCCGTAGGCAATACCGACTGTAAGTAGCCCCACATAAGAGCGAGTGCAGGCAAGAAGATTACCAACAGCGCCACAACGCCATAGAGGAGCATAGCGCCCACGGCGTGTGATGCACGGATAGGCAGATGTAGCGTGAGCTTGAACGACTTGCGCTGCAACTCGGGCACAAACTGCACAATGGCAAAGCCAAGACCGATAATCATAGGCACGAACTTGAGCATATCGACAAAGATTACATCGCGCTGAAGCATCACAATCCATATATGCTCGGGGCCCTGCAACGACAATGCACGCGACACGCGCAGCATCATATAGCCAGCAAAGCCTACCGAGACAATGAGTGCAAGGAGGGCATACCAAATGGTCTTAACACGCTCCTTATAGAATATTGCTCTAAACATAGAATTTCCAAATTTTAATATTTACCAGTAAGACCGATAAAGGCATCCTCCAACGATACTCGCTCCGATACGATGTTCTTAACACCCTGAGCGCCAAGCTGCTTGATGACAGCCTCCTCGGGCTCCATCGAGAAAGCCTCGAGCGACGAGCGCAACACCGAGGGGTTGAGGATTGTCGAGTCGAACTTCTGTTCGAAGCCCTCCGAAACATTGCCCGTATAGCGGCGGAACTTGCCCAAAAGCTCATCTACGGGCATCTGGATAAGGATGCGACCATAGTCCATAATGATACAGTCGTCAATAAGGCGCTCCATATCCTGAATGATATGTGAGGTGAGGAATACGGTCTTGTTCTCTGCTTTGGCGTACTCTCTAAGGTAGTCGACAAAGAGGCGACGATAGCCCGGATCGAGACCCAACGAGAAGTCGTCGAGCACCAATACCTCGGGGTCTTGTGCGAGGATAAGTCCGAGGGCTACCTGCGAGCGCTGACCGCACGACATACGGTTGATGCGCTGCTTGGGTGCCACCTTCAGACGGCTCATAAGCTCGTAGTATGCCTCGCGCTTCCAGTTGGGGTAGAACGACGAGTAGAAGCGCTCAATCTGCTCGATGGTCATAAACTGATACTGCACATGACCCTCGATAAGCAGACCTATGCGCTGGCGTGTGAGGGGGTTCATCTCGCCAATCTTCTCGCCCAAAATATAGCACTCGCCAGAGCGGGGCTGAAGGAAGCCACTGAGGATATTTATGGTCGTGGTCTTGCCCGTACCATTCTTGCCAAGAAGTCCCAAAATACGACCTTTTGGCACATCAAAACTTAGGTTTTGGTATATAAGTCTCTTACCGTAATAGTGTGTCAAATTACGGCATTCAATAACATTCTGCATTGTGAACTATTCTAACTCAATAGGATAAATAGGATAGGAATGGCAATTCCAATGAGTAACTCTATGCCGCCACGACCCCATAGTCCCTTGTTGCCTTTGAGCATAAAGAGTCCTGTGAGGGTGATGACGATAAGTGCTACGGCGAAGATATCCGCAAACCAGGTCCACCACTTGCCAGGGTTGTAGTGCAGGTTGGTCATATGACCGATAAGCGGACGGCGCTTTATCGACTCATATACCGCATTGCCCGAGGTGATATCTACCTCCAACAACGAGCCACCCTTAAGGAAAACCTTGAGCTGGTTCTCCTTCGGAAAGTAGTGCTTGGTGTATGCCTCCTCTATCGCCATCTCACTCATAATAGCCTCGACCGTCTCGCGTGTGAAAGCCTCCTTTGCAGGTAGGTCGCTGAGTGTCTGCTCGGTGCGTGTAATGGTGTAGCGAGGGTTGATTTGGTCGCGGTGGTTCATAAAGATACCAGATAGGGCGTAGATAAAGACCATACCGGCAAATATGAACGATAGGTCGCGGTGTAGCAATCGGCACCAACGGCGTAGGTCGTTACTCGACAACTTCATAAGCGGTAGCCAAAACAAAGTAGAACGATAGATACTCCTTGCCCTCCGAAGCCTTGCGCTCGGCGATGCGTGCACGGAAGCCTGCGATGCGCTCCTCTACGGTGTTGCCAGTCTCGCCACGAGCAGCCTTCTCGGTGCTGCAGCCACCCTCACCGTCGCCGTGCTCCTCGGCAGCATTGGCAGCGTTGAGTGCCTCCCACTGCTTGAGGTATGCCTCGTCGATACGCTCCTCGTTGAGGATACCCTTAACCTTGACGATGCTGTTTACGCACTTCTGGTCGAAGGCGCCAAGCTCACCAGCCTCGATGCGGATAGTCTTCGTGTCGTCAGAGCCCATAAGGAAGATTTTGCGACCGCCGTGTGAGCAGATGTGGGTGCAGATACCCTCAATCTCTACCTCCTTGCCAGCCAACTCCTCTGCCGATGACAGGAGGGCGTCGATGTCCATAGCGGTAGCAGTAGCGGCAACAGCCTCTGCCTCCTCGTTGTTTGACTTGTTCGATGTGTTACCACCGCAAGCAACCATTACCAATGCGGTTGCAAGAATTAGAAATGACTTGATTTTCATACTTTTAATTTTTATTATTTTATTTTTACTTAATTCTATTTTGGGATTTACAATCCCACAAATATACAATTTTTTTTGGTTAAAAACGACACCCAACGCTCAATTCTACTAAATGGCGGTAGGGTTTTTTGATAATTTCGCAACCGAAGGCTTGGCGATAGGTGTAGCCGAGGGTTAGATAGCCCACCGTGCCTCGCACGCCAAAGTGTCTGCCGTAGCCCAACTCGATGCCTCCACGCACCTGCGGCGAGGTGAGGTATTCGGTTTCGAGGCGTGCCACATCGTCTAAACGGCGTGCTAGGCTCTGACTTGAGCCCGACTCCACAAAGCTACCATCTACGAAGGGCTCGCCCCACCCTGCACCATAGCCAGCACCGAGAGCTATCGTGAAGATGTTGCGTAGGTGCTGGATATTGCGCTTGGCATTGGCATCGGCACGCCACCAGCTGATATCTTGGTGGCGGTAGTCGGGGAAGCTATTGGCTAAAGAGTTGCGAGAGTTTAGCTCTATCGCTGCCCCAACCTGCCACTTTGATATTGCTCGCTCCTCGTCGATGCGCACTGTGTAGTCTGCCTTGATGCTCTGGTCGGTACGATTGCCCGTCTCGACCTCGCCGAGGTAGTTTACATAGTTTAATCCACCCTCCTCGGTGCGGTATTCGTAGAGGTTTTCGCGGTTGCTAACCTCGCTACGCTGCCACTCAACGCCTATGGTGTGGCGTGTGCGACCACCCTTGATGGTGAGCGCACCTATGTAGTGCAACTCTCTGCCATCGTGGTTGGCGTAGACCACCGTGTATGGCGAGTAGTCGCCGTAGTGACCCTTGCGTGTGCGGTAGCCCACCTCGTTAAACCACTCGATATTTGGCGTTATCTGCCACGAAAGCTGAACGGCGCCACCGTGGTAGCTGTCGAAGAGGGGCTTTGTCTCGTTCTTTCGGGTGTAGCCGTTGTCGGAGAAGAACTCCATCTTGCCGAACATCGCACCATAGTTGATAAGCGACTGGTAGGTCTTGTCTGTTGTGCCGTACATACTGAGAAGCAGGCTCTCGTTGCGACGACGATAGGTGTAGTTAGCACCTATCTGCACCTTACGACCGATGCGGAACTTCAAACCCGCCGTGGCATTTAGGTTCATCATCGAGTTGGTGTGGCGCAAATCCCTGCGCTTCGAGTAGTTGGCAGCCTCGTAGTCGAAGCGAACACCTGCCGAAAGCCACTCGACGATGCGGAATGCCACCGAGCCCTCGACCTCGTAGCGTTCAAGCTGTTTGCGACCACGATTTTCGTCGGTAAGCTCCAAGATGTCAAAGGGTGCAGAAGCGGGGTCGATAAGATACGATCCCGCCATATTGTTGCCCAAAAAGTTGAGGTAACCCACTCTGCCATAGAGCGCTACACGCTCCGAGAGGCGCACCAACGACTCGGCACGAAACTCGGCTTCGTACTGGTTGTACGAGCCGTTGTGGTCGATAAGCTCGCCCTGCTCTGTTGCACCACAAATCTCCGCCATAGATGTACGCACATCACCCACCACATCTATCGACGCACCATTCTCGGAGCGTAGCCAGCCGTGGTTGAGGCGCACATCGGCGATACTCTCTCGAAAGAGGGTGTCGCGCCCATCAGCCGTAGCAGGGGTAGCCGTCGCTACTCCCACTATGACCGAAAGTATGAAAATCAAGATTTGTTGGCGCATACTGAAGGTATGTTCTATAAATTAGTAAACAAGTTTTTGCTGTTGATAGATTCTATTTCGGTCGCTTTTGAATTTATTTCGGGCTCTTTCTCATTTTTGCTCGGTTACAATGCTCGCATTGCTCCCTTCGTTAATAAATGAGAAATATCCTCGAAATACTCTCCAAAATCGCCTCGAACTAATTTATAGAACCTACCTTTTTGGGGGTGCAGACCTCTTAGTCACGGAGTGCTGCGTTAGCACGCTGGTGGAAGTCGTTGGTTGAGTTGTTTGTATCCAAGTAGATAATCTTCGCACCTGCTGCAATCGAAGCCTCGGCATCGATACCGCTATTGTCGGTCGACGATGCACCATTGGCATCTACTGTACCCTTGGCGTAGCCATAAACGAGTTTGCCCTCATTCTCGGCGATAGCCTCGGTAGCCTCCTTATCGACATTGCGGTAGCTTGTGTATCCCAACTTGTTGGTAAGCACGGTGTAGCCAGCCTCAAGAGTGTTGCTAAAGCGGGGCAACGACTCATCGAGGTGCTCTGCGCTGAAGATGTCCACAACATCCAAGATTGCCTCGTTAGGAATCTTCACGCAAGCATAAACTGCATTGCCCTCATTGCCAGCAGGATAGTAGATATTCTCCTCTGCCTGACCATATGCCAAGGGGTCGATGGTCTCGTCGAGGTTGAAGATAAAGACACCGGGGCAGATTGCGCTGAATGCCCAAGCGTTGCCAAGACCGATGAAGCAAACCTTCATATAGTCCTCCACGGCGATGGTCTCCGAGGGTGCAGGGTAGTAGCTTGTGTTAGCCAATACCTCGGGGTCGTACATACAGTAGTCGGCATTGCTCAAATCCACTGAATTCGAGTAGGTTGTGGTGTGGTTGATAGCACCGTTGACGGCAATCACCTTCTCCTCGAAGGGCTGCAAAGTGATGGGGTGCTGCATAAACCAAATACCGTTTGCCGAGGGTGTGAAGCCCTGGTCGGCATACGACAAAACGCCATCTACATAGTTGCCGTTCGAGGCGTGTGCATTGAAGGGGTTGGCCATACCAACGCCAAAGTTGTTGAGTGTAGCCACCTGGTCAGAGTTGTTGTAGATGGTGATATACTTATCGAACTGATATACGCCCGAGCCATCATCTTTCTGGCAACCACCTGCATAGATCTCCTTGATAAGAATCTGTCCCGAACGGCTACCTGTCATCTCAAGCTGGATTGTTGTGCTCTCCGAAATCACTAAATTCGATACCATTGCGTTGAATGTGTAGCTGTAGCCATCGAGCGCACGCTTGTCGCTTGCCGAGAACTCATACTTACCCTCAGGCAACTGGAACGATGCCTTACCCTCTGAGTCGGTCGATGCGGTGGTCGTTGTGCCGTTGCTGTTCTTCGCCACAATCTCGATACCCTCTGCGGGGGCGAACTCTGCGGGGTAGACAAGCTCTGCCACAACATCGTAGAGCGTGATAGAGGGCTCTTTACTATTTTCGATGGGGTCTGTCTGGCACGCTGCGAACATCATCACAGCTATTGCAATCATTAGAAATTTTTTCATAGTTGTAGTTATTAGTTAGTTAAAATTTAAGTTTCAGCGATAGTCCATAGTAAAATTTGGGTATAAGTCCGCTGTCGAACAACGACGACTCCAACCCTGTTTGCGATGAGCGCACCTTGCCCATATGGTAGAAGAAGTTGCGCGCATAGAACGATATCGAGGCAAAACGACCAATCTCCTTCGTAAGGTTGAAGTTGGCAGCGACATATGCCGAGGTGCGATTTGAGTTAAAGTAGTAGTTGGTGTTTGTCTTCTCGACCAATCGCGCCAAGTCGTTGTAGAGTTGTGGGTCGTTCTCCTTTGCCCAGAGGAACTTCTCGGCAAAGGGTATCAGCTCGTTGGGGTTCTCCCAAGAGGAGTAGTACTCGGGGTAGACAGCCACATATTTGCCCTCGTTGTAGAGGTTGCCTTCCGAGCCTATGTAGTCGCCCGACTCCTCAAGTCGATAGCCTCGTGGTGTGCCGTCGGCATACTCGCTAAGGTTTTGGCTATAATTGTATAGCGAGCTCTCGAGGCGTACCGAGAAAATCATACGCACCTTGGGGATATGTGTGATAATCGTGAGGTTGGCATTTACCTCGCGTGAGAGGCGACCATTCGATACCGACGATGTGCCAGCAAAGTAACCGATATATTTGTAGGCATCGCCATTCGACATCGTGGCATTGCCGAGCGTTGTCGCCGTAAGGTGCTGATTAGTACCCTTATAATAGTAGTAGTTACCATCGAAACGGATGCGTGTGCGTATGGCGTGTATCTCGGCAAAATCGACGATAAGGTTTACTCCTCGGCGCTCGATGGGCGAGCCATTGGTGTAGTTGGTCTGCCCTACGAATGTTCGGCGCTCCTTGTAGCCTATGGTTTGGGGCTGTTGTGCGCCAGTGATATCCCTTACGGTCACGATACCCGTCTTCTGGTCGATAAGATATTCGCGATTTGCCGAGGGTATGGTGCAGTCCGCTTCGAGGTTGGCCTGTGTGGTTAGCTTGTAGCTAAAAGGCGTATATATCGTCTGCGTGATATAGGGGTTTATGGTCTTGTTCCTAAATAGCGACAACGAGATGCGTGTGCCTGCTATTGTTGCCTCGATGCCTATCTCGCTCTGGTTGGTGTGTTGCCACTTTAGGTCGGGGTTGTAAAGAGGCGTTGTAGGCTGGGTGTAGTAGGCATAAAATGTTGTGCCATCGGCAGTTGTGCCAGGGGCAAATGCCAACGAGTCGCTATACGAGGGGCGTGGGTTAAGCACGGCAAACGATGGTTGCTTAACCGACTTACCCCAACCGCCATAGACGACGAGCGAACTAACGGTTTGCGGTGCATTCTCCCAGATGGCGTAGCGTGCGCTAACACGGGGTGAGAGCGTTGCCACAGTGCCGTAGGGGGTGTTCTTGACCATCGTCATATCTGCGCGCACACCCGCCGTAATGCCGAGCGACGAATGTTCGCTAAAGCCCAATTTAAGGTCATCCTCGACGAAGAGGGCGGCGTTGTTCATAAAGGGCTGCTCGCGGTAGCTGTATTCGCGCCAAGTGGGGGCATAGCGCATATCTTCGTAGTAGAGTCCACAACCCAGATTTCCGCTACCCGTAAGCTCCGCACCAATCATCGCCATATTGTAGCTATGACACCACTTTGTGCGGTGGTCAGCCTTCGCCTTGAGCGAGTAAGCAACTGGTTTAGTGTCGACTACCGAGTGCAGATACCAGTAGCCCGTGGGGCTGAGGATGATATTTGCATCGGGATTTTTGTCGTATATCTCGCCTACGAAGTAGCCCTGTTCCGTAGAGTGAATAAAGGGTTGTGTCGAGGCGCTATTCTTGTTCTCGGATTGTGTCGTTGTGCGGTCGCTGTACGATGCTGTCGCTTGTAGGGTGAGGTTCGTAATCCAACTGCGGTTGATAAGCCAGTTGAGCTTCACATTGCCACGCAGGGCGTAGTCGCGCATCTTGGTGTAGGTATCCTTAAACTGGTCGGGGTCTGCCTTCGAGTTGTAGCCGCCGAAGTTACCCGCGATGCCAAAGCTAAAGTGCAGAGGCTGGTCACGGTGGTCCTTGAAGGTGTTTGAGTAGTTGATGTTGAGGTTGTTACGCTCGTAGGCCGTGTATGGCGACGATAGGTTTGTAATCGAGCGTGTGCGCTCGGCATTGAGGTTGATAGTTCCCGCCTTCTTCGATAGTTTAAAACCTTTGCTCAAGGCTATCTGCTTGGTCTTGGGCTCAAACATAATATCGATAATAAAGGGCGAGCGACCCTTGCGTGTGTTAATCTTGACGATGCCGTTCGACAGGTCGCCATACTCCACCGAGGGTATACCCGTAACAATCTCCACCGACTCGATGTTCGATACGCCGACATTGCGGAGGTCGACACCCTTGAGCTCGTCGGCTGCGGCATTGTTGCCAAGGCGCATGCCGTCGATGTCGATAGCCGTGCCAAACGAGGCGTTGCCCATCTCGCTACCGCTACCCGTGTTGAGGGCTATGCGGTTGGCTCCCGATGCAAGGTTCTGGTCGCCAGTGGTCTTACCGCCAGGGAGCAGGGTGGTGATATTGCTCACATTGACCATCTGCGAGTGGTCGAGCGTTGTGCGGTCTACGACAAACGATGTGGCATTGCTCTCTGTTCGGCGCTGTGCTGTGACGACCACCTCGTCGATGGCAAGGTTGCTCTCCGCAAGCTTTATAATATATGGTATAGGCGCTTTTGTGAGGTCTATCTCGAACTTTTGAGCCACATATCCGAGCGACGATACCTCGACAGTGACAACGGGCGATGCGATGTTGTGAATAGAGAAGTTGCCCTCGCCATCGGTGATTGCCCAGAGCGCTCCGCCATCGATAACTACGGCAGCACCCACCACACTTTTATCATCACTAAAAGTGGTTACCCGACCCGAGAAGGTATAGCCTTTTTGTGCCTGTGCTACGAACGCCACAGCCACAAACATAAGAGTGCAAATGATTGATTTTAAACTATTTGCCATTGGGTCGGTCTACCTTTTTTGCTATATACAAAGGTAGTCAGCCGATGCCCAAACATCAATCCCCAAAAATAGTGAATTTTGGTTTTTTGTAAGATAGAATAGGGTGGATATTTATAGCGCTCAATCCTATTCAATCCTGTCCTACTGCGCCCTCTAAAAACAACTAACAAAAAAAAGACCACCTAACTGGTGGTCTTTCTCGCCTTTCAAGAATCTATCTCTCAGGCTTTAAATCCTTAACTCTCAACTGCTTTGTTACCTTGCCACGATAGTGGTTCTCCACAATCTGGTAGCATACCGAGATAGGCTTGCCCGCACGTACCCACTCATAGTGTGTAGGCTGCTGGAAGGCAATCGCAGGAATCGTCGTGTGGGGCTTCTGACGCTGGATAAGGTCCATACGCAGATGGTCGCACTCCACGCCAACAAGCTTTGCATCGCCACGGTTGCAAGCGCCGCGTGTCATAAAGACAGGAGCAGAATTACCGGGGCCGAAGGGCTGGAAGCTGTTGAGCTGACGGTGGAACTCATCGGTAATCTCCGAGAAGAGCAACTCGCTGTCGATATCGACCTGGGGCTGCAAAATCTGGGGATCGATGTTCTTCTCGACATAGTCGTTGAAGCGCTTGGTGAATGCCTCGACATTCTCCTCCTTCATCGTGAGTCCAGCAGCGTACATATGTCCGCCGAAGTTCTCCAACAAGTCCGAGCACGACTCCACAGCCTGATAGAGGTCGAAACCTGCCACCGAGCGTGCCGAACCCGTAACAAAGCCATTCGACTTCGTAAGCACCACCGTGGGGCGGTAGTAGGTCTCGATAAGGCGTGATGCCACGATACCCACGATGCCCTTCATCCACTTGGGATTGTAGATGACGGTGCTCTTCTTAGCCTTAAGTTCAGGGTTCGACTCCACATAGTCGTGAGCCTCCTGCGTTACATTGCGGTCAATGCTCTTGCGGTCCTGATTGAACGAGTCAATCACCTCGCCGAACTTCTCCGCCTCCTTCTCGTTACCCTCAATCAAGAGGCTCACAGCGGCGTGACCTCCCGAGGGTGCAGCATTCTCGTCGTCCTCGTCCATACGCATACGGCCAGCAGCATTGATGCGAGGGCCAATCTTGAAGACGATGTCGTCAATGGTGATGTTGTGTCCCTCCAAACCACAAATCTTGATGATGGAGAGCAGACCCTTCGACGGCTGAGTGTTGAGCTTGCGCAATCCGTAGTGTGCCAAGATACGATTTTCATCGACCAGAGGCACGATGTCCGAGGCGATGCTCACAACCAACAAGTCGAGCAGATGCTCAATCTCCGAGAAGGGGATGTTGTTGCGGCGTGCATACGCCTCTACGAGTTTAAATCCCACGCCACAGCCCGACAACTCGTCGAACGGGTAGGTGCAGTCTGTGCGTTTGGGATCCAGAACGGCTACTGCCTGAGGAATCTCCTCGGCAGCCAAATGGTGGTCGCAGATGATGAAATCTACGCCCTTTTCCTTGGCATAGGCCACCTTTTCTACGGCTTTGATGCCGCAATCCAAGGCAATGACCAACTTAACGCCCTTGCGGACGGCGTGGTCGATGCTTCGAATCGATATGCCATATCCATCAACATATCGGTCGGGAATGTAGAACAACAAATTTTTGTGTCCTATCTGGCTCAAAAACTTGTAAACCAGCGCCACGGCAGTGGTTCCGTCGACATCGTAGTCGCCATAAATCATTACCGTTTCTTTCTCGTTTACCGCCTTCTCGATGCGCTCCACAGCCTTGTCCATATCCTTCATCAGGAAGGGATCGTGCAAGTCGCGAAGTGATGGAGAGAAGAATTTTCTTGCCTTCTCCACGGTGTCTATGCCCCTCTGAACTAGCAGGTTGGTAAGCACCGGCGACATTTGTAGGCTCGAAGACAATGCCTCCACAGCCTGGCGGTCGCCCTGTGGCTTTACAACCCATCTCTTTTCTATGGGCATAATTTGTACTATTTATATATTTTAACATTTAAATTTTTCGTTAGGTAGTCTACAAACTTGGGCTTTACCTCTTCCATCGTAACACTTCTGCCCGTAAGGGTAGTGAGCGAGCATACGCCACGGTCGATAAAACCACAAGGGTTGATGTTGTGGAACCACTGCAAGTCGGTCGAGACATTCATCGCCAAGCCGTGCATCGTAACGCCGTGTGAGGCACGCACACCGATGGCGCATAACTTCTCGAGACGGTTGCCTGGACGGGTAATCCATACGCCCGAAGCACCCTCCGAACGGTGTGCCTCGATGCCATACTCCGCAGCAAGGTCGATTACCGACTGTTCCAAAGCATCAATATAACGCCTAATGCCCAAACCTATTGCATCGAGGTCGATGATAGGGTAGCATACAAGCTGTCCGGGGCCGTGGAAGGTGATATCGCCACCACGGTCGATATGATAAAACTCGGCACCGAGCGACTTGAGGTACTCCTCGCTAACGAGCATATTGGACTCGTTGCCACTCTTGCCTAAGGTATATACTGCGGGATGCTCGACCAGAAGAATTGTGCCTGAGGGGTCGTCGGGCGAGATAGTTTTTGACGCCTTCTTCGCGCACAACGCATCGAAGAGCGAACGCTGTAAATCCCAACATTCGCTGTACGCCATTTGCTGTAAATCTCTTAGCTCTACTTTTTGCATACCTCTCTTACGGCTTCAAGTGCGGCATCTGCCAAGTATGACGAACGCACCAAGGGTGCACTCGCGCAATAGGCGAAACCCATCTCGAGAGCTTTCAGACGGTACTCTTCAAACTTTTGGGGAGTGATGTATGCCCTGACGGGATAGTGCTCCTTAGTGGGTTGAAGGTACTGACCGAGGGTAACAATCTTCACGCCCGCCTCGCGCAGGTCGCGTAGTGTTGTTAGCACCTCCTCTTCGCTCTCGCCCAGACCGACCATAAGGCCACTCTTTGCCACTGCTCCACTATCGGCAATATGCTTCAGAGTTTGAAGCGATGTGCGATACTTGGCGCGAGAACGCACCTCAGGAGTCAGTCGCTCGACGGTTTCGATGTTGTGTCCCACAATGTCGGGACGCGATGCCAACACCACATCGATAAGCTCGGGGCGGGCATCCATATCGGAAATAAGGAGTTCTATCGTTGCATCGGGCACCTCACGACGGATAGCCTCGACTGTGCGCGCCCAGATTGCTGCGCCGTGATCGTCGAGATCGTCGCGTGTAACAGATGTAACAACTACATGCTTCAGACCCATGAGCCTTACTGACTCGGCAACCTTCTGTGGCTCCTCCTCGTCGGGTGGTAGCGGACGACCAGTTGCTGTGGCGCAGAATCGGCAGTTACGGGTACAGATGTCGCCAAGAATCATAAAGGTCGCTGTACGCCTACTCCAGCACTCCGCCTTGTTGGGACACATACCGCTACTGCAAATAGTATGCAGGCAGCGCCCCTCGACGATGTGCTCGACTTCGGCAGTATCGGCGGTGCTTCGTAGGCTGATTTTCAGCCACTCAGGCTTCCTCAGATACTCGTATCTCTCACGAATCTTCGGCATTTCTAAGTTCACTTTTTTCCAATTGATGCAAAAGTACAAAAAAAATCAATTTTTGCAAAATTTTCTCGCTTTTTTTTCGAGTGCGTGCAGGAAAAGCGAGAGCAAAGAGAAGAAAGATTTCTATAAGACGATAGGACTTTAAGACGAAAAGAAAGAGTCATATGGTCTTTCGGTCTTAATGGTCTTAAATAAAAACTCTTTGCTCTCTGCTCTTTGAACTTTGCTCTCGTTTTGTCATCCTGAGTGT
>JAGBYO010000039.1 GCA_017628735.1 Alistipes sp. | reverse complement strand
TATAAACATAATTCCTTATCTTTCATCTTTCATCTTTGAACTTTGCTCTATCTTTGCTCTTTGAACTTTGAACTTTCATCTTTTTTTCGTATCTTTGTGCGATTATAGCCATTTATACGAAAAATAATTAAAAACACCATATTATGAATATTTCATTTAGCTGGCTGAAGCGCTACCTCAAGACAGACTTGGAGGCTGAGCGCATTGCCGAGATACTTACCGAGCTTGGACTCGAGGTTGAGGAGTTCGAGAAGATTGAGACCATCAAGGGTGGCTTGAAGGGTGTCGTTGTGGGCGAGGTGCTCACTTGCGAGGACCACCCCGACTCTGACCACCTCCACATCACCACCGTAGATGTAGGTGCCGAGGCTCCCTTGCAGATTGTCTGTGGCGCTGCCAACTGCCGTAAGGGCTTGAAGGTTATGTGTGCCACCGTAGGCTCGGTGCTCTACCCCATCGACTCCGACGAGGAGTTCAAGATTAAGCGCAGCAAGATTCGTGGCGTTGAGTCGCTCGGTATGCTCTGCGCCGAGGATGAGTTGGGCATTGGTCGCAACCACGAGGGCATTATGGAGCTTCCAGAAGATGCTGTTGTGGGCACTCCCGCCAAGGAGTATCTTCATATCGCAGATGACTACCTTATCGGCATCGGCCTTACACCCAACCGTGTAGATGCCGCATCGCACATCGGCGTTGCTCGCGACTTGGCAGCCTACCTCAAGAGCCGTGGCGAGGAGGTAGAGTTCACGCTCCCCTCGGTAGATGGCTTCAAGGTAGACGACACCTCGCGCACCATCGAGGTAGAGGTCGTAAACAAGGAGGCAGCACCCCGCTACGCAGGTATCACAGTTAGTGGCTGTAAGATTGCACCCTCGCCCGAGTGGATGCAGAACGAGTTGCGTGCTGCAGGCATCAACCCCAAGAACAACTTGGTGGATATCACCAACTATGTGCTCTTCGAGTTGGGTCAGCCTCTCCACGCCTTCGATGCCGACAAGATTGAGGGTGGCAAAATCGTTGTTCGCTCGGCAGAGGAGGGCGAGAAGTTCGTGACACTCGATGGCGTAGAGCGCACCTTGACCGCTAACGACCTTATGATTTGCTCGGCAGAGCGCCCCATGTGTATCGCTGGCGTATATGGCGGTCAGGATTCGGGCATCTCGGACTCTACCGTAAATGTCTTTATCGAGAGCGCCTACTTCCACCCCGTATGGGTGCGCAAGACAGCCAAGCGCTTTGGTCTTAACACCGATGCTTCGTTCCGTTTTGAGCGTGGCATCGACCCCAATATTCAGGTTTACGCCCTAAAGCGTGCCGCAATGCTTATGCAGGAGTTGGCAGGTGGTCGCATCACCTCGGAGATTATCGACATCAACCCCACCCCCGCCAAGCACTTCGAGTTTGACTTCTCACTCGACCGTGCCCGCAAACTTATCGGCAAGGATATCCCCGAGGAGACCTTTATGACCATTCTCTCGGCTTTGGATGTCGAGGTGCGCGGTCGTGAGGGCGATGTCTTGAAGGTTGCTGTTCCACCCTATCGCGTTGATGTTCAGCGTGAGGCCGACCTCGTGGAGGATGTTTTGCGTGTCTATGGCTACAACAATATCGAGATTTCGGACCATGTGAACTCTACCTTGTCGTATGCTCCAAAACCCGATAAGGCACGCTTGCAGAATATCGCTTCGGACTATCTTACGGCCAACGGCTACACCGAGATTATGTCGAACTCGCTCACTAAGGGTGCCTACTACGAAGGCTCTAAGACATACCCCGTAGAGCGTTGCGTGAAGATACTAAATCCTCTGTCGCAGGATTTGAATGTTATGCGTCAGACGCTGTTGTTCAACGCCTTGGAGGCCGTAGAACTCAATGTTAACCGCCGTAACGCCAACCTTAAGATGTACGAGGTGGGTAACTGCTACGCCTATGCCGAGGAGAAGGCATCGGAGGAGAACACCCTCGCCAAGTATGAGGAGAGCTACCGCATCGGCATCACCGTTACGGGTCTTGCAACACAGCTCGCTTGGAATTCTAAGGCTGAGTCTTCGTCTTTCTTCACCCTTCGTGCCGCTGTTGAGCGCCTCTTAAAGCGCTTCGGCATCGACCTCTACGCCTTGCAGTCGGAGAGCATCGACGACGACCTCTATGCCGATGCTATCGTCTTCAAGCAGGGTCCCAAGGAGGTATTGCGTATGGGTGTTGTATCGCCCATCGTGCGCAAGAAGTTCGATATCAAGCAGGAGGTATACTTCGCCGAGATCGACTTCGACCAGCTCATCAAGATGACCAAGAAGTCTAAGGTGCAGTTCAAGGAGCTCTCGAAGTTCCCTGAGGTTAAGCGCGACTTGGCTCTGTTGGTCGACAAGAGCGTATCGTTCTCTACTCTTCGCTCTATCGCGTTTGGTGCGGAGAAGAAGTTGCTTAAGTCGGTATCGTTGTTCGATGTTTATGAGGGCGACAAGCTCCCTGAGGGCAAGAAGTCATACGCCTTGAGCTTTATCCTTGAGGACCGCAACCAGACCCTCACGGACAAGCAGATTGAGCGCACAATGGCCAATATCCAGACCCAGTTGGAGCAGAAGGCCCACGCCGAGGTGCGTAAGTAATAGGCTTTGCAATCAATACCAAAGAGGCAATCACTTGTGGATTGCCTCTTTTTTTGTCAGTCGAGTCTGCCAAAATGTCAGTTGGGAGCAGTTGGCACACCATTTGACGAGAGGAGAGAGGAAAGCAAGCAAGCAGGCGTTTCGCCTGCGGGCTAACGCCCAAAGGGGCAAAAGGGTTCTAAGGGGTATGAGGGGTGGTAAGGTTAGCAAGAGCCTTGATAGTCTTACCCACCTTGAGGTTAGCAACCACGCTATATCTCCCCTTGTGCCACTCGTGCCTCTTGTGCCTCTCTGCTTTAGCAGGCGCTCGGAACGAGCGCAAAACTAACAACTAACAACTAATTAACTAAAAACTAAAGATATGACAAACGGAAAAATTGGGGTAACGACTGAAAATATCTTCCCCGTAATCAAGAAGTTTCTCTACTCCGACCACGAGATTTTCTTGCGTGAGTTGGTGTCGAATGCTGTGGATGCCACACAGAAGCTCAAGACCCTATCGTCGAAGGGCGAGGCCGAGGGCGAGTTGGGCGACCTCACTATACGCATTGCGGTAGACGAGGAGAAGAAGACCCTGACAATCACCGACCGAGGTATCGGTATGTCGATGGAGGAGGTAGATCGCTACATCAACCAGATTGCCTTCTCGGGTGCCGAGGAGTTTATGGCGAAGTACAAGGAGCAGGCTATCATCGGCCACTTCGGCCTCGGCTTCTACTCATCGTTTATGGTGGCCGACAAGGTGGAGATATTCTCGCAGTCGTATCGCGAGGGCGAGAAGTCGGTGCACTGGTCATGCAACGGCTCGCCAGAGTACGAAATGGAGGAGCTTGATGAGAAGCTCGACCGCGGTACACGCATCGTTTTGCACCTTTCGGACGACTGCTCGGAGTATGCACAGCGTGCCGAGATTCAGTCGCTTTTGCGCAAGTATTGCCACTTCTTGCCTATCGCCATCGCATTCGGCAAGAAGCAGGAGTGGAAAGATGGCAAGTATCAGGATACTGCGGAAGACAACATCATCAACGACACCACACCCCTCTGGACACGCAAGCCTACGGATATTACCGAAGAGGAGTACAAGGCATTCTATGCCGACCTATACCCCACAAGCGAGGAGCCTCTGTTCTATATCCACCTGAACATCGACTACCCCTTCAACCTCACGGGTATCCTCTACTTCCCGAAGTTGCGCTCCAACTTCGAGATTCAGAAGAACCGCATACAGCTCTACTCGAACCAGGTATTCGTTACCGACGAGGTTTCGGGCATCGTACCCGAGTACTTGATGCTGTTGCACGGTGTTATCGACTCACCCGACATCCCGCTCAATGTGTCGCGTAGCTACCTTCAGAGTGACTCGAATGTCAAGAAGATTTCGAGCTACATCACGCGCAAGGTTGCCGACCGCCTGCAGGAGCTCTTCAACACTATGCGCCCCGACTACGAGAGCAAGTGGGACGACCTCAAAATCTTTATCCAGTATGGTATGCTCACCGACGAGAAGTTTGCCGAGAAGGCGCAAAACTTTATGCTCTGGAAGTCTATCGAGGGCAAGTACTACACCTCGGAGGAGTACAAGGAGCATATCAAGGCAGAGCAGACCGACAAGGATGGCAACCTCATCGTGCTCTATGTCGACGATGTTGTTGCAAAGCATAGCTTTGTGGAGGCTGCCAAGGCCAAGGGCTACGACATCTTGGAGATGAATGGTCAGCTCGACAGCCACTATATCCAGTACTTCGAGTCGAAGAACGAAAAGGTGCGCTTCCAGCGTGTAGATGCCGATGTTATCGACAACCTTATCCGCAAGGAGGAGCGTCAGGCGATGTCGTTGAGCTCTGAGCAGCAGGATATTATGCGCCCCGTATTTGAGAGTCAGTTGCCCGTAGACGAGAAGATTCACTACCACCTCTCGTTCGAGGCTATGTCGAAGGATGCAGCGCCTGTGGTTATCACACAGAACGAGTTTATGCGCCGTATGAAGGAGATGGCGGCAACCTCGGGTGGCGATATGAGTCGCTTCTATGCCGAGATGCCCGACAACTTCACAATCACGGTAAATGGCAACCACCCCATCGTTGCTGACATCTTGGGCGAGGTTGAGAAGGAGTATGGCGACAAGCTACGCACCATCGGCAAGAAGATTACAGCCGCCGAGCAGGAGGAGAGTCGCTTTGAGGAGACGGTTAAGTCGAAGAAGGAGGATGAGCTAACATCGGAGGAGAAGGATATGCGTGAGACGCTCTCAAAGCGTATCGTAGAGCTTCGCGAGGAGCGCGATAACCGCCTCTCGGAGATTGGTCGCAACAACCGCAAGGTGCGCCAGATTATCGACCTCGCACTGCTCTCGAACGGTATGCTTAAGGGCAAGAACCTTACGGACTTTATCGAGCGCTCAATCTCGCTTATCGAGTAAACACGGAGGACAACAACAAATATGCGGGTAGGTTTTTGCCTACCCGCATATTTTGTTATGTTGTTAGTTATAAGTTGTTAGTTTTTTGTTTACACTGTTCTTTCTCTAACAACTAATAACTAAAAACTAATAACTTTTTTCCGCTACATCTTCTCCAGCACATCCATTAGCCACTTGGGAGCTCGCTGGGGGCGACGAGTGATGCTGTCGATAAAGCCCAAGGTGGTGGAGCCGTGAGCAATGGCACGGCCATCCTCACCCTTGATATCGTAGTGGAATATCATACGAGCCTGTGGCAGTTCATCTACCGTAACCGTGATGGCAATCAGTTCATCGTAATAAGCTGGTTGCTTATAGCGGATATTGACCTCGACAATAGGCATCATCACGCCTCGGCGCTCCATCTCGGCATAGGTAAGACCCGCTGCACGAAGCCACTCGGTGCGTGCCGCCTCAAAGAATTTCACATAGTTGGAGTGGTGCACGATACCCATCTGGTCGGTATGGTGGTACTCCACACGCAGTTTGTGTTCAAAACTCAACATACTCACTCACATTTATAATTCTATAACTACCCTACCCAACAGTGCAGGGTCGATAACAATCTCTCGTTCCACAACCTCGATGATTGCTTTCTCGCCATTTACACAAGCCGAGTAGCGACCATTCATAGGAAGGAGTTTATACCTATCCTCAATCCTTAGACGACCCTCCGAGGCATTACCTATAATAATATAGGGGTGGCCAAGGAGCTTTGTTGCACGCTCATTCTCGGCATTTGAGAGCAGATTGCGCACCACCGTAGAGCTAATCTTATCGCCAAGGTCGGTATGTTGCTCAACACGCTCAATCTCGAAACCAAGGCGCTCTGCCAAGGGCACCAACGCATCGAAGTTACCCTCGCTATCGCGACCAAGGCGGTGGTTGTAGCCAACAATCATACCGCGCATACCAAGCCTACGGTAGAGCATATCGCCAACAAACTCTGCGTAGGGCTGACGACGAAACTCCTCGTCGAAGTGTGCAACGACCATATAGTCGATGCCCGCCTTGCGCAAGAGATAGGCACGCTCCTCAACCGAGGTAAGCAGTTGCAGACCCTCGTCACGCCCCATAGCTATGCGGGGGTGTGGGTCGAAGCTAACGACAACGCTAACGCCACCAATGCGCTCTGCCATAGCCTTCAGGCGCTCCAACAGCACACGATGTCCCGAGTGCACACCATCGAACGAGCCTACGGCAACAACTGTGGGGCGGTCGGTGGGCAACTTATCGAAGCCATATCTTAGAAACTCACTCACTACTTCAAAAACTCACAATATGGGGGTTAGTTATTCTCCTCGGCGACCTTCACAAAGTAGGCGACCTTCTCCAAAAGTGTGGTGATATCGTAGTTCTCGACAACGATGCCCTGCGGAAAGTTAAGGGGTGCGGAGGTAAAGTTCAAAACACCCTTGATACCGGCGTTGATGATGGGTAGAACGAGTGCCGAGGCTGCCGAGGTAGGCGAGGTAACGATAACGATGCTGATATCCATCTCCTCGACACGCTCCTCGAAGTCGTCGATATGGTAGCACGGGATATTGTCGATTGTCGAGCCCACCTTTGCGGGGTCTACATCGAAGGCTGCGGTGATACGCAGTTTCAGACCCTTGCTATTGAAGTAGCGCGTAACGGCCTGACCCAAATGACCCATACCGATAATCGCCATATTCATAGGCTGCTCGCTATAGAGGATGCCATCGATAAAGTCGATAAGCACCTTGACATCGTAGCCCTTCTTCGTGTCCGACGAAAAGCCAATAAGCATAAGGTCACGGCGCACCTGAACGGCTGTGATGCCGTGCATACCCGCCAAGACATGCGAGAAGATATGTGTGATGCCCTGAGCATGACACTTGATAAGCGTACGGCGGTACTCACTCAATCGCTCGATAGTCTTCTCGGGAATATTTGATGCAATATTTGCCATAGTTGCTAAAATCGTTATCTTGTATCGATGCAGAAGTGGTCGGTATACTGCTCCAAAGTCCACTCCGTATTTACATAGATGCCATCTTCGTACTTAAAGCGGTAGAGCGTCGTGAGAGGCATAAATGTCTCGTTCTCGAAGTCCTCGCCAAAGCCCTCGTACATCTTACGACAGAATATCATCGCCGCATCGTAGCCACGATACGAATACATCGAGGGCAGGGTGTTGTACGCAGCGATATAGCGACCATCGAAGATGCGGATAGCCCTATCGCTACGCTTGGCGTGATATGGCACAAGGAACGCCACATTGTTGCGGAAGAAGGACTGACGCTCGATATTTGCCAAGCGCGACCACTTGCGGTTACCGATAATCATATAGTTGCCCACATTGAAGCCACGGTCGACAATCGATGCACGGGTCGATGATAGCGTAGTGAGTATTCGGTCGATATCGGTATCACGGTCGGCAACGATAACATAGGCCTTGGCACTCTGCGTGCGCATATACTCCTTGATATCTACAAACGCACCATTCGAGCCATCGGCATTGCGATTATAGAAGTACGATTCGCGGTTGAAGACGAAGTTCAGCTCACGCATAGGCGCCAACTTAGCCTCGGCCTTAATCTCCTCGGCAAAGGCCTTATCGTTGCTCGACGCATATATCATCACCACCTCACGGCTACCGTCGAGCACATCGCTAAACTTATCGTATTTGCGACTATCCTCCGACTGCATCTGGAACAATACGGGGCTCTTGATACCCTCGATATCTGCCAAGGGCGACACCACGGGGATATTGTTATCCTCGGCCAAGTCGAGAACATAGCGTAACTCATCCTCGTAGACAGGACCGATGATAAGGTTGGCATCCAACAAGCCATCCTCATAGTCCACCAACTCCTTAATCTTCTGGGCGCTATGCTCCGTGTCGTATACCGAAAGGTCGATAGAGTAACCTTCGGCCTTCAAATCCTCCATTGCCAGCAACACACCCTTGTAGAAGTCGACATAGTTGTTGTTGACCTTGTCGTTGATATGGAACGGAAGCATCAATGCCACATTGAGCCTATTGTGGCGACCGAGTGTCAAGAACTCGATATCTACGGGCTTAAGCTCGACGCTATCTGCCGCCTCGTCACCCGTAAAGAGGTCGCTAACCCACTCACCAAACGAACGACGGTCGTTGGTAGTGGTATCCGCCACTACACTCTCTGGGCTATCTACTGTCTCAGACTTTGCTGTGCTCTTCGTTACACGCACCACCATGCCCGCCTTGATATCGGGCGACGATAGGTTGTTGAGCTCCAAGAACTCCTTCTCGCTAAAGCCATATCGACGCGACAACGAGAATACCGTTTCACCAGGCTGCACCAAGTGACAGCCATCCTCTACGGCTGTCGTAGCGCTACGCTCACGCTCCACACGCTCAATCTCCTCGGTCGTGGCATAGCCCATCTCCGAGCGACGAATATTAAGCTCGGTGCCTGGCTTAAGTGCCTCGGCATCTATCGTGGGGTTGTCTTCCTCGAGCACCGCTACCGAGATTTTGTAGCTCTTGGCTATCGAGTAGAGTGTTTGCCCCTTCTCGACGATATGGGTGCGGTAGGCCGACTTCGAGCGCTTGGGCTTCTTATCCTCCTTCTTGGGGATAAAGAGCTTCTCGCCCAACTGGAGTTGCGATGCGGTGAGCGTCTCGCCCGAAATCTCCTTTGCAGCATCCAATATATCCTGCTCCATCACGCCATAGGTGCGCGCTAAGGAGTAGAGTGTATCGCCCGACACGATGGTGTGGGCAACATACTTTTTGCCGTTGAATACCACAACTTGGGGCTCGGTGGCAAAGGCCACAGAGATAGCTACAAGGATGGCTGCAACAAGCAGCAAACAGCGTTTCTTAATCATTATCTAACATTTAGTGTTCGCCCCGCTCTACTTTATGCGGAGTCGTATCTCGGTTATCACCTTCTTGGTGTATAGTGGGAAGTCGCCATCCATCATCCAGGCATAGTAGCTCGGCTCACGGCGGAAGACATCCTCGACCTTCTGACCCTTGTACTTACCAAAGGTAAATACCTCCTCGCCCTTGTCGTTAAGGGCAATACGGCCAGCAAAGTCCACCACCTCGCCATGTGTCGAGAACTCTGCCAACTCCTCAACCGTCGAGCCTATGTCGCCATAGCGTTCAATCTGCGCCTCCAATACCTCATAGGTTGCCAAGGTGTCGGCCTCTGCCGAGTGGGCATTCTCGAGCTCCTTGTCGCAGTAGAACTTGTAGGCGGCCACCAATGTGCGCTGCTCCTTCTTGTGGAAGATGTTCTGCACATCGACAAACTTACGGCGCTTGAAGTCCACCTCGACACCAGCACGCATAAACTCCTCGACCAACACTGGAAGGTCGAAGCGGTTGGAGTTGAAGCCACCAAAGTCGCAACCCTCGATAAACTGCGCCAACGACTTGGCAATCTGGCGGAATGTAGGCTCATCTTTGACATCCTCGTCGGTGATGCCGTGCACCGCTGTTGCCTCGGCAGGGATAGGCATCTCGGGGTTGATGCGTCGTGTCTTGACCTGCTTCGAGCCATCAACACCCACCTTGACCATCGAAATCTCGACGATACGGTCTTTTGAGGTATCGACACCCGTAGTCTCGAGGTCGAAGAATATTATCGGTCGCTTTAGCTGTAAGTTCATAAGTCTAACTAATTAGCAACTTTTGATAGGGAGATTAGAGAAATTAGGGATATTAGGGAATTTAGGGAAGATAGAGATAATAATACGCCCTAAATTCCTTAAACTCACTAAACTCATTAAATTCCTTAATCAACACCCATTCGGGATAGTAAGACCCAATTTGTTGTTAGAAGGGGGTAGATGTGGCAGCTGGTCGAAATTGCCACCTCAAATACCTCAGCCCTCCAGTGCGGTAATTTGCAGATAGAAGGTATCAGATACAACGCTCGGCAAAATTGGTGTCGATGGGCTGTACTTGGCGTACTGCCCATTGACAACATATTTTGTTAGCGGCAGTAGATGATGCCTTATCTCTGCAAATTTAGGCGTTTATCATCATCGGCATTAAGAGCATCAACACCTCGCTCGAGCGCTTGTCGTCGTATACAGGCTTGAAGACACCTGCACGGGTAGAGTCGGCAAGCTCAATCTGCACGGTGGGAGTGTCGATATTTGAGAGAATCTCAACAAGGAATGTCGACTTGAAGCCGATTGTTACGGGCTGACCATCGTAGCTGCATGAGATAGTCTCGTTTGCCGATACTGAGAAGTCGATATCCTGTGCTGCAAGGCTAATCTTGTTGCCAGCGATATCCATGCGGATAAGGTTGGTTGTGGGGTTAGAACATACCGCAACACGCTTGATGCCGTTAACAAGCTCAACACGGTCAACAAGCACCTTGTTGGGGTTGGCAGTGGGGATTACAGCGTTGTAGTTGGGGTAGTTACCCTCGATAAGGCGGCACACAAGTTTGTGGTTCTTCAAATCGAAGATTACATTCTTGGCATCGAAGGTTACACGGATGGGGTCCTCCTCCTTGAGCAATACGCCCTTGAGCAAGTTGGCAGGCTTCTTGGGTAGAATGAACGATGAGTTGAAGTCCACATCGTGGCACTCCGCAACCGAGCGAACGAGCTTGTGAGCATCGGTAGCTACGAAGGTGAGCTTACCCTCCTCGAAGTTGAAGTATACACCATTCATCACGGGACGAAGCTCGTCATCTGCCGTTGCGAAGATGGTCTTGTTGATACCTGCGATAAGCATATCCACATCGAGTGTAATCTCCTTGTGCTCGGCGCCGATTGTCTGCATTGCGGGGTAGCTAACAGCGCTTGCGCCAGGGATAGAGAGTGAGCCACTTGCCCACTTAATCTTAATCTCCCAAGTAGTGTCGTTTACATCAATCTCGAGGGGCATCTCGGGGAACTCCTTGAGTGAGTCGAGCATAAGCTTTGCGGGTGCTGCAATAACGCCCTCACGCTCTACATTCTCAACCTTGAGGTGGCCGATAAGCGTGGTCTCGAGGTCTGAGGTGGTTACGGTGAGCTCGCCCTCCTTAAGCTCCAAGAGGAAGTAGTCGAGGATGGGGAGGGTGTTTTTGTTGCTAATAACCTTTCCGGTAGTTGCAAGCAGCGACAATAGCGCTGAGCTCGATACAGTAAATTTCATAGTTGTAGTCTGTTTTTATTATTATTTTTTGTTTTTCGTTCTTAGTTTCTTAATAGCACAACCCCTTTGTTGTCAGAAGGGTTGCAGATGTGGTAGCTGGTCGAAGTCTGTCAAAGCGGAGTTTACTGAGGCGTAAATGAGCATTTGACAGAGAAGCCAGATGCCGCAGATGCGCCCTTATCACAACAAAGATAACTTATCCAACGCCATCTCAATCCTTCGGCGCACAAAAGGCTTAGAATCGGTGCAAGCATCCTTCGCTACACGCTGGGCGATGATGGTGCAGATGGTTGCCGCACGGTGACCCATAAGCTTTGCCAAGCCTTGGAGTGCCGAGCCCTCCATCTCGAAGTTGGTGATACGGCGCTCACCGAAGCGGAACGACTCAATCTTCTCGTTAAGATGCATATCGTGGGGGCGAAGGCGCACCCAGCGACCCTGAGGAGCATAGAAGCCAGGGGCAGCAATGGTGATACCCTCACGCACCGAGTCTTTGAAGAGGTCGAAGAGCTCCTCGCTGGCATCTACAAAGTAGGGGGCGGGCAACTTATCATACCACGCAGTATGCTCCATAAACGCCTTCTCCAATGCCAAGTCGCAGACCTCGTCACGACCCTCGTAATAAGAGAGCAAGCCATCGAAGCCGAGCGATGTACGCGAGAAGACCACCTCGCCAACCTCGATATCCTGCTGGATAGCACCCGAAGTACCGAGGCGCACAAGGTTCAAACGGCGGAAGTTCTCCTTCACCTGACGAGTCTCGAAGTCGATATTTGCCAAGGCATCGAGCTCCGTAACGGCGATGTCGATATTGCCGATGCCGATACCCGTAGACATCACTGTCATACGCTTGCCCTTGTACTTACCCGTAACGGTGAGAAACTCGCGATTAGCTATCTCGCACTCCTTCTCGTCGAAATAGTCGGCAATCATAGCCACACGACCAGGGTCGCCCACCAAGATGACCGTATCAGCAAGATGCTCAGGCTTAAGATGCAGGTGGAAAATCGAGCCATCTGCATTGATAATCAGCTCGGAAGAGGGTATCGCTCTCATGTTTAAAAACAAATTATTTACAATATTATTTTAATATTCGCGTAAAATTAGTAATTTTGTCGTGAACCACAAAATTTTTAGACAAATTTTAGACAAAATGACACTTATAAAATCTATTTCAGGTATTCGTGGTACTATTGGTGGCCACGCTGCCGACAATCTTACACCTATCGATGTCGTTAAGTTTACAACCGCCTATGCCCGTCTTATCAAAGATAAGAACCCTGGCAAGCGCATCACCGTTGTTGTAGGTCGTGATGCTCGCCTTTCGGGCTCGATGGTAGACTCTTTGGTCGAGGGCACACTCCTCGGCACAGGCGTCGATGTTATCAATGTTGGTCTCTGCACCACACCTGGTACGGAGATGGCAGTTATTACGCACAAGGCAGATGGCGGTATCATCATCACCGCATCGCACAATCCCCGTCAGTGGAACGCCCTCAAGTTGCTCAACGAGCGTGGCGAGTTCCTCGACGATGCAGAGGGCAAGCAGGTGTTGGCAATGGCGGAGGATGCAGATTTCAGCTACCCCACCATCGACCATATCGGCAAGGTTGTACTTCGTGAGGACTTCAACCAGAAGCATATCGAGCAGGTCTTGGCGCTTAAGCTCGTCGACAAGGAGGCTGTGCGTAAGCGCAAGTTCAAGGTTGTCGTTGATGCTGTCAACTCTGTGGGTGGCGTTGTTATTCCCGCCCTATTGCGCGAGTTGGGTTGCGAGGTTGTAGAGCTCAACTGCGAGCCTACGGGTGAGTTTGCTCACAACCCCGAGCCTCTGCCCCAGAACCTTACCGAGATTTCGGAGGTTATCCGTCGTGAGGGTGCCGACCTTGGCGTTGTCGTAGACCCCGATGTAGACCGCTTGGCATTCGTGATGGAGAATGGCGAGATGTTTGTTGAGGAGTACACATTGGTGGCTGTGGCAGACTATGTCTTGCAGCACACCAAGGGTAACACCGTGTCGAATCTCTCGTCGTCGCGTGCATTGAGCGATGTCACTTCGCGCTACGAGGGTTGCTCATACGAGGCGGCTGCTGTGGGCGAGGTAAATGTCGTAAAGAAGATGAAGGATACAGGCGCTGTAATCGGTGGCGAGGGCAATGGTGGTGTTATCTATCCCGAGTTGCACTATGGTCGTGATGCGTTGGTTGGCGTTGCTCTCTTTTTGACCTATTTTGCAGGCAAGAATATGACAATGTCCGAGTTGCGTAAGACATACCCTGCATACTACGCCTCGAAGAACAAGATTGAGCTTACTCCCGAAATCGATGTAGACAAGATTTTGGCAACGATAAAGCAAAGATACTCAGACGAAAGAGTAAACGATATTGATGGCGTGAAGATTGACTTTGCCGAGAACTGGGTACACCTCCGCAAGTCGAATACCGAGCCTATCATTCGCATCTACACCGAGGCAAAAACTATGGAGGAGGCCGATGCTCTGGCTAAGCGCTTCATTTCCGAAATAGAACAAATTTACAAGGCCTAAATTTCAGCGATTTCACACTTAAAACTTCAAGAATATGAAACTTGCAAACGACTACATCAACCAAAACAAAGAGCGCTTCTTGGAGGAGTTGTTCGACCTTCTTCGCATCCCCTCAATCAGCGCCCAGCCCTCGCTCCACAAGCAGGATATGGTACGCTGTGCCGAGTGGCTCGCTGCCTCGTTGGTAAAGGCTGGTGCCGACCGTGCCGAGGTGATGCCCACCGAGGGTAACCCCGTGGTATATGCCGAGAAGATTATCGACCCCAAGGCAAAGACCGTATTGGTATATGGCCACTACGATGTTATGCCCGAGGACCCCATCGACGAGTGGAAGACCAACCCCTTTGAGCCTGAGATTAAAGATGGCCGTATCTGGTGCCGTGGCGCCGATGATGACAAGGGTCAGCTCTTTATGCACGCCAAAGCTTTCGAGGCGATGGTTGCTACAGACACCCTGCCCTGCAATGTTAAGTTTATGCTTGAGGGCGAGGAGGAGATTGGCTCACCCAGCCTCTACAAGTTCTGCGCCGACTACAAGAAGTTGCTCAAGGCAGATATCATCCTTGTTTCGGACACCTCGATGATTGGTCTCGACTGCCCCACCATCACCGCAGGCTTGCGTGGTTTGACCTATATGCAGGTCGAGGTTACTGGCCCCGACAAGGATTTGCACTCGGGATTGTTTGGTGGCGCTGTTGCCAACCCTGCAAATGTCTTGGCAAAGCTCGTAGCATCGCTCACCGACGAGTTTGGCCGCGTTACTATCCCCGGCTTCTACGACGATGTTCGCATCCTCACAGACGCTGAGCGCAAGGCACTTAACAAGGCGCCATTCTCACTCGACGAGTACAAGAAGGCACTCGACCTTGGCGATGTAGCTGGCGAGGTAGACTACACCACAATGGAGCGCACAGGCATTCGCCCATCGCTCGATGTTAATGGCATCTGGAGCGGTTATACTGGCGAGGGCACAAAGACCGTAATTCCCTCGAAGGCATACGCCAAGATTTCGATGCGTCTTGTTCCTAATCAGGACTTCAAGAAGATTGCAAAGCTCTTTGAGAAGCACTTCCGCCGTATCGCTCCCAAGAGCGTGAAGGTTAAGGTTGAGTTCTTGCACGGTGGCGCACCCTATGTATCGCCTACCGACCTACCCGCATACAAGGCAGCGGAGAGGGCTGTGGAGACAACCTTTGGCATCAAGCCTCTGCCCTTCTACTCGGGTGGCTCGATACCCATTATCTCGGGCTTCGAGAACATCCTCGGCATCAAGTCTATCTTGCTTGGCTTCGGCCTCTCGAAGGATGCTATCCACTCGCCCAACGAGAGCTACGGTCTCGACCAGTTCTACAAGGGCTTGGAAACTCTGCCCTACTTCTACAAGTATTTCGCAGAGGAGTAATTCAAAAAAAAATATCCCGCAGATTTCTCTGCGGGATATTTTTTTTGAGAGCAAAGTTCAAAGAGCAAAGAGCAAAGAGATTTTTAAGACGATAAGAAAAAAATCATAAGGTCTTAAGGTTCTAAAACTAAAAAAGAGCAAAGACCCCAAATCTTTGCTCTTTCTCTCTACTCTCTTATCTATGCATCGGTGGGCGGCCGAAGGCGGGTCGGTTACCGCTAACATTCATACCATCGTAGTCGTCGATATTTGTCGAGCCCTTCTTGCCGAAGTAACGAAGATTGTAGTTGAACTGCACGGTGAAGTAACGGCCGATAACACTATTCCACGAGTTCTGAGTATAACCGCTACCTACGGTGCGGGCAAAGGCCGCGTTCTCGTTGAGAAGGTCGTTTACACCCACAAGTACCTCGCCCTGCTTATTCTTAAAGAGCTTCTTGCCGAGATAGATGTTGCAGATAAGGTAGTCCTCGTTGTAATCGTTCGTAAAGCCGATATACTGGTTGTAGTTAACCGCTGCCGTAAGGGTAAAGCCCTTCCAGAATACCCACTTCAAGGTACCCGATGCCGAGTGGTTGAAGTACTCGTTGCGGTTGCCACGCATAGCGAGCGACTGGCGAGCATCGTTATAGGCACCGTTCCACTGCAAGGTAAAGTCGATATTTTCGGAGATGTTGCTACCCAACGACACCATAGCATCGTAGCCCATATTGCTGGTGATGTTGAGCTGATCGTTAATCATCGAGGGTGTGCGTGTCCAGCTTACACCCGCCATAATATTAAGGTTACACTTAATAGGGTTGATGGGGAAGCCGTAGCTAAGGTGAGTACGCAACGAGCTTGAGCCATTCATATTCTCGTAGGTCGAGTACTGCAAGGGGTTGTACTCCTCGCCATCGATTGTGATAGTCTCGGGGTTGTAGTAAATCTTCTGACCTATGTAGTCCTGCGTAATTTGACCAGAGAACATCCACATAAAGGTGCGACCCTTCTCGATATTCGAGCGCACATAGTGGAAGTTTACGCGGTGGTTGTAGGTAGACTTCAGGTTGGGGTTGCCCTTCGAGATATACTGCGCATTCGACACATCGTAGATATCCTGCAAGTTGCGGACATCGGGATTCCAAGTGTAGGAGTTGACAAAGACACGGATGGTATTCTGGGGGTTGAACGCCACATTACCCATCATAAAGTAGGTCACATGGTCGAAGTCACGCTTGATGTTCTCGCCCTTAACCAAGCCGTCGAGTGTCGAGTGCTGGTAGTAGACATTCGCAATAAAGGTGTTGCGCTCCTTCGAGTAGCGGAAGCCGGGGCCTACACGGTGCTCGATGCTACGGCTGTCGGTCATCGACGATAGCGATACATCGGGCGTAAGACCCGTAAAGTCGTAATCTGCGCCTGTGATATATGCTGTCTTCTCAATATCCTGGTCTTCGTAGTCGAAGCGGTACTGCATACTTACCTGAGCATTCTTTGCCACAGGCTCGGTATATGTGAAGTTGGCGCTTAGGTCGGTCTCGCCCTGTGGTGCAAGCGACGACACATAGCGCAAATCGGGCATAGCGACACCATCGGCGAAGAGTGTGCCGAGGGTCGAGAAGCTGTTAGAGTTCGAGCGCAAGGTGTTGCGAATCGAGTAGCGACCATCGACTGTGATGGTACGGCCATCCTTGCCAAGCTTGACACGATACTGCAAGAACTCCGAGAAGCGCAATGCACGCGATGACGACTGAGAGCCGTTGTACAAAATCTCATAAGGCAGACCCTTGCCCTCTGCTGTCT
>JAGBYO010000003.1 GCA_017628735.1 Alistipes sp. | reverse complement strand
GAGCCGATACCTTATAAAAACAGCGCAGGCTGAAAGCCGAGCAATAAATCGCTATAATATCGGCTCAACCAGCGTAAAGTGAGAATCAGGTAGCCGAACAAGAACGACAATAAAGATGGGTTGAAGTGGCGAGAGGGACAGCTTGCTGTGGCGAGGGTGGTGCATTGACTGATGCTTGCATCAAGACAGATGCAACACGCTCGACTGTAGCCGTAGGCTACCCTCTCGCCACCAACCAACGAAACCAAAAGACACAAAAAAAACGACCCTCAAAATTGAGAGTCGTGTTAGTTGGGCTACCTGGTTTCGAACCAAGAATGACAGGACCAGAATCTGTAGTGTTACCATTACACCATAGCCCAATATTTGTTTTTGACGATGCAAAAGTAGAACATATTTTTTGATTTGCAAAGAAAATTGCAAAAATTTTTTATATCTTTGTTAAGATTTTTTGATACATAACATATAAAAATATACTAAACTCGTTGATTATGAAGAGTATAAAAACTCGTTTAATCGTAATGAACTTTCTGCAGTTTGCTGTGTGGGGTTCGTACTTAACCTGTGTTGGACAGTTCTTAGGCAAGGTCGGCTTGGGCGATTACATCTCGTGGTTCTATATTGCGCAGGGTATCGTTTCTATTTTTATGCCCGCTATTATGGGTATTATTGCCGATAAGTATATTCAGCCTCAGCGACTCCTCGGTCTCTCGCACCTATTGGCGGGTGGCTTTATGCTTGTTGCTGCCTACTTCGGCTATGAGGCTACACAGCTTGCAGCAGCCAATGCCGACAATGCAGCCTATGTTGCCGATATCGCACCTATATTTATACCTTATGTATTAAGTGTTGCCTTTTATATGCCAACTATCGCGCTGTCGAATACCGTGGCCTTTGGTACACTCACACGCTCGGGTCTCGACTTTGTCAAGGCATTTCCTCCTATTCGTACCCTCGGTACCGTAGGTTTTATCGCCTCGATGTGGCTTGTCAATAGCCTCTCGTTTGGTCTCGATGCTTCGGCACAGCAGACATATATGCAGTTAGTTGTCTGCGGCGTTTTGGGCGTAATTCTCGGTGGCTACTCGTTCACACTGCCCGAGTGCCCATTGACCAAGAGCGACGAGAAGAAGAGCCTTGCCGAGCGCCTTGGCTTGGATGCCTTCGTGCTGTTTAAGTCGAAGACTATGGCTATGTTCTTTATCTTCTCGATGTTGCTCGGCGTGTCGTTGCAGATTACCAATGGTTTTGCTACACCCTACATCGAGAGCTTCTCGGCATCGTCGAGCAGCTGGGTTGCAAGCAACCCCACGATGCTTGTATCGTTGTCGCAGATATCGGAGGCTCTGTGTATCCTTATGACCTCGTTCTTCTTGGTGCGCTTCGGTATTAAGAAGGTTATGCTTATTGCGATGTTTGCATGGGTTTTGCGCTTCGGCTTCTTTGGCGTGGGCACTACCGAGAGCATCTTCGGCATCTTGGCACTCGTTCTTTCGTGCTTGGTATATGGCGTTGCCTTCGACTTCTTCAATGTCTCGGGCGCAATGTTCGTACAGCAGGAGGCACCCAAGTCAATGCAGGGCAGCGCACAGGGTCTGTTTATGCTTATGACCAACGGTATCGGTGCCTCGGTGGGTACATATATCGCTGGTAAGGTTGTCAACCACTTCTGCTCTTGGGAGGGTGGCCACCTGGTAGGTCGTGCCGAGTTTGCTAACGGCTGGCAGTCAACTTGGTTTATCTTCGCAGGCTATGCACTTGTTGTGGCGGTGATGTTTATGATTATGTTCCGCTACAAGCACGACCCCAAGAAGTTGGAGAAGGCAGCACACTAATATATAATAAAAAAGGTGGGTTCTATAAATTAGGTCGAGTTGATTTTGGAGATTATTTCGAGGATATTTCTCATTTCTTGAGAGGGCGCAATGCAAGCATTGTAACCGAGCAAAAATGAGAAAGAGTCCGAAATAAGCCCAAAAGCAACCGAAATAGAATCAACCGACAACGACTAACATGTTTACTAATTTATAGAACCCACCTTCTAGATGGCACAGCAACCTTTGGCAGAACGACTTCGTCCGCAGAGCCTTGACGACTATATCGGACAGAGTCACTTGGTTGGCGATAATGGCGTATTCCGCAAGTTTATCGCTACGGGTAGTGTGCCCTCGTTTATCTTGTGGGGCCCTCCGGGAGTAGGTAAGACCACCCTTGCGCAGATTGTTGCCAAGACCCTCGACCGCCCCTTCTACACCCTCTCTGCCGTCACATCAGGCGTTAAGGATGTTCGTGAGGTTATCGATAAGGCGAAGAATCAACACTTGTTCAATGCCCGCCCCGCATTCCTCTTTATCGACGAGATTCACCGCTTCAACAAGTCGCAGCAGGATTCTCTGCTTGGCGCTGTTGAGCAGGGTGTAATCACGCTTATTGGCGCTACGACCGAGAACCCATCGTTCGAGGTTATCTCGCCCCTATTGAGCCGCTGCCAGGTCTATGTGCTTAAACCTATGGAGGATGCCGACCTCGACACCCTACTTCAGCGTGCGCTAACGACCGACGAGGAGCTGCGTAAGCGCAATATCGAAGTTAAGGAGAAGGAGGCGCTGTTCCGCTTCTCGGGTGGTGATGCCCGCAAGTTGCTCAACATCCTCGATATCGTGGTTGGCGCTACGGACGGAGACATTGTAATTGATGATGAGCGCGTTACGGAGTGCTTACAGCAGAATATCGCCTTGTACGATAAGTCGGGCGAGCAGCACTACGATGTGATTTCAGCATTTATCAAGTCGGTGCGTGGTAGCGACCCCAATGCCGCCATCTACTACCTTGCCCGCATGTTGGCAGGTGGCGAGGAGCCTCGCTTTATCGCCCGCAGATTGGTTATCCTCGCCTCCGAGGATATAGGTCTTGCCAACCCCAATGCACTGCTTCTGGCAAATGCTTGCTTCGACACGGTGCATAAGATTGGTATGCCCGAGGCACGCATCACGCTTGCCGAGACAACGATATATCTTGCCACAAGTCAGAAGAGCAACTCAGCATATATGGCTATCAACAAGGCGTTGCAGTTAGTCGAGCACGACACCACCAATCGCCCCGTGCCTCTGCACCTTCGCAATGCGCCTACCAAGCTTATGGATAAGCTCGGCTATGGCGCCGACTACAAATATGCCCACGACTTCAAGGGTAACTTCATTCAGCAAGAGTTCTTGCCCGAGTCGTTAAGTGGCACACGCTTCTACACCCCCAACGAGCAGAATGCCCAAGAGGCAAAGATTGCCGAGCGTATGCGAGCGCTCTGGGGAGAGAAGTATGAGAAATAGTTGTTAGTTATTAGTTTTAAGAACTTTAGAACATTAAGACCTTTAGGACCACTCTTTTTTCCTATCGTCTTACAGTCCTATTGTCTTATCGTCTTTATCTAACAACTAGAGACTCTCTTTGCTCTTTGCTCATTGCTCTTTGAACTTTCATCTTTTTTATATATCTTTGCCCCGCTTATAGCAGACCGACTGAAATTTAATCAATTATATATTTAAAATTTTAAGAAAATGAAGAAAATCTTTGGAATGTTTGTCTTCGGAGCTTTGGCGCTTACCGCTTGTGGCGAGGCTGAGCAGCAGGAGGCATCGTGGGTCGTTGATCGTTTCGACGACATCAAGGTATTGCGCTACGAGGTTCCTGGCTTCGAGGAGCTTACGCTCGAGGAGAAGGAGCTTATCTACTACCTCTCGGAGGCAGCAAAGTGTGGTCGCGATATTCTCTGGGACCAGAACTTCAAGTACAACCTCGCTATCCGTCGTACTTTGGAGACTATCTACACCGCATCGGAGGTTCGTGAGGGTGATGAGTTTGTAGCTTTCGAGAAGTACCTCAAGAAGCTCTGGTTTGCTAACGGTATCCACCACCACTACTCTAACGACAAGTTTAAGTCAGAGTTTTCGGAGGCGTGGTTCCGTGAGCAGCTTGCACAGTACATCAACGACGAGAACCGTCAGATGGACGATGAGTTGCTTTGCCAGATTATCTTCGACCCCACGCTCTATGCTTCACGCCTCAACCGTGCGGAGGGCGTAGATGTTATCAAGGCTTCGGCAGGTAACTACTACGAGGGCGTATCGCAGGCAGAGGTAGAGGCATTCTATGGCGCTATGGCTGCTGCTGATGCAGGCAACCCCGAGCCTATCTCTTATGGTCTTAACTCAAAGCTTATGCGTGATGCAGATGGCAACATCGTAGAGAAGGTTTGGAAGGTTGGCGGTATGTATACCGAGGCTATCGAGCAGATTGTATTCTGGTTGGAGAAGGCCGCTACAGTTGCTAACCCCACACAGAAGGAGATTATCGACGCCCTTGTTAAGTACTACCGTTCGGGCGACTTGAAGGACTTCGACGCATACAATGTTCTCTGGGTTAAGGATTCTGCTTCGAATGTCGACTTCGTTAACGGCTTTATCGAGAACTACGGCGACCCCCTTGGCCACAAGTCATCGTGGGAGTCTGTTGTAAACTTCCGTGACGAGGAGGCTTGCCACCGTACCGAGATTATGGCGGCTAACGCACAGTGGTTCGAGGATAACGCACCTATCAACCCCGCATACCGCAAGGAGGAGGTTAAGGGTGTATCGGCAAAGGTTATCACCGTGGCAATGCTCGGTGGCGACTGCTTCCCCTCAACTGCTATCGGTATCAACCTCCCCAATGCAGACTGGATTCGTAAGGAGCACGGTTCAAAGTCGGTAACTATCGACAACATCACCTATGCTTACGATAAGGCAGCACAGGGCAACGGCTTTATGGAGGAGTTCGTACTTCGTGAGGCTGACCGCGAGCGCTTGAAGAAGTATGGTAAGCTCTCTGACGACCTCCACACCGACCTTCACGAGTGCTTGGGCCACGGCTCAGGTCAGTTGGCAGAGGGTGTTTCGGGCAACGAGCTTCGCACCTACTCTTCGACCTTGGAGGAGGCTCGTGCTGACCTCTTCGCGCTCTACTACTTGGGCGATCAGAAGATGGTTGAGATTGGTCTTATCCCCACCTTAGATGTAGCGTGGGCACAGTATGCCGACTATATTATGAACGGTATTATGACCCAGCTTTCGCGCATCGAGCCCGGCAAGACCGTAGAGGAGGACCACATGCGTAACCGCAAGCTTATCGCTGAGTGGTGCTACGAGAAGGGCAAGGCAGAGAATGTTATCGAGTGGATCACCGAGAACGGCAAGAAGTATGTTGTAATCAACGACTTCGAGCGTCTTCGTGAGTTGTTCGGTGAGCTTCTCCACGAGGTACAGCGCATCAAGTCTGAGGGCGACTACGAGGCAGGTAAGGCGTTGGTTGAGGCATATGCCGTACAGGTAGACCCCGAGCTCCACGCCGAGGTTATCGCTCGTAACGAGGCATTGAAGATTGAGCCTTACAGCGGCTTTGTAAATCCCGACTATGAGCTCGTTACCGATGCTGAGGGCAATGTAACCGATGTTAAAATTCTATACCCCACCAACTTCGTAGAGCAGCACTTGGAGTATGGCAAGGAGTACTCGTTCCTTCCCTCGATGAACTAATTGATTCAATTAGCAATGAGCAATAAGGGCAAGCTTCATTTGGGGCTTGCCCCTTTTTTAGTTTTTAGTTTCTAGTTGTTTTAAGACCATTAAGATCTTAGGGCTATAAGACCATTAGGATTTTTCTCCTCTCGTCTTATCTTCTTACTTGTCTTATCGTCTTAAAACTCTCTTTGCTCTTTGCTCTTTGAACTTTGCTCTTTTTTACCTATCTTTGTCGGATGTAATCGTGTCAGCAACTGACACAACAAGCGTTTGGCACGAAGATTGCTACACGCATTTAATATCAAAGATATTATTAACAAACAAAAAATAGAACAAACTATGGCAGTTAAACCACTTTCAGACCGTGTATTGGTTAAGCCCAATCCGGCAGAGGAGAAGACCGCAAGTGGTCTCTTTATTCCAGACACAGCAAAGGAGAAGCCCCTTATGGGTAAGGTCGTAGCCGTTGGCCCCGGCACCGCAGAGGTAAAGATGGAGGTCAAGGTTGGCGATATGGTTATCTATGGCAAGTATGCCGGCACCGAGCTTAGCCACGAGGGCGAGGACTACCTCGTAATGAAGCAGTCGGACCTTATCGCTGTGGTTGAGTAATGAGCAATGAGCAATTAGAAGTGAGCAACTAGAAATTAGAAATTGACTATGAGTAAAGAAATTAAATACAATGTAGAGGCGAGAGAGCTTCTCAAGGAGGGTGTAGATGCTCTATGCAACGCCGTGAAGGTGACACTTGGCCCCAAGGGTCGCAATGTGATTATCGACAAGAAGTTTGGTGCTCCCCAGGTGACCAAGGATGGTGTTACCGTAGCAAAGGAGGTTGAGTTGGAGGACACATTCGCAAATATGGGTGCTCAGATGGTACGCGAGGTAGCATCAAAGACCAATGACGATGCCGGTGATGGCACCACCACCGCAACCGTACTTGCTCAGTCGCTTATCTCGGTAGGTATCAAGAATGTTACGGCTGGTGCTAACCCTATGGACCTCAAGCGCGGTATGGATGCTGCTGTCGAGAAGGTTGTTGAGTCGCTCAAGAGCCAGAGCCAGGTTGTTGGCTCGGATATGGCGAAGATCGAGCAGGTGGCGACAATCTCGGCAAACAACGACTCAAAGATTGGTAAGCTCATCGCAGAGGCTATGTCGAAGGTAAACAACGAGGGCGTCATCACCGTTGAGGAGGCCAAGGGTACAGAGACCTATGTAGATGTTGTGGAGGGTATGCAGTTTGACCGTGGCTATATCTCGGCATACTTCATCACCGACACCGAGAAGATGATTGCACAGCTCGACAAGCCCGCAGTGCTTATCACCGACAAGAAGATTTCGACCATCAAGGAGATTATGGGTGTCTTGGAGCCCGTGGCACAGAGTGGCCGTTCACTCCTTATCATCGCCGAGGATGTAGATGGCGAGGCACTCTCGACACTCGTTCTCAACAAGCTCCGTGGCACAATCAAGATTGCTGCTTGCAAGGCTCCCGGCTTTGGTGACCGTCGCAAGGAGATACTGGAGGATATCGCAACACTCACTGGCGCAACCGTAATCTCTACCGATAAGGGTATGCGCATCGAGGATACCAAGGTTGAGATGCTCGGTACTGCCGAGAAGGTTACGCTCAACAAGGAGAACACCACAATCGTTGATGGTGCAGGCTCGAAGGAGGCTATCGCACAGCGTGTACAGCAGATTCGTGCTTCGATTGAGAATGCCACTTCGGACTACGACCGCGAGAAGCTTCAGGAGCGCTTGGCAAAGTTGGCAGGTGGCGTGGCAGTTCTCTATGTAGGTGCTGCTACCGAGGTTGAGATGAAGGAGAAGAAGGACCGTGTAGACGATGCCTTGGCAGCTACCCGTGCTGCTGTCGAGGAGGGTATCGTTCCTGGTGGTGGCGTTGCCTACATCCGTGCCGTGAAGGCGTTGGAGGGTATGAAGGGTGACAACGACGACCAGACCACAGGTATCCAGATTGTTAAGCGTGCTATCGAGGAGCCGTTGCGCCAGATTGTGGCAAACGCAGGTGGCGAGGGCTCGGTAGTCGTTAACAAGGTTAAGGAGGGCGAGGGTGCCTTCGGCTACAATGCCCGTGACGATAAGTATGAGGATATGCTTGCAGCAGGTATCATCGATCCTACGAAGGTGTCGCGTGTAGCGTTGGAGAACGCAGCATCTATCGCTTCGATGTTCCTCACTACTGAGTGCGTATTGGCAGAGAAGAAGGAGGATAATCCCCTTCCCGGTATGCCCGCAGGCGCAGCAGGTATGGGCGGCATGATGTAATCCGCCGATACATATATATAAAATATACCCCGAGCCGTGCGGTTCGGGGTATATTTTATTTAGAGCAAAAAGCAAAGAGCAAAGAGATTTTTAAGACAATAGGATAAGTAAGATGATAAGACAACAAGAAATTTTCCTAATAGTCTTAAGGTCTTAATGGTCTTGGTCCACTTCCTCCCAGCCACCACGACCAATTTCTTGTCAGAAGGGGCATAATTTGGCGTTTCGCAAAAGAAAACCCCTCGGGATAGTACAAGTAGTACAGCCCGAGGGGTTTAGCTTTTGGGAAGCGTCGAAGGATGCCCCTTATCACAAGAAATTATAATGTCTTGAGGTATGCCGACACATTCTCAAAGATACGCTGCTCGACATCTGCAGACTCGGCACGCACAAACTTCTCGCCTGTAACAGCCTCGTAGAGCTCGATATAGCGCTCGGTGATGCCGTTTACTACCTCCTCGGTCATCTCGGGAACCTGCTGGCCCTCCTGACCCTGGAAGCCATTATCCATAAGCCACTCGCGAACAAACTCCTTAGAGAGCTGCTTCTGCTTCTCGCCCTTTGCCAAGCGCTCCTCGTAGCCCTCCTTGTAGAAGTAGCGCGATGAGTCGGGGGTGTGAATCTCGTCCATAAGGTAGATAGTGCCGTTCTTCTTGCCAAACTCATACTTGGTGTCAACAAGGATAAGGCCCATCTTGGCAGCAATCTCAGTACCGCGCTGGAAGATAGCACGGGTATATGCCTCCAACTGCTCATACTCCTCGCGTGAAACGAGACCCTGTGCGATAATCTCCTCCTTCGAGATATCCTCGTCGTGACCCTCGTCAGCCTTGGTCGTGGGGGTGATGATAGGCTCGGGGAACTTCTGGTTCTCGACCATACCATCAGGCATAGCAACACCGCAGATGGTGCGCTTGCCAGCCTTGTACTCACGCCAAGCGTGTCCCGAGAGGTAGCCACGGATAACCATCTCGACCTTGTAGGGCTCGCAACGGTGGCCAACAGTTACCATAGGGTCGGGCACGGCAATCTTCCAGTTGGGAAGGATATCGGTGGTAGCATCGAGGAACTTGGCAGCAATCTGGTTGAGCACCTGACCCTTGAAGGGGATACCCTTGGGCAAGACAACATCGAAAGCCGAGATACGGTCCGAAACAACCATCACAAGGTAGTCGTCGTTGATGTTATATACATCACGCACCTTGCCTACATAGTGGCCCTTCTGTCCCTCAAACTGAAAATCGTTCTTTACAATAGCGTTCATTGTGATTATAGGTTTATAGGTTAGTATGATTTAGCAAACAACACGCGGAACTTCGAAGGCTTGCCAGAGAATACGCACTTGCCCTCCTCCTCGACAACATCCATAGGGATACAGCGGATAGTGGCCTTCGTAGCATCCTTGATAGCCTGCTCGGTCTCAGGAGTGCCGTCCCAGTGTGCCGAGATGAAGCCACCCTTCTCGTTGAGTACCTGCTGAAACTCCTCCCAAGTATCAACCTTGGTAATCATAGAGTTGCGGTAGTCGAGAGCCTTCTGGAAGATATTCTGCTGAATCTCGTCGAGCAACGCCACAATGCGGTCGGTAAGACCCTCCTGCGATACAATCTCCTTCGAGAGGGTATCACGGCGAGCAAGCTCGATAGTGCCATTCTCCATATCGCGAGGGCCGAGTGCCAAACGCACAGGCACACCCTTCAACTCATACTCAGCGAACTTGAAGCCCGAACGAACATTGTCGCGACCATCAACCTTGACAGATACGCCCTTCGCACGAAGCTCCTTGGCCATCTCCTCAAGGCGTGCAACAACCTGCAAGCGCTGCTCCTCACCCTTGTAGATAGGCACCATCACAACCTGAATAGGAGCGAGTTTCGGAGGCAATACAAGACCATTATTGTCCGAGT
>JAGBYO010000038.1 GCA_017628735.1 Alistipes sp. | reverse complement strand
GTAATTTTGCACGATAAGGGGTCATTCTCGACCCATCCCTAAAGTAAGGACCCTCGGGCTGTACGCTAATGTCCTATCCCGAGGGTTCTTCTTTTGCGATGAGCCAAGCCTAACCCCTTTTGACGAGAAATTAGGGTGGCTACTGTAAGGAAGTAGACTGCGCTCCGATGGAACGCCTGCGCCTCTTCCCTCTTTTCTTTATTATAGAATATAATAATTTCGCAATATTGGTCGTTTATTCAAAAATATTGTGTAACTTTGTGCGCTTATACGCATAAGCGCAAGAAAACGAAAGGTATGAAGCGTATTTTTGGATATATCGTAGCAGTGGCCATCGTCGTAGTTGTGGCATCGTGCAGCGTGGTAAACCAGGCGATTAAGTCGGGTGACCCGCAGTATGCCTATGAGCAGGCGTTGATGCTCTACGAGAACGGCAAGTGGAGTCAGGCATCTGACCTCTTCGAGGCGTGCCGCCATATCTACATGGGTTCACCACGCGAGGATTCGCTATCGTACTACAACGCCCACTGCAAGTTCAAGGAACGCAAATATGACGAGGCATCGACACTGCTCGATGAGTATCGTCGCAAGTTTGCTCGTAGCCCCTTTATCGAGAATGCAGAAGGTATGTTTGCGCTATGCAACTTCTACATGGCACCAGGACCCGAGCGTGACCAAGCAATAACCTCACAGGCCATCATCGCCATCACGGAGTTTATGTCGCGCTATCCCGAGTCGGAGCAGATACCCCGCTTTCAGGAGATGCTTGACGACCTTACTGACCGCCTTGAGCAGAAGAGCTACATGAATGCCTATACCTACTACAAGATTGGTCGCTACAAGTCGGCAATCGTGGCATTCAAGAATGTGATGAAGCGCTACCCCGAGTCGAAGCGCACCGAGGAGATGATGTACTACGCCACGGTTTCGGCATACCGCCTTGCGGAGAACTCAGTAGCCTCGAAGCAGGTAGACCGCTACCTTGCAATGCTCGACCACTACTACTCGTTTATCGCCGAGTTCCCTGAGTCGAAGCACTCGAAAGAGATGGAGCGCATGGCAAAGGATGCCCGAAACTTCCTCGACAAGAACCGCACGACAGAGGATACAATTTAACGAAGCAGAAAATAGAAACACAAGATATAACTATGGAGATTAAGAAGAACATTCCCAGCAACACGATTACTCGTAAGTTGGTAGATTTGGATGCTCCCACAGGCAACATCTACGAGAGCATCAACATCATTGCACGCCGTGCCAACCAGATTGCTACGGAGCTCAAGACCGAGCTTAACCGCAAGCTCGCCGACTTCTCGTCACCCACCGACAACTCGGTAGAGGAGACCTTCGAGAACCGTGAGCAGATTGAGATTTCGCGCTTCTACGAGCGTCTTCCCAAGCCCGCAATCATCGCTACCGAGGAGTTCCTCGATGGTGAGGTTTACTTCCGCCACGGCTCAGAGAAGTAGTTATCTTTTCGGCCACTACCCCACTACGGCATCAAGCTCAATGGGCGGGATAGTGCAAAACAGCTACGATTATGCTTAACGGCAAACACATTATTCTTGGAATTACAGGCAGCATAGCAGCATACAAGGCGGCTATGCTTTGCCGTCTTTTGGTGAAGGAGGGTGCCGAGGTAAGGGTCATTATGACACCTCTTGCCAAGCAGTTTATCACGCCCCTCACGATGGCGACCCTCTCGAAGCACCCCATTCTCGTTGAGTTCTTCAACCCCGAAAATGGCGAGTGGAACTCGCATGTGTCGCTTGGCGAGTGGGCAGATATGTTGCTCATTGCTCCCGCCACAGCCAACACCTTAGCGAAGATGACAACAGGCATTGCCGACAATCTTCTGCTCACTACCTATCTCTCGGCACGCTCGGTTGTTGCCGTAGCCCCCGCTATGGACCTCGATATGTATGCCCATACGACTACCCAGCAGAACTTGCGCACCCTTGCAGAGCGTGGTATCGAGATTATCGAGCCCGCAGCAGGTGAGCTTGCAAGCGGTCTTGTGGGTAAGGGTCGTATGGCAGAGCCTGAGGAGATTGTTGAGCGTGTACGCGAGATTTTGGGTGGCGTAAAAAAAAAGTCGTTAGAGGGTAAGCGCTACATCGTAACCGCAGGTGCTACGATAGAGCCTATCGACCCTGTGCGCTATATTACGAACCACTCTACGGGCAAGATGGGCTATGCCATTGCCGAGGAGTTGGCGCGCCGTGGTGCCGAGGTTAAGCTCATAAGTGGCCGTACTGCGCTCGCTGTGCCCAAGGGCGTGGAGCGCATCGACACACTCACGGCAGAGGATATGTATAACGCTGCAGTCGAGGAGTGGGCAGAGGCCGATGGCGCTGTTATGTGCGCTGCCGTTGCCGACTACACACCCAAGACAGTTGCCGACCGCAAGCTTAAGAAGAGTGACGATGATATGCGCATCGAGCTTCGCCGAACGAAGGATATAGCACGCGAACTTGGCGCATCGAAGGGCAACCGCACACTCGTTGGCTTTGCGTTGGAGACCGACAACGAGGAGGCAAATGCTGAGGGTAAGTTGGAGCGCAAGAATCTCGACTTCGTGGTGCTCAACTCGTTGCGTGACGAGGGTGCTGGCTTCCGTGGCGACAACAACAAGGTTACGCTTATCGACCGCAATGGCCGTGAGGAGCACCCCTTAATGTCAAAGAAAAAGGTTGCCGAAATCATCGTAGATAAGATTGAAAAGCTAAATAACAAGTAAAAACGAATGTTACGAAAGCTCTCGATAGAGAACTATGCCCTTATCGACACCTTGGAGGTCGAGTGGAACGAGCACCTGAACATCATCACTGGTGAGACAGGTGCCGGTAAGTCTATTCTACTCGGCGCATTGGGCCTATTGCTCGGTGCCAAGAATGAGGGTCAGGCGCTCAACGACCAGACGCGCAACTGCGTGGTCGAGGCGCAGTTCAACATCGCGGGTTACGGCCTTGAAGCGTTGTTCGACGAGAATGACCTCGACTACGAGGAGGATATCACCATTCGCCGTGTTATCACCCCTGCGGGCAAGAGCCGAGCATTTGTTGGCGATATGCCTGTGCAGCTGGCAACATTGCGCGAACTTGGCGCACGCATTATCGACATTCACTCACAGCACCAAAACTTGGTGCTCTCGTCTGAGGATTTCCGTATCTCGACCCTCGACACCATAGCCCAAAACCACGATATCGTGGAGCGCTACACCACCCTACTTACGAAGCTCAACACGCTGCGTAGCCGTCATCGTGAGATGGTCTCAGCGATGGAGTCGGCACGCAAAGATGAAGAGTGGTTGCGCTATACGGTCGAGGAGCTTCGTGCTGCAAAGCTCAAGGCTGGCGAGCAGGCAGAGGTGGAGCAGAGGCTTGCCACCTTGGAGAGTGCCGAGAGCATCAACGAGGCACTCACCACGCTACGCAACACCCTTGACGAGGAGGAGTTGGGCGCTGTTGCTGCCCTCACACGCTCGATGCGAGCATTGGAGCAGCTCTCGGAGCGCTACCCCGCTGGTGGCGAGATTGCCGAGAGGTTGAAGAGCGTAGTTGCCGAACTTAAGGATATCAGCGCCACAGCTGCCGATGAGGCAGAGCGCATAGATGCCGACCCCGAGAAGGTGCAGCAGCTAAGCGACAGGCTCAACACCATCTACTCGTTGGAAATGAAACATCGTGCCGAATCGTACGACGACCTACTACATAAGGCTTCAGAGTTTGAGGCACGCCTCGCAACCATCGACAACAGCGATAGCGAACTCAAGGCTTTGGAGCTTGAGATTCTCGATGCCGAGAACGAGGTGAGAGATGCATCTAAGTCACTCACCGCATCACGCAAGGCGGTATGTCCAGCCTTTGAGGAGAACATCGTGGCAACACTACGCAAGCTCGGTATGGCAGATGCCATCTTCAAGGTGGAGTTTCAGCCTACGGCTCAGTTTACCGCATCGGGCGAGGATAGCGTAGCCTACCTCTTCACAGCCAACCGCACATCTAAGCCCGCACCCATCGAGCGTGTGGCATCGGGCGGTGAGCTCTCGCGTGTGATGCTTGCGCTGAAGGGTATCCTGGCACGCTCAAAGCGATTGCCCTCGATAATATTTGATGAGATTGACACCGGCGTATCGGGTCAGATTGCCGATGCTATGGGCGAGATCATTGCCGAGATGTCCGAGACGATGCAGGTCATCGACATTACGCACCTACCGCAGGTAGCCTCGAAGTCGGGCGACCACTTCGTAGTCTACAAGAGCGAAGGCGTAACGAACATCCGCAAACTTACAAAGGCGGAGCGCATCGACGAGATTGCGAAAATGCTCTCGGGAAGCACAATCACGGATGCTGCACGAAAGCAAGCAAAAATCCTCTTGGGATAACCAAGAGGATTTTTATTTAGAGCAATTTCTTTTTGGAAGGAATTACTAAGAACTCTTTGAGGTAGAATGGTTCAAAATAGGCTAAGTCCTCGAACTTCTCTGCCTTAAATGCCTCCTCTGCCAAGCGGACAATACCTCGTGCCGAGGGTGCAATCTCAACAAAGATAGCATCCGACAGCAGCTCGGTGCACTTCTTGGCGCCATTGCCGAAGATTACAAACTTACCCTCGCGCCACTCTTTGAAACTCTCCTCCGTAACGACCTCGGCGACAACATCCGTAAGCGCCTTACCCTCATTATCAAAGACTTGGGCGTAGACCTCCATACGGCGAGCATCGACCAGCGGACAGAGCTTTGCCCTTGCCCACTCCTCATCTTCGATATCGAGAATACCGGCATCGAAATCCTCACGGGCAACCTCGGTAAGTGCATCGAGGGAGCCAATAGCAATAAGCGGAATATTGAGGGCATAGCACATACCCTTGGCAAACGAGACACCGATACGCAGACCCGTATACGAGCCGGGGCCCTTGCCCACAGCGATAGCATCAAGGTCCGAAGGCTGAACACCCGTCTCGCGCAACAGCTCATCGACAAACAACGCCACCTTCTTGGCGTGGTCACGACCCTCGTCGCTCTCGCGGAGTGCCATCAACTCGCCATCGTTGGCCAATGCCACAGAGCAAATATCTGTTCCTGTCTCAATCGAAAGTATTAGTGCCATAGTCTATCTTCTATTATTTTTCATCGCCTTGTCCATCTCGCGCTTGGCATCATTGGCCTTGAGGTATTCGCGCTTGTCGTAAGCCTTACGACCACGCGCAAGGCCGATAGCAACCTTTGCCAAACCTCTGTCGTTAAGGAAGATGCGCAAGCCTACAACGGTCAATCCCCTATCCTGCAACGCACGCTGAAGCTTGTTTAGCTCCTTGCGGTTAAGCAATAGCTTGCGGTCGCGCTTGGGGATATGGTTGTTGCAAGTACCCCAAGTGTACTCGGCGATATTGAGGTTACGCAACCACAGCTCACCCAACTCGAAATAGCAGTAAGAGTCCACCAGCGAGGCCTTGCCTAAGCGCAACGACTTAATCTCTGTGCCCACAAGCACGATGCCCGCGATATACTCCTCCAAAATCTCGTAGTCGAAGGTAGCACGCTTATTGCGAATATTTATATTTTTGTAATCTGCCATCTTACTTGTTTTCGGTCGTTACCTAACCCATATTGTTGCAAAATCTTTTCCACTCTTTCCACCATATCTGTTCCCCTTTTTGGCACTTATTTTGCCACTATCGGAGTGGGTGTCCGGTCAAGGTAACTATTCTTTTATCTTTGATATGTTTTACACATCTTTTGTTTATTTTCTGTTTGCACACTGCCGGGCACCCGTTTTTAGCCTGCACCAGCAATAAGCAAACAGCCTATATCGGGCGTTTGGTGCGCTTCGATATCTCGACACGCACGGTCTGTAAACGGGCAAGTGCCGACATAATATTCGCCATCTCCTCCTCCGATAAATCGGGAGAATGCAATCTGCTCATAAGCTCCGCAGCCTGAATCTCTACAACACGGCTCTTGTAGAGCATCACGGCCTTGGGTACGCCCTCGGTGAGCTGCTCCTCCTCCGACTCGATATGCACCTCCTTCTGTCGCCAGATATCGCTAATCGTATAGTTGTCGTCGGCAGTAAGCAAATCAACAGCCACACGGCTGACCGCAGGGTCGTGGTGGTTGATAAAGAGGTGGGTAGGCACCTCAACGCCCACGCCTAAGCGCTCCCACTCCTTTCGATAAAGCTCCACGATAGTGCGATATACGCCTGGGCGGAACTCTATGCCATCGAAGTCGAGATCCGAGAAGATATACTCCGCAACATTGACATCTTGATACTTCTTATCCTCCTCAACAACAAGGGTGCGGTGACCCGACTTGATAAGGTACTTCGTAAGCTCACGCTCCAGAGTCTCTATCGTTGAGCCACCCGTAATGGGCTGCATAGCCTCGCCACTTGGCTGTCGCTCGACATAGAGTGCCGAGGGCTTCGTGCTGTCGTATTCGCGTTGCTGCTGTCGGCGCAAGAAGTCTTGTGCCTCACGATTACCCTTCACGCCATCGCGGTTACGCGCCACCTCAACACCGAGGGTCTCGGCATCAATCTCCATAACGCCAGCGCAGTACTTAACATACTCCTTGCGCTTGATAGTGTCGGGGATAAGGGCGATAGACTGCACCATATCACGGATAGCCTCCGAGCGGGTCTGCGGGTCGGTAGCATCGCCCAAAAGCAACTGTGCCTTAAAGGCCAAGAAGTCCTGAGCATTATCCTTGATATAGGCACGCAACTCATCGGAAGAGTGCGCACGGGCAAAGGTATCGGGGTCGTGCTCCTCGGGGAGTAGCACGATGCGAACATTCATATCCTCCTTAAGCACAAGGTCTACACCACGCAACGCCGCCTTGACACCCGCCTTGTCGCCATCGTACATCAGCGTGATGTTGCGCGTAAATCGACCCAAGAGGCGGATTTGCTCCTCGGTGAGCGATGTGCCCGACGATGCCACAACATTCTCTACACCAGCCTGATGCATCGATATAACATCGGCATAGCCCTCAACCATAATCGCCATATCCTCCTGCTGGATAGCCTTCTTGGCAAAGAACAAGCCGTAGAGCTCACGGCTCTTTGAGTATATCTCGCTCTCGGGCGAATTTTGATACTTCGCCACCTTCTTGTCGGTGCGCAAGGTACGGCCACCAAACGCCACAACACGACCCGAGACATTGTGCACGGGGAAGATAACACGGTCGTAGAAGCGATCACGAAGACGACCATCGCCCTCACGCTTAAGCGCCAAACCTGTCGAGAGCAAGAACTCCTCTTTGTAGCCTGCCGACAGCGCATCCATCGAGAAGCGGTCGCCACGCGAAGGGCAGAAGCCAAGACCGAACTTGTGAATCGTAGCATCCGAGAAGCCACGCAACGACGAGAAGTAGGTGAGCGCCACTGAGCGACCCTCATCTTCCGAGAACATATAGCGTTGGAAGTACTCTGCTGCCCACTGGTTCAGCACAAACATACTCTCGCGGTTGTTGTTGCGCTCGATATCCTCGGGCGTAAGTTCCTCATCCTTAACCTCGATGCCATAGCGCTTTGCCACCATCTTCAGCGCCTCGGGGTAAGAGATATTCTCCGACTCCATCACGAAGTTGATGGCATTGCCACCCTTGCCACAACCGAAGCACTTGTAGATGCCACGCGAGGGCGACACCACAAACGATGGTGTCTTCTCCTGGTGGAAGGGACAGCACGCCTGATAGTTCACGCCCTTACGCTTGAGCGTGACATAGTCGCTAATGATATCAACGATATCAGCAGCAGCATAAATCCTATCTATGGTTTCGCGGTCAATCATTCGTGCAAAGATACGAAAAATAATTCGAAGAAAGTAAATATATTTAGGTATGTTCTATAAATTAGCAAATATACTATCCGTTCTCAGCACTCTTTTTCGGTCGCATAAGATTTTATTAAGATAGATAAGACCTTAGGACATTAAGACCGAAAGACCATTAAGAGGTCGAGCATCATATTGTCCTACTTGTCTTACTTGTCCTACTCGTCTTAAAAAAAACCTCTAACAACTAATAATTCTCATTATCTGTAACGACACCACCTTCCAACTGGCACTCTTTGTCGTCAAAAGTCGTGAGATGTGGTCTATCGCAAGAGAATTCCCCAAGGGATAGTACAGAATAGTACAGCCCTTGGGGGATTACTTTTGGGATAGACCGCAGATTGCGGCTTTTCACGGCAAAGAACTTTACCTATATTTATTATACAATACCCCGCAGATGAGTGTTGTTCGTTCGCGAAAAATTTTCTACCATTGTGGCGTCAAGACAGATAGTCTTGGCAGACATATTTTTACGAAAGTGTTTTTCGCTTTTGTCCTAGTAT
>JAGBYO010000037.1 GCA_017628735.1 Alistipes sp. | reverse complement strand
TATATAATAATTTACAAAGATAGTAAAAAAAGAGCAAAGTTCAAAGAGCAAAGAGCAAAGAGTTGTTAGGTTGTTAGTTTTTAGTTGTTGGTTTCAAGACCTTAGGACTTTAAGACATTAAGACCTTTAGGAGTTTCTTTCTCCTATCGTCTTTTCGTCTTACTTGTCCTATCGTCTTAAAAAATCTCTCTGATCCTTGTGGTCTCTCTGCTCCCTCTCTGAAATCTCTCTGTGAGTTACGATGGGTTAAAATGTTTTTCAGCGGAAGTTTTCTAACAACTAACAACTAATAACTAAAAACCCTAAAATATTTTTCGCCTCTTGTGAAACAAAACACCATACTTTGTCGTATTGTAAGAGTAGTTTAGAAATTAAGAGAGAAAAATATATATAGTTTATGCGTCAATTAAAGATTACAAAGTCGATCACCAACCGCGAGAGTGCATCGTTGGATAAGTACTTGCAGGAGATTGGTAAAGAGGAACTTATCTCTGTTGAGGAGGAGGTAGAACTCGCGCAACGAATCAAGAAGGGTGATCAGGAGGCGTTGGAGAAGCTCACTAAGGCGAACCTTCGTTTCGTGGTGTCGGTAGCGAAGCAGTATCAGAATCAGGGCTTGAGTCTTCCCGACCTTATCAACGAGGGTAACCTCGGTCTTATCAAGGCTGCCGAGAAGTTCGACGAGACCCGTGGTTTCAAGTTTATCTCGTATGCCGTATGGTGGATTCGTCAGTCTATCCTTCAGGCATTGGCAGAGCAGTCGCGTATTGTGCGTCTGCCCCTCAACCAGGTAGGTTCGCTCAACAAGATTAACAAGGCGTTTGCTCGTTTCGAGCAGGAGCACGAGCGCACACCCTCGGCAGAGGAGTTGGCAAACGAGTTGGAGCTTCCAAAGGAGAAGGTTACTGACACTCTGCGTGTTGCAGGTCGCCATATCTCGGTGGATGCACCCTTTGCAGATGGCGAGGATAACTCGTTGCTCGATGTCTTGGTAAACACCGACTCGCCCAATGCCGACCGTGGTCTTATCAACGAGTCGTTGGCAACAGAGGTAGAGCGCGCCTTGGAGATTCTTACCGAGCGTGAGCGCGACATCATCCGCTACTTCTTCGGCATCGGCTGCTCGGAGATGACCCTCGAGGAGATTGGCGAGAAGTTCGACCTTACACGCGAGCGCGTGCGTCAGATTAAGGAGAAGGCAATCCGCAAGCTCCGCCAGTCGCAGCGCAGCTCAACCCTTAAGTCATACCTCGGCTAAGCGAGAGCAAAGAGCAAAGTTCAAAGAGCAAAGATGGAGAGTCTTTGCTCTTTTTTTGTTATTAGAGAGAGGTAAGAGGGGTATAATTTGGTCTATCGCAAAAATCCCGACGATGGGCTGTACTAAGATGCACTGCTCATCGTCGGGACTTTTTAGCAAGCGGCAGTAGATGTCTGCCTTATCATCAAAAATTACTTGATGCGCTCGTAATACTCACGGGTACGAGTATCTACGCGAATCTTGTCACCAGTGTTGATGAACAAGGGCACCTTGATGGTTGCACCAGTGTTTACGGTAGCAGCCTTAAGTGAGTTGGTCGAAGCGGTATCGCCACGAACACCGGGCTCGGTGTAGGCGATCTCCATATCAACGATAGGAGGAAGCTCGGCTGAAAGAACGGTCTCCTTCTCGGTGTGGAACATAACCTCAACAATCTGACCGTCGGCCATAAGGTCGGCGTTGTTGATAAGGTTCTTGTCGATGTTGATCTCCTCGAAGGTCTCGGTGTGCATAAAGTGTGCGCCGAGGTCATCCTCGTAGGTGAACTGATAGGGGCGACGCTCTACGCGCACCTGCTCAATCTTCTGCGATACAGACGAGAAGGTCTTGTCGAGGACATTACCATTCTCGAGGTTCTTGAGCTTTGAGCGCACGAATGCGGGACCCTTACCGGGCTTGCAGTGCTGGAAGTCAACGACAATAAATGTCTTGCCGTCCATCTCTACGCACATACCAATCTTGATGTCTGATGCTGTAATAGTCATAGTGTAATATTTGTTAATTGAATTAAAATCTTGCTAATAAGCGCACAAAGGTAGCAATTTTATTCGGAATTAGCAATTTCCGCAGCGTTTTTCTAATATTTAGCCTACTCTTTATCGCCCCAAGCGGGGTGGTCGGTAGCTATGCCGAGCATTGCGACAGCACGCTGAGTAACGCTCATTGCCACCTCCTCAATACTCTCAGGGCAGAAGTAGAACGATGGCGAGGCGGGCACCACGATGCCTCCTGCCTCGGTCAGCGCCACCATATTGCGCAAATGGATAAGCGAATAGGGTGTCTCACGCACCACCGCTACAAGTCTACGGCGCTCCTTGAGCATCACATCCGCTGCTCGCTCGATAAGTGTGCGCGACACGCCCTGCGCTATGCGTGCCACGGTGCCCATAGTGGCGGGCACAACAATCATCGCATCCCAGTGTGCCGAGCCACTTGCGGGCGATGCCCACATATCGTTGTTGGCATAGCGCTCTATGCGGTCGCTCTCGGGCAGATGCTCACGCTCTGCCGCAATGACATCCTCGGCGTGGTCGCTGAGGATAAGGGCGATGCGCTCTACAGCACTCGATTTGAGGAGTAGCTCCAATGTTTGGCGGGCATAGATAGCGCCGCTTGCACCCGTTATGGCAACGATGATATTCATAGTTAAAGTTCTAATATTTTGCAAGTTAACCCCTTCTCGCGCGCCTTGCGTAGTATGGCAGGCAGGGCATAGCTCATATTGCGGAACGACTTGGCGCTGTCGTGCATCGATACGATGTCGCCACCACGCAGGTCGCGGATAGCGCCTCTTAGGCAACTCTTGGGCGACAGAGCACGGTTGTAGTCACGAGTGAGGATGCTCCACATCACCACCTTGTAGCGTTGCTTTACGGCACGATATTGGTTAATTGTGATATTGGCATATGGTGGGCGGAATAGCTCGCTATGCACCATATCGCCAGCGAGGTCTACATCTTCGATGTAGCGACCGAGCGACATACCCCACCCCTTTTGGTGTGAATAGGTGTGGTTGCCCACCTTGTGGCCACGCTCCAGAATCATACGATAGAGGTCGGGATATAGCTCGACATTCTTGCCCAAAACGAAGAATGTCGCCTTGGCATCGTAGCGGTCGAGGGTTGCAAGTATCCACTCGGTAACGCCAGGCGTGGGGCCATCATCGAAGGTTAGGTACAAACCTTCGGGGTCGTCGATGCTCCAAACCATCTCGGGATAGATGCGCTTTAGTATGCCTGGGACCTTGATTCTCATTCGCTGTATCGTTTTCGCCACAAAAGTAACTTTTTTTTCTCAATTCTAAAAAATATCGTTATCTTTGTATTGACGAAAAAACAATTTATTTCACGATATTTGCTAAATCTTCAACTATGAAACGAATATTATCTCTACTTATTGTTGTGGCCTCGCTCATCGCTGTGGGCTGCACCACACGCTCAACGGCTCCCGACAAGACCACGGCGGGCAAGAGCTACGATATGTTTATTCTCGCCTCTGACGACCTTTGGCAGGGCGACCTACGCTTTGCTGTCTGCGATGCCTTGGAGGCTGATGCTGTGGGTCTTACACGCCCCGAGGGATATTTCAATATTGTCGATTGGCGCAACCCCGACAAAGCAACTGTCGTAGACCTTAAGTATGGCAATATCCTTAAATTGGCGGTTGAGCCCTCGATTGTAGAGCCAGCATTTAGTGTAGCGCAGAATGTATATGCCCGCCCACAGACTATCGTTACGGCAAAGGCAGCTTCGGCAGAGGCTCTATCGTCGTTCATCACCGATAATGCCGCTGCCCTCCGCCAAATCTTCGAGCAGGCAGAGCGCACACGCAGCAACGCCTATTATAGCGGTGGAGCTGCCGAGTTGCTGATGGAGGATTTTAAGAGCCATACTGGCTATGAGATGCTTATCCCCTCGAACTTCTACAAGGCTAATACGCTCGACAAGAGCCTATTGTGGTATATCCGCGACTATAAGAACAAGGCACAGTATATCTTCGCCTTTGAGTACCCCTACACCGATGCCGAGGATTTTACCCCCGAGTGGCTGATGCGCACACTCGACAATAAGCTCTCGACAATAACGAGCAAGGGTGCTGTGGGCTCATATATGGGCGTTAACGAGAATGGCCCTGCCGTAGTTACCGAGCAGACTATTGCAGGAAAGAGGTGGTATGAGTTGCGTGGCTGGTGGGAGGTTAACAACGACTTTATGGGTGGTCCGTTTGTTAGCTACTCGACACTCGACGAAACGACAAACGAGATAACAACGATTATGTTTGCGCTCTACGCCCCCGAGGAGGGTCAGCGTAACCCCTTGCGCGAACTCGAGCACCTTATATATACTATAAAATAGAGTTGTTAGTTATTAGTTTTTAGTTGTTAGGAAACTTCCGCTGAAAAACATTTTAACCCATTTTAACTCACTTAAATAGAGCGTACAAAGAGAATTTAGGGAATTTAAGGAATTTAGTGAACTTAAGGTGATAGCTATCTCCTTATCCCTAAACTCTCTTAAACTCCTTAATCAAATACTTAGGTTAATGAGAATCCGGCACATTATTTTGCTACTTATCGTAGCCCTACTATTCGTTGCCTGTGGTAAGGAGCCACAGCCCAAACCAGAGCCACAGCCCGACCCTGTGCCTGAGGGCATTGTTTTTGAGGCTAACTATTCAAGTGGCGCTTACTATGGCGACCAATACTCACCAGGCGTGGATAACTACTTTATCTCGCTATCGGACAATGGCTTCGACGAAAACGGCTATGCCAAGCCCAACTCAACATACTATCGCCTTGACCTCTACGCTCCTAAATATGATGGCAAATGGCAGGAGTATATGCCTCTGCCCTTGGGCGAGTACCACTACGATGCGGAGGACACCTTTGCCGAGTGGACCTTCTCGGCCGACTATTCGGAGTATGTCAAGACCAACGACACCGAAGTAAGCGCCAAGCTACGATTTGAGTCGGGCACCCTTATCGTTGGCGAGGATAAAACCACCCTTACCGTCGTTGTCGAGGGCGAGACACACACCGTAACATTTTCGGGCGACCATATTATCGGCAATGTAGCACCCAAGCCTATGGAGGGTAAGGAGCTAAATATCACACACGCCTACGCCGTCTACTATGGCACCAAGTTTACGCCCAATGCCGATAACTTCTACCTATATTTAAGCGATAAGGGTCTTGATGCTGAGGGCTTTGAACAGGCGGGTGGCACCTACTACACCTTCGACCTCTATACCGAGTGTGTCGAAGATATGGCACTACCTTACGCCACCTACGCTTGGGACGACAAAGACACCCTCGCCGTGGGCACCATTAGCGCCTACTACACCAAGTACTATCGCTACAACGACGAGGGCACAGGTTTCGCCGAGAGCGCCTACCCCACCGAGGCAACGCTGACCGTTACTGAGCGAGGTATCGAGGCCGAGGTGTGGTTCGACGAAGCGAAGCACACCCTACACTTCGGGGGCATAGCTACAATTTACGAAGCCCCCAAAGATGAATAATCGTTAAAAAGCAATAAATTATTTGGATTTTTAACCAGATTTTCATATCTTTGTTTTAGCTCTTCAAAGAAGAGTATTCGTTGGGTGCACAATCTATAACAACTTAATAATAATTAAAACTATGAGAATTAAACATTTACTCTATCTCTTGCTCGCATTGCCTATGGCATTTGTAGCATGTAATGATCCCGAGGAGCCCAAACCCGTTCAGAAGGATCCCGTATTGACCATTGTCGACACAAATCTTGAGTTCGGTGCGCAGGGTGGAGTTCTCAGCGTGCGCTATACACTTGAGAATCCTATACCTAGTGCAAAGGCTCCCGAAATTGAGGCTACTTGCGAGGCTGATTGGATTACCAATATTGTAGTTCGCAACACCCCCAATGATTCCAATTACGAAGAAGGTTACGGACAATCTGTAAGCCTTACTGCTTTGCCTAACGAGTCGGAGGAGGCTCGTGAGGCTACTCTCGTTATCACTTATGGCGAGCTTTCTGGTACCGCTACCATAAAACAGTCTGGCGAGGCACAAAAGCCTGAGACCATTATGTCGGTTAATATGGCTGCTGCCGTGCGTATTCCTAGTTCAGAGCTTGACCTTGCGGATAACTACTTCGCTTTGGCATTTACCGATGATTCTGAGAATATTGAACTTGGCATCGTATTGGTCGGTGAGGCTGAGGATACTATCCTTAAGAGTGGCAATTACTCAAGCTCTAACGAGACCCTCTTGGCAGAGGCTTGCGAGGTCTATGTTTATGAGCCAGAGGCAGAGTACTCATTCGTCGATGGCATTGCTATCGTAGAATTTGACGAGGAGGCGGAGACATATTTGTTTATTATTGAGTTGAGCGACGAGGCTGACAACCGTTACCAGTTCTATTATGAGGGCGTAGTATTGGATATGGTTCCTACCGATAAGCCTGAGGCTGAGGAGTTTGTTCCCGTAAAGGTTGAGGCTTACCGCGCTGATACTTGGGATTTGGGCAACTTCGAGCTCGACCTCTACATCGACGAGAACAACTACCACTCACTCGATATGCAGGATTTGGTTGCTCCTAACGATAAGTACCTCACCGCAGGCCACTACTCAATGGAGGATGGTAGCATCACCAGCTGGTCGAACTTCGTTCACAACATCGAGACTGGCGAGGGTGCATATATCGTAGCTGCCGAGTTAGACCTTACACACAATGCCGATGGCACATCTACACTCAAGGGCTACTTCGAGTCGGAGTATGGCAACCACCTGGACATCGACTGGACAGGCGTAATTGCAGGGTTCGACTTCTCAACAGTTGAGCCTACCCCCGGCGAGACCGTAGAGTTCACCGCTCAGTTCTTCGATGGCACTTACTATGGCGATGGTAACTACTATATCGTTGTCTCAGATGCCGAGGTAACAGGTAGCTACGGTGTTGATGGCGGTACTTACTACTACTTCGACATCTACGCTGGCGTGGAGACCGAGGATTTGTCAGTACCTAATGGCACCTACACCTTTGACAAGACTAACAGCTACGCTGATGGCACATTCACCGAGGAGTATGGTTTCGGCTTCAAGGTTAATGGCGAGGAGCGCATTTGGTATCTCTATGCTGAGGGAAGCAAGGTTACCGTTTCGGACAACAAGATCGTTGCAGAGCTTATCTTGACCGATGGTTCGAAGCATATTGTAACCTACGAGGGCAGCTTATCACTCGGTGGTGGCGTACTCTCTGAGGATATTGAGGTCAATGGTACTGGTTGGGATGTGATGGTTGGGTACTACGGACAGTATTACAATTATGATACTGACAACTACTATATCGAGCTCTTCGAGGATGTAGAGACTGGCAATGGTGGCTACTTCGTTCTCGACATCTTGGCCGACTACGCTACTTGTGTTGACCACAGCGGTACATTCACCGCATCGGAGGATTTCGGTATCAACACCTTCGTATCAGGTTATCTCGAGGGTGGTTACTTGGCAGGTAGCTGGTACGCAGAGCTTGAGGATGGCGAAGCAACTGGAGTAATGGCGCCTTTGACCGATGGTACAGTTACCGTAACACTTAACGCAGACGGTACCGAGACCTACACCTTCGACTGCAAGGACGATCAGGGCTACAAGATTACAGGTACTGTAACAGCTAATCCTTACTCTACTGGCTATGCACTTAACAAGGGTGCTAATAAGAGTAAGACATACAGAATGCAGCTTCCTAAGAGCGTTGTTCGCTAAATAATATAATAGGTTAATGTTGGACCGACCGAGAACATTCTCGGTCGGTCTGTTTTGGTGGGGGGGGTAAAGACCATAGAGACCACAGAGACCGAAGGGAATGTAGGGCTTAGGGATAAATGTCGGTAGCGCCTCACTAACCTCGCTAAATTCTCTATTGACTGCGCTTTGCTCTCTTTGCTCTTTGAGCTTTTTTTATTATCTTTGTGCCAAAGATAAAAAAACCAACCATGAAGCTACTTTTTGTAATGATAGCGCTCATATGTGTGGCGTGTAACAGAGGTGATAAAACTCCAGAACCTCAGTACGATGTAAACTGCAAGGCTACACATCTCATGGGCACCTATCACGGCACAGAGTACTCCGAGGCATATAACTACAATATAGTGCTCTCGGATGCCAATGCCGATAGCGACTCTTTTGCGCCCAACGCCTCTTACTACTACTTCGAAATCTACTCCGACATCTACAGCAAGGGTGGCGAATATATCGACCTCCCCGTAGCGAGCAACACATCGAGGCAGTACCGCTACGACCAATACAGCCGCCGCCGTAGTGGTTTCTTCTCGGCCGAGAATAGCTACGCCATATTTACCGACAACGAGGGCAACACCACACAGGTTGGCTACTCAGATGGCACACTAACGCTCAAACACAATGGCTCAAGCGTAGAGATCACCGCCGAGCTTGTTCTGGAGAACGGCACAACACACTGTGTGAAGTACTCAGGCCCACGCCAATACCACAACCTAACTAACCAACCTTACAGCACACTGCGCAACGACATTGAACTAAGCCTCAGCGACACTGCGCTATATACCGAGCACTTGGGAGAGTACACCAATAGTGTTGATTGTTACTACATTATGCTCTCGGAGGATGCCAACTTCAAAGATGGCAAGACAATCATTCTTGAGCTACTTTTACCCAGTTATAGCGAAGTGCTCTATGGCACATATAACGCCTTCGACAATAGGGATTCCTACGCCGAGGAGCTATACCACACCTACTTCCCAGGCGCCATTGAGCAGGAGACACTGCGCGGTGCTTGGTATGTCGAGTTGGTGGGTGGCTCGGCAGGCTCGGTGATGGCACCTATTATGGGTGGTGAGATAAAAATCGCGGAGGGCGACAACCTCTCGACAATCTTCACATTTGACTGCTATGACGATGCCTCGAATAAGATTTCGGGCACCGTAACCACCTCGACAGCGCTGTAACTGAGTGCGACAAACACAAAATTTTGTTACTTTTGTTTCGCATTTCGAAAAATATATATATATTTGTATCGATAGAGAGGAGTGTGTATGTCTGAGATTTTAGGCTCAGCGCTGCTCCACCCCCAAAGAAAGCAATTTAACAACCTAATAATTAACATTTTTGTATGAAAAAGTTTTTCTATTTCTTGCTTGCATTGCCTTTGGTATTTGCAGCTTGTGACAAGAATCCCGAACCCGAGCCCAAGCCCGAGGTTAAGGATCCCGTTTTGAATGTTACTGAGACCTCTCTCGACTTCGTAGCTGAGGGTGCTGTGGGTACTATCCACTACTCTGTTGAGAACGCAGTAGAGGGCACTAAGGTTGAGGCTACTTGCGAGGCAAACTGGGTTTCAGACCTTACCGTTGCTGAGAACATCACCTTCGTAGTTGAGGAAAATGAGGGCGAGGCTCGCGAGACATCTATCGTTGTTGCTTATGGCGACCTTCAGAAGAGCGTAGCCGTTAAGCAGGCTGCTAAGGGCGAGGAGCCCAAGCCTACTGCTCCCAAACTTGAGGCTGTTACAGCTGAGGTTGAGTACAGCTGGGACACTACAATGGGTGAGGTAGAGTTTAAGCTCGAGAATCCCATCGAGGGTATTGATGTAGAGGCTAAGAGCGGCGCTTCGTGGATTAGCCAGGTACAGGTTAAGGAGAACAAGATCCTCTTCGCTATGTCGGAGAACAAGGGCGAGGCTCGCGAGGGCAAGATTACTGCCCAGTATGGTATGTTGGAGCCTATCGAGTTCACCGTTAAGCAGGGTGCTTATGTTGCTCCCGACCCCGTTCTTGAGGTTGCAACCACTGAGCTCGAGTTCACCTATGAGGGTGGCGATGGCACTTTCGCTTACACCTTGGAGAACCCCGTTGATGGCGTTGAGCTTGAGGTTAAGGCCGATGTAGAGTGGATTTCTAACATCGCAGCTGCTGATGGCACCGTATCGTTCACTGTTGCGGCTAACGAGGATGCAGCGCGTGAGGGTATGATTACCTTGACTTATGGCGAACTTAAGGCTGAGGTTGCTGTTAAGCAGTGGCACTCAAGCTATGACCCCAATAAGATCTATGCAGACTTCATCGTTGTCGGTGCTAAGGCTCAGGCTGATGTAAACAACACTTGGAGCATTATCCTCTTTGAGGATGCCGGCGTTCTTGGTGAGCCTATGACTCGTCTTACTGTACAGCTTCCTGAGGCAAACGCTATGCACATTCCTGATGGTACCTACACCACAGAGAATGGTGGCTTCGTGCCCAACAACAATATCGAGAACACCCAGGGTAGCTACTACCGTTACAACTCAGTTGGTGCTTGCATCATTGATGCTACCATTAATGTAACTCTCAACAAGGAGGCTGCAACCGCTAAGATTAGTGGTTCGTTCTCAACTGCTGGCGGCGAGTACACTTTCGAGTGGGACGGCGCTGTAGAGGGCTTTATGTACGAGGAGATTGGCGAAGAGGGTATCACCGAGTGGGCTAAGTTCATTCTTTATAGCCAGTGGGATGACACTAAGTACATCCAGGCAGAGGCTGCTGGTGTTAAGATGGACATCTACATTATGAAGCTTGGTGGCAAGAAAAGCGATCCTATTGCGGCTGGTACATATCCTGTAGCCGATTGGGAGTATAAGACTAGTCGCGACTACTGCGATAAATCATCAACCAAAATCAACGGTGTTTTGCTCCAGAGTGGTGAGTTCGTAATTGAGACTGTTGCAGAGGGCTACAAGGTTACTTTCAATGTTGTCGATGTTAACGGCACCGAGTGGAAGGGCACCTATGTTGGTGATATTCCTTACCAACCTTATCAGGGTTAATTACTTGCTGAATACTGAAGGCGACTCCACAACGGGGTCGCCTTTTTTGTTGCTAAAAAGTACAACATTACAAAAAGTTTCTTATCTTTGTAGTGGTGAGTTTTGTTTTCCGACACAAATAATTATAAAATAAGTTTTTACACTATGAAAAAGCTTCTCTATCTTTTGATGGTTCTACCTCTGTTGCTTGTTGCTTGCGACGACAAGGAGCCAACACCCCAGCCCAAGCCCGAGAAGGCAAGCCTAACGCTCACCTCTGACGAAGTTGTGGAGTTCGATGCCGAGGGTGGCGAGGGTATAATCACCTTTACTTACGATGGTGGTACAATCACTGGCAACGACTCACTTACGGGCTCTACAGGTCAGCTTGAGGTATCGTGCGATGCCGAGTGGATTGATGTTCCAAGCAATGTAGACTTGTTAGGTACGATACAGTACACCGTAGCAAAGAACGAGACCGCTGATGCTCGCGAGGCAAAGATTGTTGCATCTATAGACGACCTCTCGTTTAAGGTTACCGTAAAGCAGGCAGCAGCTTCGGACACCCCCGAGCCTGAGCCTTCGTTCGAGGGTTGGGGGATTATTGGCACAATCAACGATTGGAAGATTGGCGAGGCTATCCTAATGGAGGAGGCAAACGGCTACTATGTAGCAAAGGGCGTAGCACTTAGCATCGACGACAAGTTCAAGTTCATCAAGGATGGCGACAACGCACTGAATCGTGGTGGTAATGGTCAGGTTGCCGAGCCCAACTACTTCTACAAGGCACAATCGTGGGGCAGCGACATCTATGTTAGCGAGGCAGGCCGCTACGACATATATCTCAACAAGACGGAGGATACCTATTATATTATGAGCGAGGGCAAATCACCCGCCGAAGCACTTGAGCCACTTGCACCGGGCGAAGATTTGTGGGAGGTATATGGCAACTTCGAGGGCGAGAAGATGCGCCTGACAACCGATAGAAAGTATATGGTAGCCAAGGGCGTAAAGTTCAGCTCGACAGTTGCCGAGTTCGATATTCGTGTAAACGAGGGCGAGAAGGTATTTGGCGCCAATAGCGATGCGGTAAACGAGGTTGAGGAGCAGATACTCTTAAGCGAGGCAAGCGGCATTAAGGCTAAGGCAAATGTCGAGGCTGGCGTGGCATACGACATCTACTATCGTAGCGATATGTCGAGCGCTTGGCTTATGCCAGAGGGTATGAAGCCCTTGGTATGGGAAGAGGTAACAGGCGTTGCATTTAGCGCCACAAACTTCGCGCTCTCCCTTATCGCCGATGGCATCGAGCTATTCCTTGACTTCAATTGTGGCGTAAATGCCGTAGACAGCATAATTCCCGAAGGCACATACTATGTAAACAACGAGAACGATGGAGGCTTCAACTTCAACTTCGAGAACGAGTACGATATGCGCATAGATGGCGTAAAGACCAAGCTCAAGGACGGCACAATGGTAATCAAGCATATCTCAGGTGGCTACGACATCACAATAGATATGGAGAGCATCCACAACCACAAGGTTAATGTTCACTACGCCGGCCCTGTGGGTGAGGTAAATATGATGGGTCGTCCCATCACCAACCCCGAATAAGGAGGAATAGGCAAAATTTAGACAATATAGGGACTGCCAATAATTTTGGTAGTCCCTAAATTATTTGTATCTTTGTGGAAACGATAACTCAAAACCAGATGATTAAGAAAGTCATTGGCATAGGTAACGCGCTTACCGATATGCTTGTTAACCTCTCGTCGGACTCTGTTTTAGCCGACTATGAGCTAAAGAAGGGCTCGATGAGCCTGGTTGATAGCCAACTCCAAACCGACATATCGAAATCTGTTGCTGGCTGCCCCTACTCACTATCGTTGGGTGGCTCAGCAGGCAACACCATACGCGCTATGGCACGCCTTGGCACACATACTGGCTTTATCGGCAAGGTGGGCTACGACACTACGGGCGAGTTCTACGAACAGGCACTGCGTAATATCGGTGTCGAGCCATATATCTTGCACTCTAAGTCGAAGTCGGGCAAGTGTGTAGCACTGGTATCGCCCGATGGCGAGCGCACATTTGTAACACATCTCGGTGCAGCGATGGACCTCCAGGCCGATGATATCGACGGTGCTGTCTTCGACGACTACGACTGCCTCTATATCGAGGGTTACTTAGTCCAAGACCACAACCTGATACGCACAGCTGTACGACTTGCCAAGGAGCATGGATTGAAGGTAGCTATCGACCTTGCATCGTTTAATGTTGTGGAGGAGAATCTCGAATTCTTGCAGGATATTGTCGAGAAATATGTAGATATTATCTTTGCCAACGAAGAGGAGGCTCACGCCTTTACGGGCAAAGAGAGTTCGGAGGAGGCGCTCGATATTATTGCTGAGAAGTGCGAGTTGGCAGTTGTTAAGATTGGCAAGCGAGGCACGCTTATTCGTCGTGGCGAAGAGCGTGTACATGTCGGCATTATGGCGGCTGCTAAGCGTGTCGATACTACAGGTGCTGGCGACTTCTACGCCGCAGGTTTTCTCTCGGGTCTGGCCGAGGGACTAACCTTGCGCCAGTGTGGCACGCTGGGTGCTATTACCGCAGGCAAGGTTATTGAGGTTGTAGGCACCACCTTTGGCGAGGATGTATGGCGCGAAATCTTCCGCCTCCGCGAAAGAGTCAGAGCGGATAAGTATCTGTTCTAAAGGAGGTTGTGGCGGAAGGATAGGAATGCTAGCGCAGACATTAATGAATTTAAGGAATTTAGAGAAGTTAGGGAGAGCGCTATATCATTTATCCCTAAGTTCCTTACATTCCTTAAACTCATTAAATTCCTTAATAAACTTCCTACCAATCAGCACTCAGCCAATTTCTTGTCAAAAGGTAGTAGATGCAACGCTCGGCAAAAATCCCGACGATGGGCTGTACTTGGCGTACTGCTCATTGTCGGGACTTTTTGTTAGCGGCAGCAAATGCTGCCTTTTCACAAGAAATTCAATTTGTTGTCAGAGTGTTGCTAATGTGGCGCTGATACGAAAAATGGCGGATGGGACATACTGAGCGTATGTCCCATTCGCCATTTTGACTGAAGCGAAAGCAGTAGCGCTGCTATCACATGAAATTACTTCTTAACGGGAGTCAAAGTGCCACCAACCTTCAACGATGAACCCTCACCGATAGTGATAGGCTTAGGCTCCTCTGCCTTAGTCTCTTCCTTAGCCTTGAGGTTGGTGATAGGGGCCTTTACCACAGCCTCATCCTTGATAGCCTTAACAGGCGCCTTAGCCACCTGGAACTCGCTCTTCTTCTCGTCGGTTGCAATAGTGAGCTTACCTGTAGTCACGGTTGCCTCTGAAACCTTAGGCTCCTCCTTTGTGCCCTCGCTAAGCTCAACCTTCTCTGCCTTAACAACAGGAGCTACGGCGGGTGCCTCCTCTACGACAACCTCCTCAACAGCAACCTCCTCAGCCTCCTCAGCCTTGGGCTGCTCACCACCACAAGCTACCAATGACATTGCAGCAAACAATACTGCGAACGAAAAAATCTTCTTCATAGTCTAAAAAATATTAATTGGTTAAAAGTTTCTCATTATACAAATATACGACGATTATCGTTTAATTCCAAATTTTCTGCCCTTACTTCTTTGCGCGTTACCACCTTTTTGTGGCCTACGGCCTCGGCGATGCTCCGCCTCTGGGAGTGTGCCACCGAAGAAATATGCCTTCTGTCGGCGCTTATCATCCTGAGAGCGAGCAACATAAACCTTTTCGCCAGTATAGGGATTCTCGCCCATATAGAACATAACAGACGACAAAGTCATCGGCGTAGGCGTAAGGTCTTGTACCTGCTCAAGGTTGAAGTGTAGCTTGCCCAACACCTTATCTGCCAAGGCACGCATATCGCTCTCCTCACAACCGGGGTGCGACGATATAAAGTAGGGAATAAGCTGATACTTCAAACCCTCTCTGCGGCACAGCGTATTGAATCGGCTGTTTAGGCGTTCGAAGAGTTCGAACGAGGGCTTGCGCATAAGCTTCAGCACCCTATCCTCGGTATGCTCAGGTGCAACCTTCAAACGACCCGAGGTGTGGTACTTAACAACGGTCTCAAAGTATGGCGAGTCGTCGAAGAGGTCGTAGCGTATGCCACTGCCTATAAATGCCTTCTTTACGCCCTTCATCTCGCGTATCTTGCGGTAGAGGTCAATAAGGGCGGTGTGGTCGTTGTTCATATTGGGGCAGAGCTTGGGGTGTAGGCACGATGGACGCTTACACTTTTTGCATAACTCCTCATTGCGGCCACGCATACGGTACATATTTGCCGATGGCGCACCAATATCCGAGATATAGCCCTTGAAGTCGGGCATCGCCACCACACGCTTAACCTCATCGAGGATAGAACGCTCGGAGCGAGAGTTGATAAACTTGCCCTGATGTGCCGAGATAGTGCAGAACGAGCAGCCACCAAAGCAACCACGGTGGATATTTATCGAGTGCTTAATCATCTCCCACGCAGGGATATCGCCCTTGCCATTGTAGCGTGGGTGGGGTGCTCGCTCATACGGTAGGTCGAACGAGTGGTCGAGCTCCTCGGTGGTGAGTGTCTCGTGGGGCGGTGTGATAACAACATAGCGGTCATCGACCTGCTCAACGAGCGTTGTGTTGCACTCCATCATATTGCTAAGCTGCTCGATATGGCAGAAGTTCTCGCCAAACTTATGCTTATCAGCCTCGCACTCCTCGAAGGAGTTAAGCACGATGGTCTTGCCATTATACAGACGCTCGACATACTCCTTGTCTGCCACAAATCCTACTTGGCGCAGACCACGCAACAGCTTCATATTAAAGCCATTACGCAGACTCTTAGCCACCTCGCGGATAGGCTTATCGCCCATACCGTAGACCAACAAGTCGGCACCCGATGTTGCCAACACCGAGCGCTGAAGCCTATCTGACCAATAGTCGTAGTGGGTCAAACGGCGCAACGATGCCTCGATACCACCCACAACCACGGGGGTATGGGGATAGAGGCGCTTGAGAATCTGCGTATAGGTATCAATCGCGCGATCGGGGCGGAAGCCAGCCTTGCCACCGGGAGTGTAGGCATCGTTGGAGCGTAGGCGCAGGTTGGCGGTATAGTGGTTTACCATCGAGTCCATAGCGCCTGCCGAGACAGCGAAGAAGAGGCGTGGCTTGCCCAACTTGGTAAAGTCGCGCAGGTCGTCACGCCAGTTGGGCTGAGGCACGATAGCCACACGATAGCCCTCTGCCTCGAGGATACGGCCGATAACAGCAGGACCAAATGCCGGGTGGTCGATATAGGCATCACCCGAGAAGATGATTACATCCAACTCATCCCAACCACGGGCACGCACCTCCTTAAGTGTTGTTGGCAAGAACATAGGGTAAAGTATTAAGGTTTAGGCTTTTAGATTTCGTCGATATTAAGGCCAACAGAGTCGGTATAGGTCTCCCACTTCTGCAACACCGCCTTCAAATCCTCGGGCAACTCCGACTCAAACTGCACATATTTGCCTGTCGTGGGGTGCTCGAAGCCGAGGGCACGGGCGTGCAACGACTGGCGAGGGATAAGCTTGAAGCAGTTCTCGATAAACTGCTTATACTTCATAAAAGTCGTACCCTTCAGGATACGATCGCCACCATAGCGCTCGTCGTTGAACAAGGGGTGGCCCTGCCACGACATATGCACACGAATCTGGTGCGTACGACCAGTCTCCAAACGGCACTCCACAAGCGTGACATAGCCATAGCGGCGCAACACCTTGTAGTGTGTTACGGCGTGCTTGCCATCCGAGCCATCGGCAAATACATACATCTGCAATCTATCTTTGGGACTACGACCGATATTTCCCGTAATCGTGCCCTCATCCTCGGCAATATTGCCCCAGACGAGTGCCACATAGCGGCGGTAGATGGTATGGTCAAAAAATTGCTTGGCAAGCGAGGCGTGAGCCCTCTCGTTCTTGGCCACGACCAACAGGCCCGAGGTATCCTTGTCGATACGGTGCACAAGGCCTGCACGGGCATTGCCTTCGGAGAACATCGGCAGATTTTGAAGGTGGTACGACAGCGCATGCACAAGTGTACCGCTATGGTTGCCCACGCCAGGGTGAACGACCATACCCGCCTCCTTGTTTACCACGATGATATCATCATCTTCGTAGACGATGTTAAGCGGGATATTCTCCGGCACAATCTCCTCCTTACGGCGGGGATAGGGCAAGACGATAGATATTTGGTCGAGGGGCTTAACCTTGTAGCTCGACTTCTGCGCCTTGCCATTTACAAGGATATTCTGGCCATCGGCAGCCGCCTGAATACGGTTGCGTGAGGTGTGTTCAAGGCGTATTGTAAGGTACTTATCGAGGCGCATCATCGACTGCCCCTTATCGACCGTTACGGCGAAGTGTTCGTACATCTCATCGCCCTCGTCTGTAGTCTCCTGCTCCAAAAGGTCGATATCTTCGGTTAGGCGCTCGTCAAGCGTTGCGCTAATATTCTCTGTCATAAACTTTTAGGTGGGTTGATAGTTACTCCTCGCTCGTTTCGGCCTCTTCCTTAGCCAACTGAGCCTCACGCTCGGCCTCCTCCTCACGGCGCTTCTTCTCATAAGCGCGAGCATCACGGTCCGAAATCTTTGTTAGCGAGTCCACAAGCTCCATATCGCACGAAAGGTATAGCGTTAGCTCCGAGCCACGCTGAGCTCCGGCATTGGGGTGCAGCGACTGCTTATATACCTTAGCCTCACGACGCTGCTTAAAGTCCGTAACCGTAGCATCGTAGATTACCTCTTTGATGTTTAGACCACGATCCCACACCGTGCTCTTGGCCTGCGATAGGCGCATACCGACCAAGCGGGGAACTACGGTATACTGCTCATCACGGCGGTAGGTAACACCCAGCGTAACACCCGTAGCATAGGGCACCTTTACCGCTGTCGAGGGCGATATTTCGCGACCCTCAATCGACTGACGCACCACATAGTCCGTAGAGGTGAGGTTGGGCTCATAGTTGAGCTTCTCGATGCTCAATCCCGCACGCTCCAACTGGTTGAGTGCCTGGCGCAGGGTCTGCTTTGCAACATACGGAACATCGACCATACGGCGGTTGTAGGCGTTGATTGTAACATATATCTTACGGCCGGGCTTCACCGTTACGGTACGCTTTGTCGAGAGCTTAGGCAACTGGTCAACAACCACTCCACCTGCAACATCGGAGTCGAATACCGAGTCTCGAACAACAATTTCGAGACCCTCACGCTTGGCGTGGGTACGGACATCATCGACCGACATACCGAGGTAGTTGGGCACAGCGATGGTGTTGCCGTGACGAGTGCCAATCTTAAGACCTATATAGAGCGCAATGATAAGCGCAATGCCCACAATGCCGATAAGGATTATGTGGCTTATGATATGGTGGCGTTCATAGAACGACTTAACACCCTCTTTTGCTTTTGCTTTGGTCTTTGCCATACTCTTTTTCTCTTTCTTGTTGGTTTCTTTCGTTGGTTGCTCAACCTTAACCTCGGGTTTCGACTCAACCTTGGGTTCAACTTTTACTTCGGGATTTGGTTCGGGCGCTACAACCACAGGCGTAGGCTCTGCCTTGGGCGCCTCCACCACTCGCTTCTCACGCACCACAGCGTTATAGTGCGTATCGCGCTCAATAGGAACAAAGCCGGCACCACGCACCAAATCCTCCAACTCCGCAACACTCATCGAGGGCTTCTCGTCAGCACCTGCCATCGAATAAATCTTCGTTGAATCGTCGATAGTTCCATCGATATCATCGGCACCAAATGCCAACGCCATCTCGGTTGTGGGCTTGCCGTAGGCCACCCAGTATGCCTTGATATGCGGAATGTTGTCGAGGAAGATACGACTCATAGCAATCATTCGCATATCCTCCTCCACCGAGCACTCGCCAATCTCGGACATACGATTGTTGCGGCTGCGATACTTGAGCGGAATAAAGGCATCGAAGCCCGGTGCCTCATCCTGCAGACGGCGCAGACGATCGAGGTGGTCTACACGCTGCTCTATGGTCTCGATATGGCCGTAAAGTATTGTGCAGTTGGTAGGTATATCCATATTGTGGGCTGCACGATGCACTGCCAGCCACTCCTCCGACGAGCACTTATCGGGGCATATCTTCGAACGCAACGCCTCGTCGAAAATCTCGGCACCACCGCCAGGTATTGCCTCCATGCCCGCCTCCTTCAATCGACGCAGACCCTCAACAATAGAGATGCCGGCACGGCGTATCATATATAGAATCTCGACTGCCGTATAGGCCTTAATCGCAACATTGGGCAGAGCGCCCTTAACCCTGCGAATCATTGCGCAGTAGGTCTCCAAGTCGTGCTTGGGGTGGACACCGCCAACGATATGCACCTCCGTAATATCACTACCCTGCATCTCGCGAGCACGAGCCTCGACATCATCGAGCGACATAGTCCAAGCATCGGGGTCGCCCTCACGACGGCGGAACGAGCAGAACTCGCAATTGAAGAGGCAGATATTCGAGGGCTCGAGGTGGATATTGCGGTTGTAATAAACCTCGTCGCCACTCGCCTGACGCTTGCGCTCCACGGCCAACTCGCCAAGTAACCACAAGGGTGCTTCGCGCCAGAGCCTTATAGCATCGATGGTCGAGAGGCGCTCACCACGGCGCAACGAATCGGCTATTTGGTTGATACTCATCATTATTTCGGTGCTTTAATATAGACAAAAATGGCAATGATTGTAAAGATGATATTGGGAAGCCAAACACCCAACCACGGCTCCATAGAGCCACTGATAGCAATCTGCTCGAAGACACGGCCGAGCATAATATAGCTGAAACACAGGGCGATACCCAAGCCAATGTGCATACCCAAGCCACCACGCACCTTACGCGACGAGAGGGCAACGCCAATCAGCGTGAGGATAAAAGTCGAGAAGGGGTATGAGTAGCGGCAGTGGCGCTCCACCTCGATAAGGTAGACATTGTCCGAGCCCTTACGGCGCTGGTGGCCAAGGAAGTCATTAAGTTCCTCGATAGTCATCGTCTTTACCAAGGACTTAACCTCCGACAATTCGCGGGCATCGAGGTTGATAAGTGTATCGAGGTTACGATACTGCTTGTAGCCCAACGAGCCATCCTCGGTACGCGAGTAGATAACATAGCGGGGTGCTGTCCAGCGACCTGTCTCCTCGTCGAACGAGGCACTTGCAGCGTTCAGGGTCTCGACCATCTCCGAGCCCTCGTAGCGCTCCAAGGCAAAGAAGGGCACACGCTCGGTATTTGCCGAGTAGCCACGCACATAGGCGAATGTTCCTGGCTCAATCTGGCGATATACATGGTCCTCGTACATCACCCTTCGGTTCGACTTAATGTATTGACTCTCAAACGCAATGCTCACCTCTTGCGCCTCGGGGATAACCCAAAGGCTCAAAACAAGGCTACCTACGGCGATAATGAACGAGCCCATAAAGTAGGGCCACATCAATCGCCTAAAACTTACACCACCCGACAGAATCGCCACAATCTCGGTCTGCATCGCCATCTTTGAGGTAAAGAAGATTACGGCAATAAAGGTAAATAGCGACGAGAACTGGTTGATAAAGTAGGGGATAAAGTTCAGATAGTAGTCGAAGGCAATGGCACGCCACGGTGCTTTAAGCTCCGTGAAGTCATCGACCTTCTCGACATAGTCGAACACCACGACGATGATGATAATCATCAGCAAGCCAAAGATATATGTCAAGAGGAACTTGCTAAGGATATAACGGTCGATAGTCCTAAATCCCGGTATGGATAGTCTTGTTTTCAATTTCTCAAAGTTTTACAATCTACGACCAAGTTTCTCAACCATCATCTCCTTCCACGGCTTAAAGTCGCCAGCGATGATATGCTTGCGTGCCTCGCCCACCAACCATAGGTAGAAGGCGGTGTTGTGCAACGATGCTATCTGTGCTGCAAGCATCTCTTTGCAGACGGTCAAGTGGTGGAGATAGGCCTTCGTATATTGGTGGTCGACAAACGCCACGCCATTGGGGTCGATAGGCGAAAAGTCAGTCTCCCACTTCTTGTTGCGGATATTGATAACGCCCTCCGAGGTAAATAGCTGACCATTACGGCCATTGCGCGTAGGCATCACGCAGTCGAACATATCGACACCTCGGTCGATACCCTCGAGGATGTTAATCGGAGTGCCGACACCCATCAAATAGCGGGGTTTATCCTCGGGCAACACGGCATTACATACCTCAATCATGGCGTACATAACCTCAGTAGGCTCACCTACGGCCAAGCCACCGATAGCATAGCCATCAGCATTGTACTGCAAGACATTGCGTGCAGCCCTCTCACGAAGGTCGGCATAGCCACAACCCTGCACGATGGGGAATAGGGCTTGATAGTGGCCCCACTTGGGCTGTGTCTGGTGGTAGCGGTTGAAGCAACGGTCGAGCCAACGCTCGGTGAGTGCCAACGACTTTGCGGCATAGTCATACGGAGCATCGCCAGGAGGGCACTCATCGAATGCCATCATAATATCGGCACCGATAGTACGCTCGGTATCGATAACGCTCTCGGGCGTAAAGATGTGGCGCGAGCCGTCGATATGCGACTGGAAGTGGCAACCATCCTCCTTGAGTTTACGGCAAGCAGCCAACGAAAATACCTGAAAACCACCACTATCCGTGAGCATAGGCTTATCCCACGACGAGAAGCGATGCACACCACCTGCCTTCTCCAGAATATCCATTCCGGGGCGGAGATAGAGGTGGTAGGTGTTTGCCAAGATAATCTGGGCGTGCGCCTCGTTTAGGACATCACGATGAAAGATACCCTTCATCGCAGCTGCTGTACCTACGGGCATAAAGATTGGTGTCTCGATTGTGCCGTGATCGGTCTGGAGCAAGCCAGCACGCGCTTTGCTACCCACGGCGGTATGTTGTAAAGTAAATTCCATAATGTATATATAACGGCGTAAAGATAACTATTTTTTTGCTATTAACAATCGCCTTGCACCATTTTTTCTACACCCCATCTTGCCTTGCAAGAGATTTGTAAAATATTTCGTCGCCCACTAAAAATAATTGGCAATATATCATTGACTATTGCGAATTGTTTTGTATCTTTGTGCGATTATATACTTACATAGAACACATGCAATTTTTCGACAATATAATACTCCACTATGGCTGGCAGGGCATTGCACTTCTCGGGGCCTTTTTCACACTCTTTGCCGTGCAGTTCTATTACTATGCCATAGCCTACAACCGCATCTACAACTTCCGCCTTGTGCGCACGCTGAAGAAGCGATGCAGCGACCCAGGGATTTCGGTCATTATTGCCCTTCGTGGCGAGAACGAGTACTTCCTTAGCCACGAACTACCCACCATTCTCTCGCAGGAGTACGACTACTACGAGGTGGTTGTGGTATACATCGGTGGCGATGCCGACTTCTATGGTGAGTTGCAGCGTATGCGTGAGACCTATCCCCACCTTCGCCTTACGAAGATGGGCGGCAACGAGCGCATATACATCACTACCAAACAGGCTCTAAATGTGGGCATTAAGTCGGCGCAGTACGACAACTTCCTATTTACGATGCCCGGCTCGCTACCTCGTTCCGAGCAGTGGGTAAAGGTGATGTCGCGAGGCTTTGAGCGAGGTATGGTCGTCGTAGGCCCCTCGGTGCCAGCTATCGAGGAGGCGGGCTTCCGCCCCACGCTGATGCGTCTTACCGAGCTACACCGTTCACGCAACGCCTTTGCGCAAGCCGTTTCAGGCAAGTTCTATTGGGCACCGCGTAGCAACTTTGGCTTTACACGCAAGCTCTACAACTCGACCCGTGGCTTCGACCACCTCAACCTCGACCTTGGCGAGAACGACCTCTATATGCAGGCTATTGCCAACCCTCGCCGTACCGCCGTGGTGCTCTCGCCCCACGCCGTAACCGTCGAGGAGCGACCCTCGGAGTGGCGTGATTGGTTGGAGGTTACGCGCTACAACGACACGACATTGGCCTACTACCCCACTCGCTACAAGACCTTCCGCAACTGGGAGCGTTACAGCCGACTGCTCTTCTTCCTTGTGGCACTTGTGGCACTTGTGGTATTGCCCACCGAGCTAAAGATTGGCGTGATGGTTACTACCATCGTGCGTTACCTTATCGTGGTCTGGTCGTCGCGTCGTACCGCCCACAAACTTGGAGAGAACAACATCGCTTGGCGATATTGGATATATGACCTTATTGGCCCCGTGGTAGACCTTATAATCGAGCGTCGCCCGAGCCGAGAAACAGCATCCGCGTGGAGATAGAAGAGTATATCGTAGCAACCGACCTACAACTTGTGAGGCTTGCTTCGGAGGGCGACCAACAGGCCTTCGAGCACCTCTTTGCGCGATATAGCGAGGCTATCCGCCGACTCTTCGAGCAGAGACTTGGCGATAAGTCTACGGCAAGCGACCTTCTGCAAGAGACCTTTATCAAGGTATACCTGCACTTGGCAAGCTACTCCGAGCGCTACACCTTTGGCCAATGGATATATACCATTGCTCGCAATACGCTCATTGACCACCTGCGTCGTCGCTCCGACGATATACCTATCGACGAGAGGTTTCGTGCACCGGCAGCCTCAGCACCCAACCCCGAGGAGTCGGTGATTATCAACCAGAGCCGCACCCACTTTGAGGCGTCGCTCAACGAGCTCTCGGAGGAGTATCGCCGCATTATCGAGATGCGCTTTTTGGACGAGTACTCCTACGAGGAGATTGCCGAGAAGTTGGGCACACCACTCAACACCGTAAAGACGCAGATACGCCGTGCAAGAGCCGCCGTCTGCAAACTGATTTTAGAGAAGGAGGCGAAGTAGACCAAGCCACCCAAACGACAACAAATAAGCAAGTTACCGCAACGATGAACAGCGAACTAATAAAGCGATATTTTCCCGAGATAAGCCCCAAGCAGGAGGAGCAGTTTGAGCGACTTGGTGCGTTGTATGCCGACTGGAACAGCCGCATCAATGTTATCTCGCGCAAGGATATGGAACACCTCTATACCCGCCATATTCTCCACTCGTTGGCCATCGCCAAGGTATGCCAATTCGAGGCGGGGGCCAAGGTTGCGGATATCGGCTGTGGCGGTGGCTTCCCCTCGGTGCCTTTGGCCATCCTCTTTCCAGAGGTTGAGTTCGTTGGCATCGACTCTATCGGCAAGAAGATTCGCGTTGTCGAGGGCGTTAAGGAGGGTGCCGAAATCGAAAATTTGCGTGCCGTAAATTGCCGTGCCGAGCAACTTGGCGAGAAGGTCGACTATGTTGTTTCGCGTGCCGTTACGGAGATGGTACGATTTGTGCCGTGGGCGTGGCAACTTTTGCGCAAGGGCGAGCGTGGTACGCTCCCCAATGGTATCCTATACCTCAAGGGTGGCGACTTGGCCGAGGAGCTGGCTTTAACACGCAAGAGGTGGGATATTTACGAGATATCATCGATGTTCGACGATGAATTTTTCGATACAAAGAGGGTGGTTTACACACCTTTCAAATAGGTTCGGATAGGAGAATGATGAGAAGTGTTGCAACAAGATTCCGAAACTTATAAATTTTAGACAATGAGCGAATTACGACATCTTAGCGAGGCGGAGTGCCAAGAGCTTATGGCACGCGGTTGCTATGCCGAGGATTGGACGAAAGTGCTTGTTTCGAACGACTTCGAGACAAAGCAGTTGCGAGCTGTGCGTTTCGAAGGCGAAGTCTCGATTGGCTCACGCACTCGCATCTACGACTCAGCGATTGCCAACTACCATATTGGCGAGGATTGCTACATCGACGATGTCTTGCGCATGGAGTGTCGCCATCGCTCATCGTTTGGCGAAGGTGTCGGCGTGAGTGCCGTAAACGAGAATGGAGGTCGTACAGCCTACATCTATCGTGACCTTACGGCGCAGATCGCCTATATTATGACTATGATGCGTAACCGCCCCGAGGCCGTAGAACGCATTATCGCAATGATTAAGGAGCGTGCTGAGGAGCATGCCTCAACCATTGGCACGATTGGCAACCGCACGACGATTATCGGCTCGCGCTTTATTCGTGAGGTGCTTTTCGAGGAGGATGTTACGATTGAGGGCGTTTCGCACCTCGAGAACGGCACGGTGGGCCGAGGCTCGTTGATGGGTGTAGATGTTCGTGCCAAGGAGTTTATCCTCTCGGACGATGCGCGTGTCGAGGGAGCTTCGAGTTTGGAGCGATGCTTTGTCGGCGAGAAGACGGTGATAGCCAACGAGTTCACGGCTGTCGACACGCTATTTTTCGCCAACTGCCACTTGGAGAATGGCGAGGCAGCAGCGGTATTTGCAGGACCATATACCGTGTCGCACCACAAGTCGTCGTTGCTCATTGCGGGTATCTTCTCGTTCTTCAACGCAGGTAGCGGCACCAACCAGTCGAACCACCTCTTTAAGAGTGGTGCGGTGCATCAGGCGGTGCACCAGCGAGGTACGAAGTTCGGCAGTAGCGCCTATGTGATGTCGCCATCTATCGAGGGCCCCTATACCGTCGTTCTTGGTCGACATACGCGCCACCACGATACGCAGGATATGCCCTTCTCGTACCTTATCGAGGATGGTGGTCAGAGCTCGCTGATGCCGGGTCTTTCGCTCAGGAGCTACGGTACGGTGCGCGATATTGCGAAGTGGAAGCAGCGTGACAAGCGAACGGTGAAGCGTGATAATATACACTTTGCCGAGTTCAACCCCTTCTGCACGGGCAAGATGTTGCGTGGCGTGGATGCCCTTACGCGAATGCGCGAGATAGACCCTGAAGCGAAGAGCTACACCTACAACCGCACGATTATTCGTGCCTCGATGCTCTCGCGTGGCATCAAGCTCTACAATAGCGCCATTGCTGCATCGTTGGGCTCTATGCTCCGCGATGGCGATTATAGCAAGGCCAAGTGCGATGGCACGGAGTGGATAGATGTGGCGGGTCAGTACCTGCCGTTGGGCGATGTGGAGCAGCTGCTCCGTGATATTGCCGAGGGCGACCTCTCGTTGGAGGGCATCAAGGCTCGTTTCGACGAGAAGATGGAGTCGTACGACGATATGGCAGCAGCCTACGCCTTCTACATTCTTGCTCGACTGTTGGGTCATACGCCCGACGAGAGGGAGTTGGCGGAGATTATCTCCACCTCGGACAATATTTTAGCGCGTATGCGCGAGGCTACGGATGCCGACCGTAGGCGCGACGAGGGCGAAGATATGATGGTGGGCTACGGCTACGACTTCCGCGACGAGAGAGAGAAGGTGGCAGACTTTAGAGCCACCAGATAACAAAAGTAAACATTTAACAAACAAGATTATACAAACTTAAAACTAACAAGGTTATGGAGAAAGTAAAAGTATTGATTATTGGTAGTGGCCCCGCTGGTTACACCGCTGCAATCTACACATCACGCGCTAACCTCTCACCCGTAGTTTACGAGGGTATCGAGCCCGGTGGTCAGCTCACCACAACTACCGAGATTGAGAACTTCCCCGGCTACCCCGAGGGTATCACTGGTTCGGCTATGATGGAGGACCTAAAGAAGCAGGCACAGCGCTTTGGTGCAGATGTTCGTCGTGGTATCATCACCGACCTCGACCTCTCACAGCGCCCCTTCAAGGTTAAGGTTGACCACGAGCACGAGATTGAGGCTGAGGCTATCATCGTATCTACTGGTGCTTCGGCAAAGTACCTCGGCTTGGAGTCTGAGGCTAAGTTCCGTGGTATGGGCGTTAGCGCTTGCGCTACTTGCGATGGTTTCTTCTATCGTAAGAAGGATGTAGCCGTTGTTGGTGGTGGTGACACCGCTTGCGAGGAGGCTACCTACCTTGCATCTATCTGCCGCAAGGTTTACCTTATCGTTCGTAAGAACTACTTGCGTGCTTCGAAGGCTATGCAGGAGCGTGTGTTCAACACTCCCAACATCGAGGTATTGTTTGAGCACAACACCAAGGAGGTATTGGGTGACGAGAATGGCGTAACTGGCGCACTTCTCTACCACAGCGAGACCAAGGAGGAGCGCACTATCGACATCATGGGCTTCTTCCTCGCTATCGGTCACAACCCCAACACCGAGTTCCTCAAGGGTCAGTTGGAGCTCGACGAGCAGAAGTACATCAAGGTTGTTCCCGGCACATCTAAGACATCTGTAGAGGGCGTATTTGCCGCTGGTGATGTTAAGGATCCCCACTACCGTCAGGCTATTACAGCCGCAGGTTCGGGCTGTATTGCAGCTCTCGACTGTGAGCGTTGGTTGCTTGCACAGAAGTAAGAATGGCATTTAGCGTAACCATATTAGGAAACGCTTCTGCTAAACCTACACCCACTCACCACCCATCGGCACAGGTCGTAAACCTCAACGAGCAATACTACCTTGTGGATGCAGGTGAGGGCGTACAACAGCAGCTCATAAGGCGCGGTATTAACCCACTGCGCCTTAGAGCTGTATTTATTTCACACCTCCACGGCGACCACTGCTTCGGCATCTTCCCGCTAATCTCGACCCTCGGGCTCTACGGCAAGCGTACACCCTTGGATATCTACGCCCCAGCCCCCTTTGGCGAGATTTTGGAATGCCACCTACGCTACTTCGACAAGGAGTTGCCATACGATGTTGTGTGGCACGAGGTTGATACTACGAAGCACCAGATAATCATGGAGAACAGCACCTTAGAGGTGTGGTCGATACCTTTGCGCCACCGTGTTCCCACATCGGGTTATCACTTCAAAGAGAAGCAGCCGGGGCTAAATGTCGAGAAGTACAAAATCGAGAAGTATGGGCTCTCGATAGCCGAGATTGTAGCGGCCAAGCGTGGCGAGGATATTGTGCGCGATGGCGAGGTTATTGCCAACGGCGACATTACCTATATCCCCTACAAGGCACGCTCCTACGCCTACCTCTCGGATACCAACTACTCGGCACGCGCTGCCGAGAGAGTACAGGGCGTAGACCTTCTCTACCACGAGGCAACCTATTCGGCAGAGCTTGGCTCGACGGCCAAGGAGCGTGGTCACTCGACCACGGCAGATGCGGCAAAAGTGGCAACAAAGGCGGAGGCTAAACGCCTTATTATCGGACACTTCTCGTCACGATACAAGGAGCACGAGAAGCTATTGGAGGAGTGTCGCGAAATTTTTGAAAACAGCTATCTCGCCTCGGAAGGCGAGACATTCTACATTGAGGAAGTACGATGACCAAGGCCGAAATACAGTTTGTCCGCTCTCTTGCGGATAAGCGCACACGCGATGAGGAGCGATTGTTTATCGCCGAGGGCAAGAAGCTTATCGACGAGATTGAGCAGTCGAAGCTCACCATTCGTCGTATCTACACCACACGCCCCGACTTTACGGGCAGTAATGTCGAGGTGGTAGATAAAAAGACGATGGAGCGTATCTCGCAACTTAAGACGGCAACCGACTCGTTGGCTATCGTCGAGCAACCTCGCCATAAGTTTGATATCAAAGCACTTAAAGGCAAGCTCACGCTGGCTCTTGATGGCGTACAAAACCCTGGCAACCTCGGCACAATAATCCGCCTTGCCGACTGGTTTGGCATCGAAAATATCATCTGCTCAACCGAGTGTGCCGACCTCTTTAATCCCAAGGTTGTGCAGGCTACGATGGGCGCTATTTTGCGTGTTGCAGTTCACTACACACAATCGCTCTCGACAATTTTGCACGATGCCTCGAAGAGTGGCTTGGCTATCTACGGCACACTTCTCGATGGCGAAAATATCTATTCCGAAGAGTTGCTCACAGAGGGCATTATCGTTATGGGCAACGAGGGCAGAGGCCTCAGCGATGAGTGCCGTAACGAGCTTACGCACAAGCTCTTTATTCCACCCTACCCTGCCGATGCTCCGACCTCCGAGTCGCTCAATGTGGCTATGGCCACGGGCATCATTCTTGCCGAGTTCCGCCGTCCAAGATAGCAGACCGAGTGGGAATATTCAAAGTATCGCACATTTTTCTCAATTTTTCTTGTTGCATTTCTATCTTTTTGCTATATTTGTACTTTAATACTTAAAGTAATGAGCAAACTAAAGATAGGAATTACCCAGGGCGACACCAATGGTGTAGGCTGGGAGATTATCCTCAAAATATTTTCTGACAATCGTCTTACAGAGCTATTCACGCCTGTGATCTATGGTCATAGCGCTGCGGCGGCTTACTACCAGAAGCCTCTCAAGACTTTGGAGTATGAGCCCGTAAAGTTCAATATTGTGGACTCGGCAGAGCGCGCACAGGTGGGTAGAGTTAACCTTGTAGAGTGCGGCAAGGAGATTTCGATTACGCCCGGCAAGCCCTCAAAGGTGGGTGGCGAGGCTGCGGCTATCGCCCTTCGCAAGGCTATCGACGACCTTAAAGATGGTGCTATCGACGCCCTCGTTACAGCGCCTATCGACAAGGAGATGATTCAGAGCGCCGAGTTTAACTACACGGGCCACACCGAGTTCTTGGCAAAGGAGCTCGACGGCACACCGCTGATGATTATGACCTCGGAGCTTATGCGCGTAGGTCTTACAACAATACATATCCCCGTATCGCGCGTTGCGGAGGCACTCACAAAGGAGCTTATCGTGGAGCGCATCGGCCAGATGAATAGCTCTATGAAGCAGGACTTCGGCATCGTGCGCCCCAAGGTTGCAGTCTTGGCACTCAACCCCCACGCTGGCGATGGTGGTCTCTTGGGCAAAGAGGAGGAGGAGATTATCAAGCCCGCCATTGTCGAGGCATACGAGAGTGGCATCCTCGCCTTTGGTCCCTTTGCTGCCGACGGTTTCTTCGCATCTGGCGCCTTCAAGCGCTACGATGCTATCTTGGCGATGTACCACGACCAAGGCTTGGCTCCGTTCAAGACACTTACGCCCAATGGCGTGAACTTCACAGCCTCGCTCTCCGAAGTTCGCACATCTCCCGACCACGGCGTGGCGTACGACATTGCAGGCCGCTGTATCGCTGACGAGAGCTCTATGCGCAACGCCATCTACGATGCTATCGACATTGTTCGTCGTCGTGACGAGTGGGAGGAGTGGAACGAGAACCCCTTGGAGCACTTCGAGAGAGAGAAGGGCCGCGATATTTCGATTAAGGATCTGCCCGAAACGGAGCATAATGACTAATCAGAGTTTTTAGTTATTAGTTGTTAGTTTTTAGAGATTATGCGTCAGGATATTAGACTTATTATCAGCATCGTTATCAGCGCCGTATTGCTCGGTTTGGTGGTTGTATACTGCATCAATAGTTGGATGCCCACCGAGCCTCTCGCTTGGATTATTTGGGGCGTAATGGCAATATGCGGTGTTACAGCCGTATACCGCATCGCCAACCTTGCCAAGGCGCTCGGTATGCTTAAAAATGATAAAGAGTAAAAGCTGTTTGAATTTTATTTAAAGGCTATACCGTTTTTGAAACACGGAGTGCAGCTGAGTAGTAATCCGTCTCGTTATTGTGGAGCTACGAAGGCACTCGAAACATAAACAATTTAAAAACACTATTTAGTTATGGTTAAAGTAACCTTTCCCGATGGCTCAGTAAGAGAGTTTGCCAAAGGGACTACTGCCTTTCAGGTAGCAGAGAGCATCAGCCCTCGTTTAGCTGCTGACTCACTGGCTGCTGAGGTAAATGGCGCAACCGTAGATATGATGCGCCCTATCGATTGTGATTGTACAATCAAATTCTTTAAGTGGGACGACGCCGAGGGCAAGCACGCCTTCTGGCACACCTCATCACACCTCTTGGCTGAGGCGTTGGAGGCACTCTACCCCGGCATTAAGTTCGGTATCGGTCCCGCTATCGACAACGGTTTCTACTACGATGTGGACTCACCGGTGGCTATCACAGAGGCTGACCTTGCAACCATCGAGCAGAAGATGGTCGAGCTCTCGCGCAACAAGGAGCAGCTCGTGCGCACCGAGGTGTCGAAGGCCGAGGCGTTGAAGACCTTCACCGAGAAGGGCGACCAGTACAAGGTTGAACTTATCACCGACCTTGAGGACGGCACTATCTCGTTCTACACCAACGGCGCATTCACCGACCTCTGCCGTGGTCCTCACATCCCCAATACAGGCTATATCAAGGCTATCAAGCTCACCTCGATTGCTGGTGCTTACTGGCGCGGTAACGAGAAGAACAAGATGCTCACCCGTATCTACGGTGTGTCGTTCCCCAAGAAGTCGATGCTCGACGAGCACCTCGCATTGTTGGAGGAGGCTAAGAAGCGCGACCACCGTAAGCTCGGCAAGGACCTCGAGCTCTTTATGTTCTCACAGCGTGTAGGTCAGGGCTTGCCTATGTGGTTGCCCAAGGGTGCTGAGTTGCGCGACCGCTTGGAGCGTTTCCTCCGTAAGATTCAGAAGGACTACGGCTACCAGCAGGTTATCACCCCCCATATCGGTAACAAGGACCTCTATGTTACCTCGGGTCACTACGCAAAGTATGGCAAGGACTCGTTCCAGCCTATCCACACACCTTTCGAGGGTGAGGAGTACTTGCTCAAGC
>JAGBYO010000036.1 GCA_017628735.1 Alistipes sp. | reverse complement strand
CATATACGAAATCACCAATCCACTCAACCGTTGCAGTAGACTCAACAGTAGCGCCCTCCACAGGAGTACCCAACTCGAAGGTAATATAGCCAATAGATGAACCACAACCAACAATAACACTCTCCTTATAGGTAAGCTGGATAAAATCGGTGCCCTCGCTAACAGTCTCACACGAAGTAAGGAACATAGCGAAGATGCTAAAAATAAAGAATAAACGCCTCATTGTTATAGTTTTAGATTATTGATTTTAGTTTCACGGAACAAAGATAGTAAAACTTTTGGAAATGTGTAATGAGCGATAAGATAAAATAGGTGCAGTCGATAGGATTGCACCCTATTGAGTCCTATTAAGTCCTATTGAACCCTATTATTACTTCCTCACAATCAGCACTCAACCTATTTGTTGCCAAAAGGGGTTAGGCTTGGCTCATCGCAAAAGTGAGTGCCTCGGGATAGTACAAGAATACAGCCCGAGGCACTCAACTTTTTGGGATGAGTCGAGAATGCCCCCCCTTTTCACAACAAATTATCTGCCTGACTCGGCAATCTTCTGGCGAATCATCTGGTTGAGTTTATCCGCCTTGAGCAACTCCTCCAACGAGAGGTGCATACGGTAGCGCCAGTAGTGGCGTGAGTTGGCGGGAACATTGATACGCTCATCGTTGGGATTCTCTCTACGCAACTCGCCATCCATAGCCACCCAATCCTGCAAGGGCAAGACGGTGAGCATTGCGGGAGATTTGAGGTGCATAGCCACAACCTGCTCGCAAATCCAAGGCTCGCAGAAATAGGGAGCATCACCCCAAGCGCCAAGCACATGGTTGTAGAAGCGCTGGGTAACACCTCTATCCTCCTCCCACCAAGCACGCAACGGGTTCATATCGTGGGTTCCAGTAGTGCAAATCGAGAGGTAGGGATAATCGTATGTCGAGCCGAACTCCACCTTCGGGTCTTTGGGCATACGCTGAATCTCCAACGAGAGAATCTGCTCGCCTGACATCACCGAGGGAACACAGTCGGGAATCATACCGAGGTCCTCACCGCAGACCAACATGCGTGTTGCGCCAATCAGTGCGGGCAACTTCTTCAGAGCCTCCCACTTCCAGAAGTCGTTGTGGCGGCGATAGAAGAAGTCGTCGTAGAGGCGGCTGTATGCATCCTTCTGGTCGTCCGAAAGCCAGCGATAGCAGTCGGTAGAGTATGCCGAGATACGGGGGTGATACTTACCCTTCTGCAACTTATCCTCTACAAACAACATATTGTCCGTCTCGGCGATATTGCCTGTATGCCAGTGCTCGAAGCGGAAGCCGTAAGATGCAATCTCCTCTACTGAGTAGGGCAAGGCGGGGTTGAAACGACCAAGCAGAGCGTTCACAGCATCGAGCGGAATCTCCCAGATGCGGAAGAAGCCCAAGATATGGTCGATACGGTAGGCATCGAAATACTCCGCCATCTTCACGAAGCGAGCCTTCCACCAAGCGTAGCCGTCCTCGGCCATCTTAGCCCAGTTGTAGGTGGGGAAGCCCCAATTCTGACCCAACACCGAGAAATCATCGGGTGGAGCACCTGCCGAAGAGTCCATATTGAACAACTCGGGGTATACCCAAGCATCGACACTGGTGCGAGAAATGCCAATCGGAATATCACCCTTGAGGACTACGCCATTAGCGTGAGCATAGTCGCGCACCTCGCGCAACTGCTTCGAGAGGTGATACTGCACGAAGTAGTTATAAGCAACCTCGTCGTAGTGCTCCTTCTCATATTTTGCAGCCTTCGCCTTAGTATACTTTGCCATCGAACCCCACTTCGAAAAGTCGGGTGTAGCATACTTATCACGCAATGCGCAGAAGACAGCATAGGGCTTCAACCACTCCTCGTTAGCCTCCATAAAGGCCTTAAACTCCTTCGAAGCAAGAGTCTTCTTGCCCTCCTGAGCAAATATTGCGTGGAGGTACTCGGCCTTAGCGTTATTCACACGCTCATAGTCGACAGCAGGCAACAGATTAAGCTCCTTGCCAAGCACCGTAAAGCGCTCAGCCTCGGCCTTATCTTTGAGCTTACCAACGGCCTCCAAGTGGAGGAACTGGGGGTGAAGAGCGAAGGTAGAGTTGGCATTGTAGGGGTATGAGTCCTCCCATGTGCCATACATCGTGGTGTCGTTGATAGGCAAAATCTGAATGATAGACTGACCCGTAGCAGCTGCCCAGTCGACCATTAGCTTGAGGTCGTAGAACTCGCCAACGCCGAAGCTATCCTGTGAACGGAGCGAGAATACGGGGATTGCAACACCCGCACCACGCCAAGGTGCCATATCGAAATGGGGACGCAAACCATCGATAACCAAAGCCTCGTTATCGGCTACCTTGTCGTCGTAGTAGTAGTTGTCGCCCGACTGCCAAGCAACAACATCGCCCGACTTGGAATCGACAATCACGAACTTATAGGCAAAAGCACGCTTGGGCGACTTGATGCGAGCACTCCACACGGGGGCATCGGCATCATTGAGCTTAACACCCTTCTGAACATCCCACTCGCCAAGAGCCTTGCCGTCGCCAACCAAGACAACCGACTGGTTGGTGCGAACAACGGGAATCTCGGCACGGATAGTGAGCGTAGCATCCTGAACGCCCTGTGCCTTCTTGGCATTGTGGCGAGCAAAGACGCCATCGGTGAACATCGACGAACGGAACGATACATCTGAGGGCATAGCGTGCCAGTGGTCCAAAACACGGACATTCGTCGCCTTCTTATCGAGTAAGAGGGTGTGCTCACCACCCCACTCCTTGCGGACAACATCCGCACCACGACGCACCTCGTAACGATAGACGAGCTTATCGCAGGCGCTGAGGCGGAGTGAGGCGCACCATACGCCATCACCGACATAGGTCATAGGATAGCTCTTGGCACGGGGCGAACCCACAACCACAAAGAGCTCCTCGCCATAGACGGTCTGATACTCCAATCTTAGGTTAAGTGTCATTCTTATTTAGTTTTAATTACGGTTACTTCAACAACATTTCGCCCAACTCCTGGCAACTATGCTCGGGGTTGTGGTGGTCGAAGAGATAGCCCTCCCAGCCACGCTCACTCGCAGCAACGATATTGGCCTCGCGGTCATCGACAAAGAGCGTCTCGGAGGGATTGAGCTCATAACGGATCTCCAAGCGGTGGTAAATCTCCTGCTCGGGCTTTACGCATAGTTCCTCGCACGAAACAACCTCACCATCGAACAACGAGTAGACCTCCTTATGGCGCAAGAAGTCGATAAACTCCTTCGACATATTCGACAGCACATAGAGTCTATAGCCCGCCGCCTTAAGGCTTTGGATAAGGCTCTTAGTGGATAATACCTCCTCCTGCGTAACGATAGAGCGCTGAACATTCTTATCGGCTAACTCCCTATCGCACTTATTGTAGGCCATAAGCGCCTCAATCATCTCGTCATACGACACGGCACCACGGTCGTACTCCTCCCAGAACTCAGGCATCTTCGGAAGGTAGACATACGAGAAGAACTCGATAAATTCGGGCTCGAACTTGCGAGGGTCGCGTGAGAAGACAACACCACCGAGGTCGAATACTATATTCTTAAATCTCTTCATACCCTACAAATATAGAAAATTATCGGCAAAAAAACAACCCGACAGCCATCATTTATCACCGAGTGGGCAATTTATGGCGACGAGTGGGAGGCATCGCTCCTATGCAAAAGAGCATTTCTTAAGAGGGTCTAAAAAAATCGGCAGATAAGGAT
>JAGBYO010000035.1 GCA_017628735.1 Alistipes sp. | reverse complement strand
TGGGGGTTGGGATGTGGCTTTGCGAGCTTGCTCGTATAGAGCCATACCCCAACGCACACTACGACCGAAGGTCGGCTATCGCCAACCACAAACCACAAAAAAAAGAGAGAAACTTTCGTTCCTCTCTTCGTGTACCCAGAGCCGGAGGTCGAAGTGCAGCGACTTCTAGTCGCAAACTCGCGCGGATACCGCTTAAAAAAAACAGCGCAGACCTCTCGGAGGTCGAGCAATAAATCACTATAATATCCGCGCAACCGCCATTTAAGGTGAGTACAGCAGCGGCAGGTTTAGGAATAAGTTGGCGAGAGCATTAGGCTTTAGGCTGTGGGGGTTGGGATGTGGCTTTGCGAGCTTGCTCGTATAGAGCCATACCCCAACGCACACTACGACCGAAGGTCGGCTATCGCCAACCACAAACCACAAAAAAAAGAGAGAAACTTTCGTACCTCTCTTCGTGTACCCAGAGCCGGGGTCGAACCGGCACAGGGGTGAACCTACTGGTGTTTGAGACCAGCGCGTCTACCGATTCCGCCATCTGGGCATCAGATTTCTCTGAAATGGTGTGCAAATGTAGACATTATTTTCAAATCTGCAAAATTTTCTGCAACTTTTTTTCTTGCACACCGCATTTTTCTTATCTGATTCTATCCAACGAGCGCACCAAAAGTTCATCTTTGAAGATAGCACGACCCGCCAAATAGGTCAACACGAGCGACACCAAGGGCATAGGTGCAGCCCAGCCAAGTTGCTTATGCTCAATGGCTATATCGCCAAGAGCATTGCTTGCAGCAAGCCAATAGTAGATGGCGATAAATGCCACAGCACCGAGCAAAACCACCATCTCGGCACCGCAGAGGCGCACCTGGAGCTGACGACGCTTAAAGAGGAAGATTGTTACAAGGGGCAACACCGTAGCAATAACTAGCACGATACCCATCCATAGTGTGCTCTGCGACTCGCCACCTCCTGCAAGCGAGAAGGCACCGAGGGTGTATACCGCATCGGCAGACGAGAATGTTGCGATAGGAGCAAAGAGCGTTACCGCCATTAACGCAGTAACAATTAGCAAATAAAGTGTCTGAATTCTTTGAATCATAAAAGGGATGTTCAATAAATTAGTAAAAAAGTTATTCTGTGTAGGGAGTCAATATTTCGGTCGCTTTTGAATTTATTGTGATATATTTCTAATTTTTCCTCAGTTACAATGCCCGCATTGCGCCATTCGGAAGAAATTAGAAATATCGCTCACAATACTCTTCAAAATCAACTCGACCTAATTTATAGAACCTCCCTTATAAAGTTTTATCAATTAAATACTTGTTACGGTCGGTCGAGCGACGATTGATCATCTCGCCGAGGAAGCCTGCAAGGAATAGTTGCACACCAAGCACGATGGCAAGCATCGCAAGGTAGAAGAGAGGCTGGTTGGTAAGTGGTGCGCCGATAGTGAACTTCTCGACAATAATCCACATTACGGCGATAAATCCCGCAAGGAACATCAGCGTGCCAAGACCTCCAAAGAGGTACATCGGTGAGCGACCGAAATGTGACATAAAGGTGATACTGATAAGGTCGAGATAACCCTTCACCATACGCTCGATGCCAAACTTTGAGTGTCCATACTTGCGTTCGTGGTGCTCGACAACCTTCTCGCCAATACGCTTAAAGCCCGCATTCTTCGCCAAGATGGGGATATAGCGGTGCATCTCGCCATATACCTCCACCGCCTTGACCACCTTACGGCGATACGCCTTAAGTCCGCAGTTGAAGTCGTGAAGACGGATGCCCGACATAATGCGTGCTGTAAGGTTGAAGAACTTGCTTGGCCAGCGTTTGCCGATGGGGTCGTAGCGCTTGCGCTTCCAGCCCGACACAAGGTCGTAGTCCTCCTCCAAAATCATACGGCGCATCTCGGGAATCTCGTCGGGCGAGTCCTGAAGGTCAGCATCCATAGTAAAGACAACCTCGCCCTCGGCCATCTCAAAGCCACAATACAAGGCTGCCGACTTGCCATAGTTGCGCATAAAGCTGATTGCACGAATAGCCTCATTCTGCTTGCGCAACTCCTCGATAACAGCCCACGATGAGTCGGTAGAGCCATCATCGACCATAATTATCTCATAGCTTAGGCTATTTTCGCGTGCCACACGGTCAATCCACGCCACCAACTCGGGCAACGACTCCGCCTCATTATAGAGGGGCACAACAACCGAAATATCCAACTTATTACTCATTGCTTTCACTCTGTTTATCCTCTGCAAATGGGTTAGCCTCACGCTTAACAAATGCCGAAATCAAGAGCGCTAGGATACCTCCAGTCATAAAGTAGAGGTTGAGCGCCGAGAAGACACTGTTCAGTATTGTAGGCTCCTGAGCATCTCGCATCGTAACCTTTAGCTGCTCAAGCACATGCATACTCGATGCGGGAACGCCTACCGAGGCAACCATCTCGCCATACTCGTCGATAAGCGAGATATAGCCCGCAACGATAGCATCGTAGCCTACAATCTGGTTGAAGAAGAACTCCGCAACTCCCACGATAACGCCCGTAAGTATTGATACCATAAGTAGATAGCTTAGTGCCTGACCATAGCTATAGCCCTCCTTCTCCGAAAAGCGCATCGAGCGCTGCTTAGCAAAGCGATAGAGCAAGTAGACAAACGCCACAGCCGCCACCAACCACTCGATAACGAGGAGTGTGTTGACACCCTTCATATCGCTAATAAAGAGCATATAGCTCTCAAAGATGCGCGAAGCACCCATCAAAAGACCAAGGATAGCACCGCTACGCAGTGCATCATTCCAAAAATTATTATTCATAGTTATCTAATATTCTGTCGTTCAAGTGCACGATGATATGCCGCAGCATTGCGTTCGTGTTCACGATGTGTGCGGGCAAAGTTATGACGACCATCCATCTCGGGGCGAGCACAGAAATAGAGGTAGTCGTGTTTCTCGTAGTTGAGCACCGCCTCGATAGCCGCCATATCGGGCATCGCAATAGGCGTAGGAGGCAAGCCAAGCACCTTATATGTATTATAGGGCGAATCGACCTCCAAGTGGCGGAACAATATGCGCTTCAAGGTAGGATCGCCCACGGCATATTTCACCGTAGGGTCAGCCTGCAAGGGCATACTCTTCCATAGGCGATTGAGATATACACCCGCGATACGAGGCATCTCGTCTACAGCATTTGTCTCCTCGTGGACAATAGATGCAAGGGTCATAATCTGGTAGGGCGTAAGAGCGAGCGATGCCACCCTCTCGGTATGCTTTGCCCAGAACTTATCCGACTCATCCTTCAACTTACGCACCAATGCCTCAGGCTCGATATCGGGATACACCTCGTAGGTATTTGGAATAAATATCGAGAACATAGCCTCAGCCGACTTAAAGCCCATCTCCTCGATAAGAGCCTTATCCTTTAACGCTCCCAACACCGCCATCGAGTCGGCATCAATCTGTCGAGCAATACGACCCGCCAACGCCTCAGGTGTTCGTGCATTGTTAATCGTAAGGCGCACAGCACGGCTATTGCCGAACTTTAGCTTACGGGCAATCTCGATAACCGTAGCACCCTCGTCGAAGGTATACTTGCCTGCCTTTATTGAGCGACTCAACCCGATACGATCGGCATAGAAGTCAAAGGCGAAGTGATGGTCGATATGTTCTTTGATTTTATCGACCTTTGCAGAGTAGCTATCATCGTTCGTAAGGGTTACGCTAAACGATTTTTCGACTGCCGAGCCATAGAACATATTATACGCCAAATATAGCGTAACCGCCACAGCAGCAACAAGTAACAGAAGTATGCCTATAATTTTTTTACGCATTATTCTCTTTTTTTTTGCAAAGATACATTTTTTTTGTACTTTTGTGCCCGGGTAAGTCTTATACGACCAGCTCCTACAGAACTCCCCCAGGCGAGGAATCGAGCAAGGGTATGTGGTTGTAGCGGTGCGATATAAGTAGCTTACCCTTTTTTGTGTCCTTATCCGAGGAGCGACATCAGCCACTGCGACACCTCATAAGCGAGGACTATTCCCACCACAAAGAATACCACACCACGCATATCCTCCGTGCCACGCACCTTCGCAAAGACACGATAGTTCCACCACAGATACGCCAATACCATCACCACAGCAAACACGGCATAGGCGATAGTCAAGGGATACTCCGCAAATGCCTGCATAGGGTCGTTAACCACCACGGCATACTCCACACGGAAGCCACCGATAATAGCGGGCAGAATAAGAAGATATATAGGCAGGCGCGCATACAACACGCGCGATGCCAACTCCTTAAAATTACATTCGCTACCCGTAAGCGCCATCACCAAGTAGAGCATCACAGCCGTAGCAACCCACAACATAAGCTGCTCCACCAAACACTTCCACAACGCCACATATCCCGCGACATCGAACGCTATAGTCGATGTGGGTAGCACACGGAAATACCACGAAAGCAAGGTGGCTACAATCAGCCACGCCAAGCCCTTCAACAGCGCCTGTCGCCCGTCCAAGAGCGCAGGTCGCCAAGCCAATCTTCTCCACAGAGGCAGTGTCGCCGCCTCGCCATTACTCCACTTTGACATTGTAGGTCATTTTTAGAAATGAATCTTAACTCCCGCCTTGAAGCCTGCGCCATTGCGGTAGTAGTGCGCAAAGTCATAGAGACGGCTATTAAGCAGGTTGATGCCATCGGCATATACCTCGAAATCACGACTTATGCGGTAGCTAACACCTGCACCGACATCGAACTTCGTGCCGACCTCAAAGGCGATAGGAGCTTTGCCATCCTCGCCAATAACGCCCGAGAACTTACGAGCGCCAAGCATAGCTCCTGAGGCATAGAACTTCCAGCGCTTCAAGGTATACTGCACCTTCAGATCGGCTGTCAGCTTAGGGTCGGAATAGAGATAGGGCGAATTGCCGCTATCGGTGTTGGCATTGAAGCCGAGGCTAATATCCAATCCAGCCACGGGGCGATACTCCACCTCGACGCCTGCGAAGAAGTGGGTATCATCGGCAGCATGAGCGCCAAAGTAGCCGGGGCGAGTAACGAACCAATAGATGCGGTCGCGCATAAAGCTGACACCAGCATAGGCACGATAAGCCAAGCGTGTTGCGTGTGCCGTACCGGTAAAGCCCACCGAGAGGTCATAGCTACGGGTATTTGCCATAGCATCGTAGCCCTTAATGCCTTTACCATATTCCAAGTCGAGATAGGGATTTCGCTCAAGCAACGACATCACGCCATTCTGACCAACCACCGTGTTAAACTCGATATAGGGAGCAAAAGCGGCACGCTGTATATCAAACAAAATCTTGGCGCTCGGCATCACAAAGTGCGAAGCCTTGTCGCGAGCACGCACCTTGTCGCGCATATACTTTACGCCAGCCTCGACATCGACAATACCGAAGCTGCGTGAGTAGATAGCACCCACAAAAAATCGGCTATCACGATAATCCTGCCAAGGGTTGAGCCAGATATCGTAGCCACCATCAACCTCTACCCTATTTTCACCAAACTCTCTGCCTACGCGAGCCGATGCGCCTGCCGTGAGCATCATATCGGTAACATAGTCGCAATGACCAACAGGGGGCTGAGAGTGGAACATTAGCTTGCTGTGAGCCTCGACCGAAAAGTTGATATACGACAAGTCTGTAAAGCTATCGCCAAAACGCAGGGCAAGGTCAACACCCTCACGCGAGATAAGGTCGCTTGTTAAGTCAGTAGCATCGGGATACGCCTTAAAGAAGTCGAAATTAGCGCCAAGCTTAGCATCAAAGAGGCGACGACCAACATAAACACCACCATAGAGCTTGATGCCGTTCTCTGTATTAAAACTCTCCTTCATCGCCAACTTCTCACCAACGCTATTTACTCGACGACCAAAATCACCCTTATGGTCAAGCGAAAGACCAAAGAAGCCAGCACCCTGACTAACCGTAGCATAGCGGAATGCCAAATCCGAGGTTAGAGGATAGCCAGCACCAAGGCGCAAGAAGCACGACTTAGAGCGAGTGAAGTCCCAATAGGTCGCCGTTGCGGGGCGGAAGTTGTGTGCCGAAAGGCCAATCTGCCAAGTGGCAGGCTCGACCGAATACTCGATGGTAGGCTCAATTACGGGGTTGTCGTTGATGACGGTAGGTGCCATCAACTTGCTTGCACCCGCAACCTCGGGGTTATAGATTGAGGTTACCTCCACACGCTTGCTCTCTTGTGCCGAGAGTGACACAGCAGCGCCAAACAAGGCAACAGCAATAAGCGAAAAACGATATATCTTCTGCATAGTCTTCATTATTTAAGGTTCTTGATTCGAGCCTTCGCCTCGGCAACGATACCATCATCAGCGGGGGTGTAGCCATCGACAATACTCTGATATGTGGCACGAGCTTGGAAGTTATTGCCCTGCTTAACAAGGATATCACCTAAGACGATAAAGGCCTTAGCCTGCCAATACATCGAGCCCGAATTACCCATATTATATACCATCTGCTCCGCCTCGGCATATTGGGCCTTGTTGTACTTATCCTCGATAAGGCGGTAGTAAGCCTCAGCACCCTCAGCAGTCGCAATATCTTTGGCAAGTTCGGTGTAGAGCGCTATTGCCTCGTCGCTACCCTCCTCTCGCAAAATATTCGCCTTGGCCAACATTGCGTGGCGCAACGCCCACGATGTAGCATCGGGCATAGCAAGCAGATTATCGTACACAGCCTTAATCAGTGCGCCATCGTTTGTAAGCACCGTAGCCTCCGAGTAACCCTCTGAAGCCAAGCGACGAGTATTCTCGTTGTAGGCAACATCGTAGAGACTGCGGTAGGCATTAGCCGATTTTTCGTAGAGTTTCATATCGAAGGCCATAGGTGCATAGACGCTCAGAACACGCTCGGTATACTGTGTCTTGCCCTGCTTCAACAGCTCGTCCATAGAGCTAATAGCCGACTCGTTGTCGCCCTCCTGAACATAGCAATCCGAGAGGTAGAACAACGCCTCGGTGCGGTAATAGCCACTCTTGAAGTTCTTCAAGTAACCCTTTAACTTCTCGCGTGCATCTGCCATAGAGCCATCGAGATAGAGAGTCTTGGCGGCTGCAAAACTCAACGAATCACGCGCAGCAGCCGACATATCGCTCTGCACGCCACTACGCTCGGCGTATGCAAAGTAGTCGTCGATACGACCCTCGCCAACATAAATCTCACGGATACCACGCATAGCCTCCAAGGCTGTTGCCGACTGGGGGTCGTATGCCACAACCTCCTCGTAACACTTCAGAGCCTCATCTTTCTGATTAATATTGTAGTATGCCAATCCCAAATCCGAGAGCGCCGAGATATAGTAGGGCGAGCCAGTATCGGAGTTCGTAAAGTCACGAAGAACTTGTGCCCCCTCCTTGTAACGCTCATCCGCCATATAGGTGCGACCCAACTCATACCAAGCATCATCGACATAGTCGCCCTTGCCATCCTCAACGATAGACTTCAGGCGCTCAATCTTGCTTTTGGTCTTGCGCTCGATACCATCTACCATAGCGAGTTGATAGCGGGCATAATCACGACCCGACGAGGTCGACGACACAACGACATTATACGCCTTGCGAGCCTTCGTAAACTCACGCAGAGTATAACGGGCATCACCCAAGCGGTTGTGGGCATCGTACATATAACCATCGCGTGTAGAGTATGCCTGAACGAAATTCTCAAAGGCATCGGCAGCATCCTCCATCTTACCCTCGGCAAAGCGAGCATAGCCCAAGCCATAGTTGGCATAGGCATACTCAATCTCAGTTTTGGGAGCACGGCGCATATAGGCCATATAGCGCTCCTCGGCACGCTGCATATCGCCACGAAGATATGCCACCTCACCCTGCCAGTAGAGCGTAAGGGCATTATATTTAGGACTCAAACCAATCTGCTCAGCCTCCGTGAGCAACTCCTCGGCAGAGGTCAGGTCGCCACGCTTAACAGCCTCGACAGCACGGAACAGAGCCACCTTCTGCAGAGCAGCCTTAATCTCGTTATCAGGATTTGCAAGGCTCTTGATAGCGGCATAGGCTGCATCGTAGTTCTCCGAATTATAGTAGGCAGCAATGAGCAAAGAGTGCACCTCCTCGATATGTTTCGACTTGGGATAGCGCTCCGAATACTCGGTTAGAATATTTACCGCCTCATTGAAGCGACCTCCGCCAAGTTCATACTTTAGACGACCATAGTTGAGCAAGGCATCCTCCTCAATATCCCTGTCGAAATTGCTCGACGATGCCATAGCAAAGGCATCGGCGGCTGCGCTCTTATTACCAAGGCGCAAATAGCAATCACCAAGGTGGTATGAGGCATTCTGTGTCAGGTCATCATCGGCACCGCAGACACTCTTCAAAGGTTCGACAGCCTCCGCATAACGAGTCATACGATAGAGCGAGTAGCCCTTGATATAGTTCTCCTGACGCCCCATCTTCTCTGCAGGATATTGCTTGATATAACGAATAGACTGTGCATAGTCATGCTTGGCAAAGTATGCCTCAGCCATAACACGCACTAAGTCATCATAGACCTCGCCATTTGCTGCATTAATAAGTTGTTCACCGTACTCCACCACATAATCATAGTTACCGAGACGATACTCAATCTGGATAAGATAGAAAGGAGCTAGACCTCGATATGGGTCAACATTGACAAGCTGCTTAAAGCCCTCAGTAGCCGCATCGTACTCCCTATTGGCATAGGCGATATAAGACATATAGTATAGCGCATGAGAGTAGTATTCACTCTGACGCGAGATACGCTTGAAATGCTCCGTAGCAGTCGGATAGTCACCCTCAACAAAACGGATATAACCCATTCGGATATCGTATCGCTCCTTCTCTCGAGCATCCAATGCCATATATTTGACACCTTCAAACTCCTCCTTTGCAATGGTCAACGCACCCTCGTCGCAGTAGTACGATGCCAACTGGAACTGCATACGGTTACCATAGAGGCTGGCAGGATACTCGTTAAGGAAGCCAATCATCATACTTTCAGCATCCTCCGAGCCAAGCTCTACGGCACAACGCACCGAGTGATAATCAACCCACTCCACCTCGAAGCGATCCTTTACGGGGTCAAGTTCGCCACGCATAGTACCAAGAATATCTCGGGCATCTGCCCAACGCATACGCTCCATAAGCTCCTCAACAGCAGCCTTGCGGGATGTAATACCCCCTGGGCTCTGTGCCACAGCGGTCGTAAAAGCAAACAATGATAGAGTTGCCAATAATATAATCTCTTTTCGCATAGTCGTTTATTGAAATAATCTTTGCAAAGATAATATATTTCTACGAAATATACGCATTATTGGGAACGATTATTGCCCTTCTACGCCATACAAAACAAATATTTGGCAATATGACACTAAAAATTACACTTTCGCTCGATAGCGACAGGCATTTCAAATCGACCGACGGTAGAAGCGCCGACCAGCTCAACCCCAAGGAGTTGTTTCTCTATGCCGCTGCCAACTGCGCAGGACTAACGATTATCGGTATGCTTAAGGAGCATATCACCTCACTACGCCTTTTGGAACTCTCCCTCGAAGGCACAATTTCGACACCCACGGTGGTTGCCGAGAGTCGCTTTACGAGTTTCAATATTATCTATCGCGCCGAGTGCCCAACGCTCAAGGATGAGACGACGATAAGCCGTGCTATCAACCTTGCGCACGACAAGTATTGCGGACTACTTCAGATGCTTCGAAAGATAGCACCGCTATCACACGAAGTGTCAATAGTTGCGACCAACGATATAAAGGCATAGTCGTAAAGGCATCTGGTAGCGAAAAGGGGTTACTCAACAGGTAACCCCTTAACTATTAGTGCGATGTAATACGCTTATACTCAGCAACTGCAATAGCGTAGTCGTATTGTGCCGTGATGGCGTTAGTGTATATCTGCAACCAGCTGATTTGCGCTTGTAGGACATCAAGAATCGTAGACAAACCCTCACGATAGGAGTAGGTGCTTATATCGAGGTTTTCGCGCGCAAGGTCGAGGTTACGGCGTGTAGCGTCGACACGCGAACGGCTATTTAGGATATTTGTCCAACCATCGCTCTCCTCAAGCGTAATCTTATCGACCATATCAGCCACCGCCAACTCGGCACGATGGTGGGCACTACGGGCAGAAATCATAGCCTGCTTACGCTCACGAAAGTGGAATATCGGTGTAGTAAACGAGAAGAGCATACCACCATCCAGCTCTATCTTTCCTCCTTTAAGTTCGCCCGCATCGACCACACCAAACAACGACACATTTAACGAGGGCATGAACTCTGCCGAGGCAGCCTTAATACCCCATCGTGCCGACTCGGAGCGAGCCACCGATGCCCGATACTCCGGGCGAAATCTCACCACCGACTCTACATCAACCCTCAGGGGCATAGCTATCGAATCGAGGATAGAGTTTTTCAGCTCTACGGCAAGGCTCGGGCTCTCGCCACGCAATATATTAAAGTTGTGTAACTCAACCAAATAGTTCTGTTCGGCAGCCGACAGCTGATACTCCGCATCGCTCATTCGTGACTCGACTTGCAGAAGGTCACTCTTCGAGATATAGCCCTCCTCGAAGCGATGCAGCACGACATCACGCAACGACCTAACGATAGCTATATAGTCCGAGATAGCCTTGCGGTAGATATCAGCACGCGACAGCGACCAATAGGATACCTCGGCCTCGTAAACGACATCAAGCATCGCCCGCAACTCATCGGCACGAGCAACCTTCAAAGCCTCCTCCGCCTGCTTGGTCTCGGCACGCAGAGCGCCACCATCGAATACGGGCTGTGTAATCTCGGGGCGCATAACCCAATCGACTCGCCTACCACCATCCTTTTTGCGGAAGTTTAGGACCATATCGCGCGAACTCTGTACCGAGGGCAGGTAGTTCTTTTTGGCTCGGCGATGGTCCGCCTCTGCGCCTATGGTTGCATAACGAGCACTACTCAATGTGTAGCTATAATCAGCAACGGCATAACGATAGTCATCGAGGGATATTTGAGCGGTTGCACTACCTAAACTAAGAAGTAAGATAACTGCAACTAATATATTATTTCTCATTGTTTTATACGATAAATAAGTGAATAGACCGTGGGTAATACCAAAAGTACCAATAGCGTAGCAACAACCAAGCCTCCCATAATCGTTGCAGCCATACTACGAAACAGAGAGTCAAATAGCAGAGGCACCATACCCAAGACCGTAGTTCCGGATGCAGTGACCACCGGAATAAAGCGGTCAGCAGTGGCGTGGGCAACGGCTTCAATAGGAGCTATTCCTGAGGCACGAACACGCTCGATATGGGTTAAAAGAATAACCCCATTCTTAACATTCATACCCACCAAGCCGAGCAGACCGAGAAGCGAGAAGAAGTCGAACATATTGCCCGTAAGGAGCAAGCCCAAGACTACGCCAACAAAGATTAGCGGAAGCGTAACAACGACCGCAATAGTTGAGCGCAACGAGCCAAAGAGCAGTAGCAGAACGATAAATATCAGCAATAGTGCCGTTGGCAGTTGCGAAGCAAGCGCCTCGTTGGACTCCTCACGGCTCTCCTCCTCGCCATAGAGCTTTAGACGATAGCCATCGGGGATAACCAGCTCGCTTTCAACGGCTTTGCGTAGCGATTCAAGCAGACTAATAGTGTTTGCACCACGCTTTGGGTCGCACTGCGCCATCATCACACGCTCGGAATCTTGGCGCTTAACAACCGAGCCAACAAAGCCAAAGTCGAAGCCTGCAGCAGCCTGCTCCACCGAGAAGGTATTGCCTGAGCGAGAGAATACGGGCATCGTTTCAAGCGCCGTAATTGCGCTATCAGCAGGGGCAACAGAGCGCAACAATATAGGTAGCGTAAGGTCATCTTCGCGATACTCGGCAATCGTAAGACCCAAAGTCGCCAACTCCAACGAGCGCAACATTGCACCACGCTCAACACCAAGTCGTTGCGCCTTAATCTGCGAGTAACGAGGTTGCCACAATGCCACGCGATTACCCCAACTATTGCGGATATTCTGAGCCTCGCCACTGCGCTCCATAATCTGCATAGCATCGCGTGTTAGTCGGGCGAGCGTATCTGTATTCTCGCCCACAAAGCCAAACTCTATAACGGCATCGGGCACAGGCGACAGCTTAAAGAGCGATGAACGCAACCAAACATCGGGCTCATTCGCCTCGACCCACTCGGCAAAGCGCTTTTCTACATCTGCCGTATAGTCCGAGGTGTGGAGTTCGACAAGCATATTTCCGAAGTTGGGACGGTTGGCATAGCTACTACTTGCAAGGTAGTAGCGAGGTGGTGTTGCACCCGCTGTTGCCGATACACGCTTAACCTCACTTTGTGCTTTTAACCAAGCGGTTAGCCGTTGAAGCGTAGCATCTGTCGTAGCTATATCGTAGCCCTCTGGGAGCAAGACATCGGCACGAAAATAGGGCTTATCCAACTGAGGAAAGAAGTTTTGAGGCATACGCCCCATTGCCCACAACGAGCTTAGGAATAGAAGAATAGCGACAATAATCGTAGCCCAACGATGCCCCAACACCCTATGCACAACACGATAAAACCATCGGGAGCGCTGTTCACCACTATACGACACACCACGCACCATATCGACACACATCATCGGCACTTGCGTAATCGAGAGCACCCAACTAAGGAGCAACGAGAGGGCGACAACGACGAACAGGGGTTGAATTATCTCTGCCACCGACGAGGGGGCGAGTTGCAGAGGCAGAAACGACAATATGGCGACAATGGTTGCAGCAAGCAGACCCCAACGAGGCTCCGTTGCACCACGAATAGAGGCGCGATAAGATGTAACACCCTTACCTATAAGCATTTGCGTATTATCCGTAACGACAATAGCGTTATCGACCAACATACCCATAGCAATAATAAATCCCGCCAACGAGGTACGATTAAGACCCTCGCCAACAAGCAACATCACAAGGAGCGTTCCGCCGATAGCAAAGAGCAACGACGAGCCAACGACAACACCCGAGCGCCAACCCATAGTGAACATAACGAGTAAAATAACGATTGCTAACGACTCCAAGAGGTTGACCAAGAAGTCGTTATTCGCTTGTCGGGCTATATCGTTCTCGGGATAGAGGGTCTCGATGGCCATTCCCGCAGGGAGCCTATTGGATATTTTGTTGAGCAGATGCTCCACATTATCGCCTACCGCGACGATATCGAGCTGAGGGTCGGTAGCAACGGCTATACCTATTGCACGGCGACCATCGACACGCATCACAACACTCTGTGGCTCACGATACGCTCGCTCTACACGCGCTATATCGCCCAAGCGATACTGCTTATGGTCAGATGCTGTAAGCAACTGATTTTCAATATCTGCAATCGAAGAGTATGCTGTACCCTCAGACAAATATATATCGACCTCACCAGCACGACGAATACCTATATCCATCACAGCATTTTGTCCACGCAAGGCATTTGCTATATCATCGGGGCGAAGGTCGAAGGCTGCAAGAGTTGATGGCGAGATAACGACATTAACAACAGGTTGTTGCTCACCATAGAGCATAACCTTCTCCACACCCTCGACCGTATAGAGTTGTGTTAGGATATCGCGTGCCTCGTTGCGCAGTTCGCTCCACGAAAAACCGCCATCACTTGCCAAGGCGTAGTACAATCCGTAGACATCGCCAAAGTCATCGGCAACACTGATTTCGCTTGCACCATCGGGGAGCAGAAGCTCGACATTTGCCACCTTCGCACGCAGTGCATCCCATTGTTGCGGAATACGGTCGGGCGACAACGATGGCTGAAGTTCGACCACAAGGCGAGCATAGCCAAAGTGCGCCTCGGAGCTAATCTTGCGGATATTGGAGAGGGTGTTCAACTCGCGCTCAAGTGGGATAACGATACTTTTCTCTATCTCCTCGGGTGTAGCACCTGGATAGTGACAACTTACAATTGCACTCTTAATCACAAAGGTAGAGTCCTCCTTCTTGCCCAACGAATCGAAGGCGCAGATACCACCAAGGAGCATCACCGCAAGGAAAAACCAAGTTATGGAGCGGTGTCCAACGGCATATTTCGTGATATTTGTCATAGACCACTACTCTGCTAAGATGGTTACTTTTTGCAGTTCGTAGAGCTGGTAGATACCAGCCACAACTACCCTCTCGCCCTCGCGCAGGCCGTGGAGGATAGCGACACTCTTATCGCCAACAGGAGCGCCAAGCTTAACACCTCGCAACTCGACACGGTCATTCGAATCGACCACCCAAACATACTCACCACCCCACTGCGGAGCATAGATTGCCGTAAGTGGCACAACAACCGAATCACTGACTCTCTCGGGCAGAGTAACCGTTACGGTGCAGGTCATACCGGGCGAGATAGAGAATTTTGCGCTATCGACATCAGTTAATCGCAACGACACGGGAAACCCCAAGGCATCTGACGAGGTGCGGGCAAAGCTCTTGATTACGGCACTAAAATTTTGGTCGGGAAATGCCTCGAAGCGCACCGAGAAGTGTGTGGTAGGCTTGGATAGCTCCGAGACAAGATTTTCGGGTGCGGTAAAGCCTACGGTAGTAGATAGAGGTTTCACCAAACGCACTACGGTTTCGCCCGACTGCACTCGTTGCCACGCATCGACATAGGTACGCTCGACAACACCATCAAAGGGGGCTAAGATGCGGGTATCGGCGAGTAAATCGAGGGCATTTTCGTAGGCGGTAAGTGCCTGAGCAGCACTACTCTCAAGCGACTCCACCTCTTGCAAAGATATAGCATCGTGTTGCAGAAGTCTACGAGCCCTCTCCAAGCGAGATTGCGCCTCGGTATAGGCAGCCTTGGATGCCGATACCTGAAGTTCCACATCGCGACTATCCAACTCGGCAAGCACCTCTCCACGATTCACAAACTGACCCTTGGCAACGGGGATATCGACAACTCTGCCCGATAGCTTAAAGGCGAGATTTACCGCATCATCGGCAGTTGTAAGAGCCGCAAACTCACGGTCTACGGTGGTGAGTGCCGAGACGGTAACGACCTTAACAGGGCGAGGCTGAGGCTTATCGGCGACCCTCGACGAACAACCGACAGCGAACAATAAAATTAGAAGTGATAATGTTTTACGCATAGCAAAAAAAATTGACCGTTCCCTCGGGGTCGGTCAATTATCTTGCCAAGATATGTTGTGCGGTTAGATATCGCGGATATCGGCCTTGAGCTCGACCACGCCACTATTTATAATAATAACGCCAATCTTGGAGCGCATCATCGAGCGCAAGGTCATCGCATCGACCGTGTAACACTCCAAGCCAAACATCTCACCTGCCGTATCGGTAGAGGTAAGCACCTTGATTGCGTGGGCGGGGTATTGTTTCATTAGGCTCTTTATACCGCGCTCATACTCCTTATCCATAACATCTAACGAACCAACACACAACCAAGCACTACGCCCCTCCTGCTCCAAAAGCGCAGTTGAGACATCGTTACCCTCGGCATCATAGATAGCAAAATCCGCAAACTTGGCATCGGGCACTGCCTCATTTCGCACATCGACATACTGCAAATTGGCATCCAACCAACAGTCACTATCGGTAGAGGCAAACAGGCGCTCCTCGCCCGTGGTCTTATCCTTGAAGACAAGCTTTATATTCTCCGCAGCCTTTGCTCGCTCCTCGGCAACTGCGGTGCGTAGGTCGGTGCCAACCTTATAGGGCAAGAAGTCGACCAGAGGCTGGTGGCGCAAGGCGTAGAGGTTGACACCCAACGAAAAGAGCAAACCCACCAAGCATACAACAATCTGCGTAAGCGAGGATTTATGCTCCTTGTTGTCGCACCTAAGAAGCACAACAACGACAACCAACAGCGCAATATTCTTCCAGAAAGTAGCCCAAGGCGAGAGCTTGACAGCATCACCAAAACAGCCACAATCGCCAATAGGAAGCACCGTAGCGCTCAACAGTGTAATGATTGTAAAGATAGCAACAAAGAGTAAGGCAACACGGAGAGTCGCTCGATGAAAGATATTGACAACCACTGCAATACCCAAAGTTAACTCAACCGTTGCAAGAGCAATAGCAATAGGCAAAGCAGACTCCAACAGGGCATCAAGGTCGTATGTCATCAAGTACTTCTCGACAAAGACCGATGTGCCGACAGGGTCTACCGCCTTGGTAAGGCCAGAAAATAGGAAGACTGCGCCGAACAACCAGCGCAGTAGGTTAAGCGATATATGCTTTACGGACAACATTTACAAAATGGCGTTTACATACTCCATAATACGCTCGTAGATAACATCGGGAGATGCCATAGCGCCATCGTCGGTTGAGCAATCTACGACCTTCAAATCGCCACACTCCTCGGCAGACTCCAAATAGACCTCACGCACACGGCGCTGAAGGTCGAGCGAAGCCTCGTGGATATCCTTGCCACCATTTAGGTAGGCACGGTCATCGCCCTCACGCACCTCAGTAAGTTTCTTGGTCGTAAAGGCAAAAGGCACATCGAGGAACAACGAGAGGTCGGGGCGGGGAATAGCAAACTCCTCGAACTCGGTCTTCAATATCCAATCGCGCAACGCCCTACGCTCATCGCCCTGAGGCATCTTGGCACACTGGTAGCCGATATTGGAGTAGACATAGCGGTCTACGATAACCACCTTACCCTCAGCCAACCAGCCACGGATAGTGCGGGCAGCATCGGCACGGTCGCCAGCATAGAGCAGTGCCACAAGATAGGGATTTACCTGCTCCAAAGAGCCGAGGTCGCCACGCAAGAAGCGAGCTATAAGGTCGCCATAGACAGGTGCATCGAAACGAGGAAAGTGCAGATACTCCGACTCCACGCCACGCTCACGAAACATAGCACTCAGCTTAGCAATCTGCGTTGACTTACCTGCCCCATCAAGGCCTTCAAGGACAATAAACATAGTATTCTATTTTAACATCATTACTGCTCGCTCGACACCACGAACGAGGATATCAACCTCCTCCTTGGTATTGTACATACCGATAGAGGCACGACACATACCCGTTACACCAAAGTGGGTCATAACAGGCTCGGCACAATGGTGACCAGTACGGATTGCAACACCCAACTTATCGAGAATCATACCCACATCGTAGGGGTGAGTGCCATCAATAGTGAACGATATAAGCGGACAGCGCCTCTCAGCCTCGCCATAGATGCGCAAGCCCTCAATCTTCTTTAGCTCCTCGGTGGCATACTTCAACAACTCCTGCTCGTGCTGTTCGATATGCTCCATACCGATGCTCTCGACATAGTCAATAGCCGCTGCAAGACCCACAGCACCGATAAAGTTGGCTGTGCCAGCCTCATATTTTAGCGGTAACGGAGCGTATGTAGTCTTGGCGAAGGTCACCTTATCGACCATATCGCCGCCGCCCATAAAGGGAGGCATAGCCTCTAATAGCTCCTTACGGCCATACAAGACGCCGATACCCGTAGGGCCATAGAGCTTATGACCCGACATTGCGTAGAAGTCGTAGCCACGCTCCGCAACACGGCCACCACCGTGGACAATACCCTGACAACCATCGACCATAACAACAGCACCAACAGCGTGTGCAGCAGCCACGATAGGCTCTAAATTGGGACAAGTGGCGAGGGTATTCGAGGCTTCGGTAACGGCAACAAGCTTGGTGTGCGAGTCGATAAGCGACGAAAGCATATCGTAGCGCAACTCTCCCCTATCGTCAAAGGGCAGAACACGCAACTCAGCACCCTTGCGCTGGGCAGCCAACTGCCAAGGCACGATATTGGAGTGGTGCTCCATCTCGCTAACTACGATATTGTCGCCCTCCATCAAGAAGCGCTCCGACCAAGCATAAGCCACAAGGTTGATAGATGCCGTAGCACCCGAGGTAAAGACGACCTCCTCACGACACTCTGCACCAATAAATCTACGCACCTTCTCGCGTGCCTCCTCGTACATCTCGGTCATCTTGCCCGAGAGGTGGTGAACGCCACGATGGATATTGGCGTTGTGGTCGCGCATAAGCTCGTCGGTGAGGTTAATCACCGACAACGGCTTCTGTGCCGTAGCACCCGAGTCGAAGTAGACCAAGGGGCGGTTATTGACCATGCGCTGAAGGATTGGAAAGTCGGCGCGTATCTTCTTAATATCGAACATTGTTATAGTGTTTCGAGTTTTGCTGAAATAAGCTCGTTGAGTCTCTCTGCTGTATCCGAGATAGATGAGTGCATAGCGACATCGGCCACAAAGCCCTCAATCTGCAAGCGCTTGGCATCGACCAACGACAGACCACGCTGTCGCATATAGAGGACAGCCTCGCTATCCATCTGACCTACGGTAGCGCCATGGCTACACTTCACATCGTCGGCATAAATCTCCAGCTGGGGCAAGGTGTCGATATGGGCATCGCCAATCACAACATTGCGACTCGACTGCTCGGAGGAAGTGCGCTGTGCATCGGGAGCAACATATACCAAGCCCGAGAAACGACCCGTAGCCCTGCCCGAAGCAACACCCTTGAACGAGGTGCGCGAAGTGCAATCGGCGACATTGTGCGCAACATCGACCTTTACGCTACCCCTCTCATCGCCTGTAAGGATAAAGGCGCCATCGAGCTCAAAATTCGCCATAGGAGCATCTAAGCGGGCTGAGATATTAAGCTCCGAAGAGTTCAATACAACCTCAGTAACACGGCACGATGCACCCTCGCCAAGTTTGTACTCGATAGAGCTATTTCCGCTCTTCGTCACGGCATGAACAACCGACAACGAGGCGTTAGGCTCGACACAAACACCCAGCTTAACATCGGCATCTGCATCAGCAATGATAATCTCTGCACGGCTACCACCCTCGACAACAATATGGGTATCGTGGTCTAAAACAAGTGTCCAACGACCACTACCCACCTTACCATCTGAGGGTATAGCAACGCCATTCTGCATTATGCTCTGCATAGTTACTCCTCCTTGTAGTCGTTGATAAGCCAGTCGTAGCCCTCCTTCTCAAGTTTCAGAGCGAGAGTCTTGTCACCAGTATAGATGATACGGCCCTTGTAGAGGATATGCACATAGTCGGGCACGATATAGTCCAAAAGGCGCTGATAGTGGGTGATAACCACCGTAGCATTCTCTGAAGTATGCAGACGAGTAACGCCCGTAGCCACGATACGCAGTGCATCGATATCAAGACCTGAGTCGGTCTCATCGAGGATTGCGAGCTTGGGGTTGAGCATTGCCATCTGGAAGATCTCGTTCTTCTTCTTCTCGCCACCCGAGAAGCCCTCATTTACCGAACGAGAGGTGAGCTTGGGGTCGAGCTCGACGATTGCCGACTTCTCGCGCATCATCTTCAAATACTCCGCTGCCGACAATGGCTCCTCGCCACGAGCCTTGCGGTGCTCGTTTACGGCGAGCTTCATAAAGTTTGCCATCGTAACGCCAGGAATCTCGACAGGGTACTGGAAACCGAGGAAGATGCCCTTGCGCGAGCGCTCCTCGATAGCAAGGTCGAGGAGGTTTTCGCCCTCGAACTCCACCTTACCCTCTGTTACAGTAAACTTCTCGTTGCCCGCCAAGACCGAAGCAAGCGTAGACTTACCCGAACCGTTGGGGCCCATTATGGCATGCACCTCGCCAGCCTTGACCTCAAGGTTGATGCCCTTTAATATCTCCTTATCGCCAACCGAGGCGTGAAGATTTTCTACCTTTAACATATCTTTTCGTTTTTATTATTTCACACTATTAACCGACACTACCCTCCAACGACAATGACAGCAGTTTCTGCGCCTCTACGGCAAACTCCATAGGCAACTTTGCCAAAACCTCGCGGGCATAGCCATTGACGATAAGACCCACGGCATCCTCGGTCGAGAGACCACGCTGATTGCAGTAGAAGAGCTGGTCCTCCGAAATCTTTGATGTCGTAGCCTCGTGCTCCAACACGGCAGTCGAGTTGTGGCACTCCACAACAGGGAAGGTGTGCGCACCACACTTATCGCCAATTAGCAGAGAGTCACACTGCGAGTAGTTGCGGGCATTCTCCGCACCCTTTGCCACCTTGACCAAGCCACGGTAGGCATTCTGCGACTTACCTGCCGAGATACCCTTCGACACGATGCGTGAACGGGTGTTACGACCGATGTGAATCATCTTCGTACCGGTATCGGCCTGCTGATAGTTATTGGTCATTGCCACCGAGTAGAATTCGCCCGACGAGTTATCGCCAAGCAGTACACAGCTCGGATACTTCCAAGTGATTGCCGAGCCAGTCTCGACCTGTGTCCACGAGAGGTGTGCGCCCTCACGGCATAGGCCACGCTTCGTAACGAAGTTGTAGATACCACCCTTGCCATCTTTGTCGCCAGGATACCAGTTCTGCACGGTTGAGTACTTGACATCGGCATCCTTCTCCACGACAATCTCCACAACGGCAGCGTGGAGCTGATTCTCATCACGGCGAGGTGCTGTGCAGCCCTCCAAGTAGCTCACATAGGAGCCCTCGTCAGCCACGATAAGCGTACGCTCAAACTGACCAGTACCCTCGGCATTGATACGGAAGTAGGTCGATAGCTCCATAGGGCAACGAACACCCTTCGGGATATAGCAGAACGAGCCATCTGAGAATACAGCAGCGTTGAGTGCCGAATAGAAGTTGTCGGTATAGGGGACTACCGAGCCAAGATACTTCTTAATAAGCTCGGGGTACTCCTTGATAGCCTCCGAGATAGAGCAGAAGATAATACCCTTCTCTGCCAAGGTCTCGCGGAAGGTGGTCTTTACCGACACCGAGTCCATAACGGCATCGACAGCAACGCCAGCCAAGGCCATCTGCTCCTCGAGTGGAATACCGAGCTTGTCGAAAGTACGCTTCAATTCTGGGTCTACCTCGTCCATCGAGTTAAGCACCTTCTTCTGCTTGGGTGCTGCATAGTAGATAACATCCTGAAAGTCGATTTCGGGAATGTCGAGGTGCGCCCAGTTGGGGTGCTTCATCGTAAGCCAATGGCGGTAGGCCTTCAATCGGCGCTCCAACATCCACTCTGGCTCACCCTTCTTCTCCGAGATTAGGCGAATGACATCTTCCGACAGTCCTCGACCAATGGTGTCGGTCTCGATATCGGTGACGAAGCCATATTTATACTCGCTCGTCTCCAGAGAGTTTAATATATCTTTATCTTTAGTCTCTGACATAGAAATACAGTGCTTTATTATTAGCGTGCAAAAGTAGCAAAAACTATTCACAAGAGCAAACAAAACTCTATCTTTATTTTTTATAGAGGTATAAGGGTTGCCAATGAGTGGATGTAGAGTAAATTTTTTCTCGGTTTTGCTTGCATTACGCTGAAATGTTTTCTAACTTTGCAAGGATATTTGTATGGACAACAAATGACGAAAGCAAATTCAATTAAATAACAACTTAAAAAATTTCTAAAACTATGGCTTTTCTTACTAACGACAAGCTCGTTATCGTCG
>JAGBYO010000034.1 GCA_017628735.1 Alistipes sp. | reverse complement strand
CTTTTGTCCCTTGGAGAGGTGGCAGAGTGGTCGATTGCGGCGGTCTTGAAAACCGTTGAGCTGCGAGGCTCCGGGGGTTCGAATCCCTCCCTCTCCGCACTTCGACAAAATGCAGAGCAGACGACTTGAAAAAGTCGTCTGTTTTTTTGTTTTGTACCTATGCCTGTGTGCATAGTAAAAGTATAAATAAAGAACTAAAAATTCGCTCATTATTCGTATATTTGTAATAGATTTAGCAGCATAAATTACGCATTGTATAATAGCTTAACTCCTAACTCTTATGCCACTAACAAGGGTTAAACTCACAGCTCCACGCTATCGCAGACGACATAGTGTTGGACTTATGTTAATCAACCCTCAACGCAGCCGTTACATCGGTTTGCTCAGTCGCTCGCACCACTCAGCAAGCGTAGAAATGGATATCGAATAGCAGAATAACCCAAATAATATGGAGCCCATCGTTTATGGTAATAGTCTGATAATAAGTAAAATGAGCAAGATGATTGGCTTGCTTCTACTTATCTTTGCTCCGCTGGTAACTATGGCTCAAACCGACTATCCCATACACGACGATTTTCGTCGAGCGTGTCGCATCACCGCACCTCTTGGGCGCGGAGTGCTGGGCATAGGCAACACCTTTCTCAAGGCAATGCCAAAGGGTCTGCGCTCGAATCACGAGCTAAGAATCAGCAAGATAGATATTACCTCAACCGCCGATGGCGAGGCGTTTGGCGCTTGGGTGATTACGCCCAAAGGCGAGGACGCTCCACGCTCCGCGATACTCTTTCTGCACGGCGGAGGCTTTGTCTTCAAGGGAGCTCCGTACCACTACGACCTTGCCAAAGAGTATGCTCGGCGCACAGGGTCGGTGGTTGTTATGGTCGATTATCGCACAGCGCACAACAACCCCTACGGCACATCGCTTAATGATTGCATAGATGCGTGGCGATGGATGATGGCGGAGGCGCAGAGGCTCGGAATAGACACATCGAAAACCGCTATTGTTGGCGACTCGGCGGGTGGTTTTCTTGCGATAAAAACGGTGCTTCAAAGCGATATTCGACCAACGAAGTTGATGCTTATCTACCCCGTTGTTGATTGCTCAATGCGCACCGAGAGCATGGCAAAGTTTAGCGATACCCCCGTGTGGAACAGCGAGTTAAATCGAAAGATGTGGGAGTATTATTTGCAGGGCGCCGAGGAGAAATCGTTGCTCGACATCGCCCCAAGCGAAGTGCATAATTTCCCCGCCACATATATCGAAACGGCTGAGTTCGACTGCTTGCGCGACGAGGGTAACGAGCTTGCAAATTTGTTGAAGAGCGCAGGCGTAGCGACCACCTACACCCAAACTAAAGGCACGATGCACGGCTTCGATATGGTGCAAAAAAGCGCAATAACCCAACATCAAATCACGGAGCGTTGCAAGTGGCTCGGAGAATTTTAGTATCTTTACGAAGTTTTTATAAACATTGAAAGATGTATAAACAATAGATATACAACTTTAATTCATTATTCATAAGAGTAAATAGTAATACTTTTTGACCCATGAAACACCAGTTATTCATCAGTTATAGCCGAAAGGATATTGAGCAAGCAAAACAAATCAAGCGTGAAATCGAGAAGGTTTGTGGTGTCGAGTGCTGGATGGACCTTGAGGGTATAAAAAGTGGCGACCAGTTTGAAGATGTAATCGTTAGCGCAATTGATAAATCCGATTGCCTACTCTTTCTTTTGTCAGAAAACTCCTCCAAGTCAGAATATGTAAAAAAGGATGTTAAATATGCAGGAGCTACAAACAAGCAGATTATACCTATAAAAATAGATGATAAACCCCTCAGAGGTTGGTTTTTATTTAATTTTGGCTCTGCTGATGTCAACGACTATAATGTTAAGGAGCAGAAAGACAAGGTTCTTAACAACATTAAAGAGTGGTACGGAGAAGAGCGTAAGCCTGCAAGTCCAGCGATATTTGCATCAAGTGGGGCGAAACCCAAGATGCACCTCTTCATACTCCTTGATTGCTCAGGTAGTATGTATGGACTAAGGATGGAGGCTCTCAATAGGTCTATGAGGGAGATCTTCAAATCGCTCGATTTTGATGCTCAAGACATCGACATATTTGTCAATGTGTTAAAATTTTCATCCTCAGCCGAATGGATGTACGATACACCAATCTTGCTCGAACAGTTTATCTGGAAGGAGTGTGAACCAGAGGGTCAGACAATGTTAAATGAGGCTTATAAACAACTCAACACAGCAATGTCAGATGATGAATTATTCTTTGGTAAAAGCTCAAGACAGCGACACCTTCCCTCAGTTATATTGCTAATCAGCGATGGAGTCCCATCGGAATCATGCTCAGAGGAGAGGGAGCTTATCGCTCAAAATGAGCATATAGCAAAAGCAAATCGTTTTGCGATAAGCATTGGATATGATACGGACATCAATGAGCTAACATATTTTACATCAAACCCCAAGAGAGTGTTTACTATTAGCGATGAGGAGCTTAGCGAAGGTTTAACGCCCTTGCTAAGAAGAATCATAAACATGGGAATGTACTCAACATCATGCTGTGCTTTATAAAAATGACACAAGCTATAAACACGCTTGGAGGCTCAAGAGCATCTGATTATATTACGCAAAAAAGTCGTTAACTCCCATTGTGGGTAATAAATTGTGGGATAGGAAGTAGGGGGCAATAAAAAGAGAGAGAAAATGTTTCGGCTTTTTCTCTCTTTTTTTCGGGATTATGCGTAACTTTGTAGAGAACAAAATCCCAAGAGCTATGACACCGAGAGAGTTTATCGAAAAGTTTCGTGAGGCGTTTAGCGAGAGTGCGCCGATGCCTATCGCCTTCTGGTATGGCGATACGGCTGTAAATCCCGAGAGCCGTGTGCCACGATGTATGATTGGCGCAATCCGCAAAGTCTGCGATGGTAACTTGCTGACCCTCACCGCCGAAAATGTGCAGTGTGGAGGTGGCGGACTATATACCGCCTTTCGCCCAATGTTCGAGGGAGTGCCTATATTCGTGTCAAAGACCGAGCACTACAAAGAGACCCCCGAACAGGTGAAGGAGTATGTCGATAGCCTCGATATCGAGATTACGACAAAGCCCTATCTTAACTTTGTAAGTATCGATAAGTTAGACGGTTGGGAGGGTGTCGAGGCTGTTGTATTCTTCGCCACTCCCGATATCTTGTCGGGACTCTGCACCTGGGCATTTTACGATAACGATGCCGAGGATGCCGTTGTCACGAAGTTCGCTTCGGGCTGCGCTGCGGTTGTCTCGTTTGCCACAACAGAGAATCGTAATGGCGGTCGCCGTTGCTTCTTAGGTATGCTCGACCCCTCGGCACGCCCCCTTGTGCCAAAGAACGAGCTATCGTTTGCCATTCCGATGAGCCGTTTTCGCGAGATGCTCCGAACGATGCCCAACTCGGCACTCTTCGAGCACGCCTTCTCGGTTGTTCGTAAGCGTATAAACGGAGAGATAAAGTAATAAGCCTATGTCGAGTAACGCTGATTTTGTGCAGTATATCGTAGACCAAACTGCAGATGCAGGGGAGATCGCCACTCGCAAGATGATGGGCGACTACTGCCTATATTGCAATGGCGTGGTCGTTGGTCTTATTTGCGATAACTTTCTATATATCAAGCCCACCGAGGTGGTGCGCTCGCTATTGCGCGAGGTCGCTATGCGCCCACCCTATGATGGTGCAAAGGATTACTTCCTTATTACGGATGTCGACGATAGGGACTACCTTACTGAGATTGTCAGGACTACCGTTGCCAACCTGCCCACAAAAGGTAAACATCGCTAATGTTACGAACGCCCCACACATACCACGGGTAGTAAAAAGTATACCCGCAATATGTAAGGTATAAGGGTTGAATGAAAAACAAAATTTGAAGATTACCCCCACTCGAAAAATAGTAAAGATATGTACAATATTAACACCATGTTCAGCCAGTCTGTCATAGAGCAGATTCATTATTATGTATATTGTTTGGTAGATCCTCGTAATCGAAAGATCTTCTACATTGGCAAAGGGTGTGGAAATCGTGTTTTTCAGCACGCCGAAAATGCAATTTGTTATAGCGACGATTCATTGAAAAGTGCCATTATATGTGATATTTTGGCTGAAGGATTGAGGGTGGAGCATTATATCCTACGCCACAAACTAAGTGAGGAGCAAGCATATATAGTAGAGTCGACTTTGATAGATTTGCTTACATACAATAAGTTTAACACGCAGTCAATATTAGCAAACATCCAGGCGGGACATCATCAGTGGGATGAGGGCATCAAATCGGCGGAAGAGATAAACCAACTATACGATTGTAAGCCGTTGAAAATAGATACTTGCGACAAGTTGATTGTCGTTAATTTGAGTAATACTTACAAGGGTACTCGTAATGAGAGGATATACCGTAGAGATAGTATGTATGAAAAGGCGCGCAAATACTGGAAACTAAATATTCATAAAGCACAAAATGCCGACTATGTATTGGCGGTATATAAAGGTGTTGTGCGTGCTGTTTTTAAGCCCACAAAGTGGGAAGAGATAACAGATGCCTCACTCTTCAAGGGCAAGAGATGTATGTTTGAGGGCTACGAGGTAGGGGATTCGCAATATCTCAACACATACATTAAACTTAATCAAGGTGACCACTATTTAGGAAATTGGTAGTAATCTTTACATTACGAGCCTAAATTATCACATTTGATGTGGCGTCTATTATGCTAATCCTGCCTAACATTCTCTGTTGGGCAGGTATTTTTCTGACTATTAAACCAGTTTTCCCACGCTGTTAGCTTATGTTAACACTACTCTCGAGTTATCCATGTATTATCAAGGATAATTTAAGTAGACTTTAAAACTGCTCTAATTAGTTTTGTTTTTCTCCTCTATTTCATATTGGTAAGTCTTGGCTTCAACCACTTTTAAGTTATCTGTGTATTATCGCGGATAATTCAAAGTGCGAAAATATACGATTGAACTCGGAGTATTCATTCACAAACAACAAATATAGATGATTATTTTACTTCGTAGCTCCCCGCCCTACTTTATATAAGCCCATGGCTTATTCTACCTTTAAGTTATCCATGTATTATCGAGGATAATTCAAGTAGTTTCCACTAGCCACTCGATTTTTCTTATCAGTATGCCCTCTCAATAAAATGAGGAGAGCAACTAAATTTCAGTTATCGCTCTGATTTTATGAGAATAAACCTTGGTTATTATCTATTTTTGAGTTATCTTTGTATTATCAAGGATAATTCAATATGGAGATAAAAGTATCACAGGTAAAGATGGTTAAGAGTTATGTAGCCACTTTGCGAGAGTTCGATTTGGGCGAAACCAAATACTATCAACCTATCGCCACCGACTACAACGGATTCCACAATGCCCGTAAGCGTTTAGAGGAGCGAAATGTCGCCAAATTCTCCCTCGGCTGGAGCAAGGACAAAAAGTATTTCAAGATAACAAGAGACGAGTAGAGCAGTTGCGCTTGAATACGCCATTTCTTTGGTCGATAATAACTTCACGATGAAAAACGAGTTACTTATAAAGGCATTGACGAAGTTTCTGCTTGGCGTTTCAATCCTTTGTGCAGCTATCTTTGGGGCGGCGGGGTCGTTGGGTTATTGGAATGGGTGGGTGCTGATGGCTGCACTATTTATTCCGATGGCGATAATGGGCGTGGTGTTGCTTGTCAAAGAACCCGAGTTGTTACGCAAGCGACTGAATGCCAAAGAGAAAGATGCAAAGCAAGGTGGTGTCGTTAAGGCAAGTGGTCAGCTCTTTATCGTTGCATTTGTGCTATCGGGGCTTGGTTGGCGATTCGGGTGGTATATGTTGCCACGATGGGTGGTTGCAATAGCGGTGGTGCTATTTTTATTGGCATATTTGATGTATGCCGAGGTGCTACGCGAGAACAGCTATCTATCGCGCACAATCGAGGTGACAGAGGAGCAGAAAGTTATCGACACTGGGTTATACGCCATTGTGCGACACCCGATGTATAGTGCAACGATTGTACTATTTATTACGATGCCAATGATTCTTGGCTCGCCCATTGCAACAGCCATAATGCTCCTATATATACCGCTGATTGTTAGGCGTATACATCTTGAAGAAAAGTTGCTTGAGCGAGAATTAAAGGGTTATTCAGATTATAAACATAAAGTAAGATACAGACTATTTCCGTATATTTGGTAAAAATGAAGACTATGAAACCATACATTATTTGCCATATGATTGCATCGGTCGATGGGCGCATCGACTGCGATATGACCGAGCAGATTGAGGGTGGCAACGAGTATTACGAGGCATTGGAAGCGCTCGATTGCCCCTCGATGCTGATGGGGCGTGTAACGATGCAGATGCACTATGCCCTTACTGAGCCATTTCGGGCGACCGACACCACGGCTATTGGTCGTGAGGCCTATCATATCGCCCGCAAGGCGGATGCCTACTGCATAGGTATCGACACCTCTGGCAAGTTGCAGTGGGGCGAGACGGAGTTTGACGGTCAGGCGCTGCTTGTTATCACCGACGAGAGGTGCCCCAAAGCCTACCACGACCGCCTAACAGAGCAGGGTATTTCGTGGATTGCCGTAGGCAACGATGGCATCAACTTTGCCCGAGCAATGGAGATTCTTCGCGAGGCATTTGGCATTGAGCGACTTGTAGTTACGGGTGGCGGACATATCAATGGTGCATTCTTGGAGGCGAGGTTGCTTGACGAGATTAGCTTTATGGTAGCCCCTGGCATTGATGGTCGTGAGGGTATGGCTGCGGTATTCGATGGCATAGCCGACAAAAATCGCCGTGCCACACAGTTGCGCCTCGAAAGCGTTAGGCAGATGGGCGAGACAGTTTGGATGAGGTATAAGTTTAAAAATTAGTGAGTTATGAGAAAGAATTTTGGCTCAAAGAGTTGGCTCTACCCTATGCCCGTGCTGATTATAGCGGCGTATGACAAGGAGGGCAAGCCCAACGCTATGAATGCTGCGTGGGGCGGAATTTTCACAGATGACCATATCGGTATCTGCATTTCGGAGGGTCATAAGACCACGAAGAATATCCTCGAAACAAGGGCGTTTACAGTAAGTATGGCAACCGTCGAGCAACTCACAGCGTGCGATTATGTGGGCATCGTGTCGGGCAATAAGGAGTCTGATAAGTTCGCCAAGGCGGGCTTTACGGCAGTGCGCTCCGAGGTGGTCAATGCACCTATTATCAACGAGTTGCCTATGACATTGGAGTGCGAGATGGTATCGTACGACGAGGAGAGTAACCACCTTGTCGGTCGCATAGTAAATGTTAGTGCCGACGAGCGAGTGCTCACCGATGGCAAGATCGACTACCGCAAACTATGCCCCATCACCTACGACCCTATCAACCACCACTATATCGAGTTAGGCGAGGTCGTCGGCAACGCCTTCTCAGGTGGTAGAAAACTTAAATAATCGGCTTGCGCAGTAGAGTGAGGGGATGGCAAAATGCCATCCCCTTTTTCTGTAGATAGTGAATAATGTTAATGATGCAAAGCGAGCGTAACTAAAGAACATTGCTGCTTACTACTTGGTAAGCCTGTGGTAGTGGCAGACGAGCAGGTTTTCGTCATCATCGTAGAGGTGCATACCGTTGCCCTCGCAGTACTTCCACATCTCGCAGTCGGCGCACTTGCCCTTCTTCGCCCACGAGCGGTTGCGGAACTTCTCGAAGCGGTTTTGCCACACATCCCAGAAGTTATCCTTATAGATATTGCCCTGCGTGAAGTTGGCGCGTACCGAGGTACAGCCAGATATATCACCATTCACACGGATAGAGGCGATGCCCACGCCGGCGTGGCACTCAAAGGGGTTGGTACGCACACGCATCTCATAGCCCGCGATAAAGCCCTCGCAAGAGTACGATGCCATAACACGACCCTCCTTACGGCACTTCTCGATAAACTCCATAAGGTAGGTAAACTCCTCGTCGTTAAGCTGCATCGACATATCCTCGGCAGCACGACCCACGGGGAAGATGGTGAACAATCGCCAGTCACGCACACCGAGCGAGTAGAGAAACTCCTTGAACTCCTCAAGATGTGGCAACAGGGCTGGCGTTACGCAGGTTACGACATCCGACACAAGCTCCTTATCTGCCGAAATCATACGAATAGCCTCCACAGCACGCTTGAAGCTCTCCTTATTGCGGCGGATATGGAAGTGTTGCTCCTCGAAGCCATCGAGCGACACGGTGATGGTGTGCAGACCCGAGCGAATTAGCGAGTCGAGGCGTTGGCGCGAGAGTGCCAAGCCATTGGTAACCATACCCCACGGATAGCCACGGCGGTAGAGGTTGAGACCTATCTCCTCCAAATCTTTACGCACCAGCACCTCGCCACCCGAGAGGATAACGAGCACCTTGTTGGGGTTTACATTGGGCGTAATCTCGTTGTCAAGCACACGGAAGAACTCCTTGGCGGGCATATCCATAATCGAGGTATCAACCTTGCAGTCGCTGCCACAGTGGCGACACTGCAAGTTACAGCGCAAGGTACACTCCCAAAAGAGGGTATTCAGCACATGCTCATCGCGGCGTATCTGGCGCAACTTTCTAAATAGGTTGAGTGCAATCCACTGGCGCACTCCCATTCGCTTGCTCATAGTTAATCAATCTTTAGCAACTCTATATCGCCGAGGTCGACATTGGGTTGATTTAGCGGGATATGCCTGTCGGCAAACTCGCCACCATTGCGCTTGCCATCGACATCCTTAAAGTGCAGACCTTGATAGTCTAGGTTGTGGATATAGAAGCGACCATCCTCGGTGGTGTAGGTCTTCTTCTCGCCCAACGACACCTCAATGCCCTCGATAGGGTTCTTCTGGGGGTCGACCACTCTGCCCGATGCGCCATACTCGGCGTGATACTCATCGTAGGCGGTGCCATAGCACGCCACACAGGTGAGCGTCATACCAAACAGCGCAAAAAGGCGTAATAAAATCTTGCCAATCATAGGTTATAGTTTTTAGTTATTAGTTGTTAGTTTTTAGTAACTTCACTATGCGAACGAGAGCGAACGAGGGGCAAACGCTGACAAACACTAACCCAAAAACGCATCCGCCAATGCGTCTGCCTCGAGTTCGCAATGTCTATTCCCTCTTATCAAGTGTGATATCACCCAACTCAGCCTTATAGCCACCTCGGTACCAACTCTCGCCATCGTTGACTTGCTCAAACTTATCCTCAATCGCAACTACCTTATCCTGAAACTCGCCACCATTCTTATCGCCATCGGTGTCGGTAAGTAGCAGATAACTAGGAAGTCCCGTTGCCTCCGAATCGACATTTAAGTTGCCTTCGCTATTAGTTAGACCGAGATACTCGAAGAGGTCAAGCTCTTCGGCATCATAACCTCTCTTTACCTCAATACCCTTGATGGGCTTACCCTCGGCATCGACAACACGCGCCTTGATACTAAACTCAACCCAAGGACAGCCATACTCGCAAACATCAACTTTGCGTGAATCCTCACTACACGATGTTGCCACCGCGCCAAAGCCCAAAAGGGTAAACAAAAATAAGATAAATCTTCGCATAATCCTAATATTTGATTAGTTTTTAGTTGTTAGTTGTTAGCAACTCTAAAAACTAATAGTTTTTTTCCATCTCCACATCGCCAAACTCCACAAAGTCGCTACCCGTAAAGCCCCACTCATCGGGCTTTGAGGGTGGCGCTGCAAGGTGGGTAATATCTATTTCAAGGCTCTTATACTCTCCGCCATTAGCCTCGCCATCGACATCCTCGAAGCAGATAATCAACCTCTTGCGAGGTGTGATATGTGCAAAGCCTGATAGTTTGCCCTCGAAGTCGGAGTATCCCGAGCGACCCTCAAACTCCGCACCCTCGGGATAGGCGCAGATACCCTGTATGGGATTGCCTTCCGCATCGACCACACGCGCTGAAAAGTAGAGAACATAGTATTCGGGGTGTCTCTCCTTCTCGCATCCCGCAAATAGGAATGCGACCAACGCAACGGCAAAAAGTGCAAATATTCGTTTCATTATGTAGTTGTTAGTTTTTAGTTATTAGTTGTTAGAATGAGAAATGTCCTATCTCTCAAAATCTTACATCGTCTTCTCTGCCTCGCGCACCCACTTGGGTCGTGCAAGGTTGAAGCCGATGCCCACATAGAGGTTAAACGACTTTGCCGAGCGAGGCATCATCATCTGGGTGTCCATAGCCATAAATTGGAATGGGTAGAGTCCCGTAGCCTTGTAACGCGCACCGATATAGTCCATACCCATAAAGATATTTATCGCGCGCGGGTGGATGTTGATAGCCGCACCAAAGACTCCCGGGCGGTTGCCATTGAGCATTGTGTGGCTGAGGGTAAAGGTGAGCCAGTTTGTCGGGCGGGCATTGAACGAGGCGGTAAGCTCGGTGCTTACAGCATAGCGGTAGAAGCGCGTATGCGAGAGCAGACCCACCGAGAGGTAATCTTTGCAGAAGCGGTACTCAACACCAACATTCAGGTTGCAGTTAAGGCGTGTTGCATAGCCCGCATAACCCAAGTCCGCAGTCGTGTCGTCGCCATCAAACTCATCCTCGATAAGGCCACCGAGGTGTGTTTTGCGACCCCAATAGATAAAGCCAAGGTCAGTAACGGCTGCCGAGACACGGAGTCTATCGTTGAGCAACGAGAGCTCGGCACCGAGGTCGATACCACCACCAAAGCTACGGAGGTTACGCCATACGCTCGCATCGTCTACGCTCTCGTGGTTGTTCTCGATGCTATTCATACGCCACTCGCCAATAGGTGTAACCTCATACTCGCCATCGACCACCTTTGCAGATAGCTTATCTACACGCATATCGCCATTCTGAATACCGATAAGGAACTTCGCCCTAACTCCCAAGGTAAGGTGCTTGCCTATGTTGAATGCCGAGCCTACATAGGCATCGAAGTAGCCGTTGTTATCCAGACCAGCGCTCTTGACATTGAAGAGACCAGTTTTCTTGTCTGCAAGTATCTCGGCTACATCGCGCGATATCGCTAAATTGGTGTCCATACGAAGGTTAGCACCGAAAGTCCAATATACCTTTTTGCGAGTGTAGAAGCCAGCACCAAAGAGTGTAGCATCAGCCTTTTGGCTATGACGGCTAACATTAGGTAACTTGCCGAGATAATCCGATGCAGTTGAACTATCAAAGTCGTTCATCAGACCTTTGAATAGCTCCATATCAACATTTCCGTAGACACCACCGCTATAGCCCGAAAGCACTGGCACAGCGATAAAGCCTCGTGTGGGCTTAAGTGCTGGGTTAAGCTCGGTACGGAAATATGAGCCCTCCATAAAATATGAACTCTTAAGCTGTGCCGAGGCACTCTGCATAGAGAGCAACGCCACACCAAAGAGCATTAGCAAAGAGTAAAATATCTTTCTCATAAACCTAAATTTAGACCGCATATAACGGTCGGGGTGAAAATATGCTTTTTAATTTATTCCTTTTGAAATAGCCAAATATCCATCATCCTCTACTTGATATCGGATTCATCATATCCAGTCTCTATAAACTGATTAACCACCTCTTCGTGTGTCAATCTATCTGCCATTGCCTCTTCAATATTTTTATTATCCGTATTGCAATAAGAGAGGACCTCTCCAGAATCAAACATAATTATAAATTTGTCTTCATCGCAGTAGAGTATCTGCATCAATACAGAGTTGTTGGCGGCATCTATAAGAGAGTTGTTTTCTTTGTCATATACGCACTTATTCTCTTTATAGTATTTAATCCCTGTAGTCAGAAGGAATTTCATCCAGTCCGAGCCATCATCGAAGTCGTTCCCATCATAAAGACATTTAAGTGTTTCGCCATCGTAAACATATTCTCTATATGGGTTGGCTCCTTGTAATTCAATAG
>JAGBYO010000033.1 GCA_017628735.1 Alistipes sp. | reverse complement strand
CACTTAACATAACCCTTGATGATCTCGTCGTTGTTCAAAGCCTCGTTTACACGATCCCAGCTCTTGAGCTGACGAGCCTTCTTGTGTGAAAGAGCCAACTGGCCGCCCTTATCCTCAACCGACTCAACATAAACCTCAACCTTCTCGCCTACGGTCAAGTCGGGGTTGTAACGGAACTCGGTAGCTGCGATAAGACCCTCAGACTTGTAACCGATGTTTACGGTGATCTCGCGCTTGTTGATCTCGGTAACAGTACCCTCAACAACCTCACCTACAGCAACATTCGACATAGTCTTGCCATAAGCCTCCTCGATAGCCTCCTTCGACTGGTCGTAAACGCCTAGGTCATTCTCGAACGCATTCCAATCGAAATTCTCGTTCGCTACAATTTTGTTCTGCTCCATAATGGAAAATAGTTTTGCGATACAATCGCTCGTTAAAAGTTAATAAAAAAGTTTATACCTATATATACGCGGGCGTATAAAAGGCCTGCAAAGGTAAACAAAATTTCTTGTAATCAACACATTTACCCATCATTTTTTTGCACTCAATCAACATTTTAGCATCCGTCATTGCAAAAAAACTAAAAAAGGTATTACCTTTGTAGCACTAAAAACTAAAAATTAGAATAACAATGAGACTTCTCAACTATGCAATAGTTGCTATTGTAGCACTCTTTGCCTCTTGCGCTCCCGAGCCTGAGGTGCCTAAGGACTACCCTACACTCACATCCTTGGATAACACCAAGTGGTACAGCTACGACAATAGCGATGTTGTCTTCTACGACATCTATTTCGAGGAGGGTACAGGTCACATGGACGGGTTCGATAGCTCGGATAGAAAGAATAAGATTTCGGAGCTTGGCTTTGACTACACCTTCACTCCTGCCCACGACGGCAACGATGCCATTGTCGATGTATGGTTCGAGGACGAGACGCGTTATGGCGGCATCCTTGTCCCCAAGGGCATCTTCCAGGTGAGCAATATAGATGTCTATCTTATTCAGCTCTACCAACTTGATGCAGAGGGGAAAGAGATTCTTAAGGATGAGAACGGCAACTACCTATCTACCCTCCAGATGTGGATGGAGTAGCAAATAAAACAGTCACCAAGTTGGTGACTGTTTTTTGTTAGTGCAAAGTTCAAAGAGCAAAGAGGCGCAGATAGAGAAAAAGACCGAAGAGACCTAAAAGACCAAAGAGAAGACACGGACAATATGTATCGGTGATACCCGACCTCTCTCTGGTCAAAAATACTCTCACCTTCCAACCAGCACTCAGCCAATTTCTTGTCAAAAGGGGTTAGATTTGGCTTATCGCAAAAGAAACCCCCAAGGGATAGTACAAATAGTACAGCCCTTGGGGGTATTACTTCTAGGGGAAGCGTCGCTAATGCGCCGCTATCACAAGAAATTTATTTAGCGTCAGTGAGGGGCATATACAACACTCGCCAAAAAAAATGCCGATGGGCTGTACTATGTCGTACTGCCCATTGGCATTTTCTTTTGGTAGGGGCAGTAGATGCCCCTTAATCACGCTAAATTATCCGAGGATCTCAAGGATCTTAATAGCAGCAGTCGCAATGGGGGTACCGGGGCCAAAGATGGCAGCAGCACCGTCCTTGTAGAGCTGATCGTAGTCCTGTGCGGGGATAACACCACCCACAACAACAACGATATCCTCACGACCAAGCTTCTTGAGCTCAGCGATAATCTGAGGTACGAGAGTGAGGTGACCTGCAGCAAGTGATGATACACCTACTACATGCACATCGTTCTCAACAGCCTGCTTAGCAGCCTCCTCGGGAGTCTGGAACAAGGGACCCATATCAACATCGAAGCCGATATCTGCGTAGCCAGTAGCTACAACCTTTGCACCACGGTCGTGACCGTCCTGGCCCAACTTGGCAATCATAACGCGGGGCTGACGACCCTCCTTCTTAGCAAAGTCAGCACACATCTGCTTTGCCTTCTCGAATGCTGAATCTGATTTCACCTCTGCAGAATATACACCTGAATTTAGACGAATAACAGCCTTGTAACGGCCAACAATCTTCTCGCAAGCGTCAGAGATCTCACCCAACGATGCACGAACCTTAGCAGCCTCAACAGCCAAAGCAAGCAAGTTGCCCTCGCCAGTGCGTACGCACTCGGTGATAGCAGCCAATGCCTTCTCTACTGCTGCGTTGTCACGGTTAGCACGGAGCTCCTGCAAACGCTTAACCTGGCTCTCACGAACTGCGGTGTTGTCCACAGCAAGGATGTCGATGGGAGCCTCCTTCTCAAGACGGAACTCGTTAACGCCGATGATAGTCTCAACGCCAGAGTCGATACGAGCCTGCTTACGAGCAGCAGCCTCCTCGATACGGAGCTTAGGAATACCTGTCTCGATAGCCTTAGCCATACCACCAAGCTGCTCAATCTCCTGGATGTGAGCCCAAGCCTTGTGAGCGATCTCGTGAGTGAGGGCCTCAACATAGTAAGAACCTGCCCATGGGTCAGCCGAACGGCAAACATTGGTCTCCTCCTGGATGTAGATCTGAGTGTTACGAGCAATACGCGCCGAGAAGTCGGTGGGAAGTGCGATAGCCTCGTCCAAAGCGTTGGTATGCAACGACTGAGTGTGACCCAAAGCAGCGCCCATAGCCTCGATAGCGGTACGAGCAACATTG
>JAGBYO010000032.1 GCA_017628735.1 Alistipes sp. | reverse complement strand
GTAGGTTTTGGGGCTAGCACTCGGGAGCTTGCTCACGAAGGGCTATGCCTCAAAAAAAAAACGACAGAGCAAATGCTCTGCCGTTGTCGTTTGCAAAAGTGATTCCGGCGGGATTCGAAGCGCAGGGCTTTAGCCCAAGCTCGCGGGGATACCCTATGGCGGAGGCTGATAAGCCGAGCAATAAACATAATATTATCCCCGCAACCCCGATTAAAGAAACTACCGACGGAGGTAGTTTTGTAAACGACAGCCCGATCTATCGGGCGTAGGTTTTGGGGCTAGCACTCGGGAGCTTGCTCACGAAGGGCTATGCCTCAAAAAAAAAACGACAGAGCAAATGCTCTGCCGTTGTCGTTTGCAAAAGTGATTCCGGCGGGATTCGAACCCACGACCCACAGCTTAGAAGGCTGTTGCTCTATCCAGCTGAGCTACGGAACCATCGTCTAAAATCGTCGAAATTACCCTCCAAAGCGTAATCCAATAATGGTAGCAACGGATTGCAATAGCGGATTTTGCGGTGCAAAAATAAATAAAATATATTGATTTACAAAATTTTTGTTACCTCTCGCCCATAATTTTGTCGAGCGCCGAGGATGCATCGTCGTAGTCGTAGCCCAAGCCCAAGGCATAGCGCAACAGTTTGCCACGCAGTTCGTAGTCGCTCTGTGCCTTCGTCGAGCGCATCTTACGGCGTAACTTTTCGGCAAGGCGGCTGCCCTGCTCCTCGTTGTCGATAGTTGCGAGAGCCTCGGCAATCGTCTCTTTATCAACGCCTTTTGCGCGCAGCTGCATAGCTATCTTGCGGGCACCCCACCCCGATAGGCGAGACTTCTCGCGAACATATAATTCGGCATAACGGCTATTGTCGATAAAGCGCTGAGCAACAAGCTTATCGACCACCGCTTGTCGCTCGCCTTCTGGCACGCCCCAGGTGCGCATCAGGCGCATAGCATCGCCCGTAGAGCGCTCACCGCGGGCACAAAGTCGCATTAGCGACTGCAATGCCTCAGTAGCACTCTTCGTCTTTCGCTCGCGTGGTGCGGGCGTCATCTCTTTGTCGAACTCACCTTTGCGCATATCATTCTTGGTTTTCCTCTAAAGTCCTCACGGACAACGATTTCGTCGTAACCCTCCGAGCGCAACATCGTCTGCATCTCCTCGGCTAACGACTCATAAATTTCGAAGTATAGTTTTCCCTCCGATTTCAGCATCTTGCGTGCTGTGCGGGCTATCGAGCGATAGAACAACAGAGGGTCGTTATCAGGCACAAAGAGTGCTGTATGTGGCTCATAATCTGTAACATTAAGACGCATCAACTCTCTATCGCTATCGGGAATATATGGCGGATTTGAGACTACAGCATCGAACTTTTCGGGGAACAAAACAGAAAAATCCGAGAGTGCATCGCCCTCAACAAATTGCACATTCGGGGCATATTTTGCCCCATTTCGACGAGCCACGGCGAGTGCCTCTGGCGAGATATCCAACGCCCAAACGGAGCTACCTTTCACGGCGCGGGCAAACGCTATAGCGATACAACCGCTACCCGTACCGACATCGAGAATCGAGGCACTATCACCGACCTCCGAGGCAATCCAATCCACCAACTCCTCGGTCTCGGGGCGAGGTATCAAAACAGCATCCGACACCTCGAAATCCATACCTGCGAACTCGGCCGTACCGATGATATACTGCACAGGTCGCCAAGCACGAATATCGTTTATAATATCTTCTAAATCAGGAAAATCCAAAGGCTCATTAGGCTCAACAAGAAGCATATTGCGCGACACGCCACGGCTCTCCAACACCATCTCGGCAATCTGTCTTGCCTCCGCCTCGCCATATAGCTCTGCTCCAGCCTCGGTCAAGGCACGAAATATCTCTCGTCGGGTAGCCATCACTTGCGCAATTTTAGGTCAGCAAGCGCCAACGCAACAACCGCCTCGATAACTACTTGGGCACGGCGAGCAATACAAGCATCGTGGCGACCACCAATCGTAAGAGGCGCTACCCTACCGCTCTCAAAATCAAAGGTTTGCTGCTCTCGAGCGATACTTGGTGTAGGCTTAATCGCAACACGCACAACGATATCGTTGCCGTTGGTGATTCCGCCATTTATACCACCCTCGTTGTTTGTCAGAGTCTTGCCCTCGGCATTGATAATCACATCGTTACGCTCCGAGCCACGCTTACGCGCACCCTCAAAGCCATCGCCAAACTCCACACCCTTGACCGCAGGAACGGAGAAGAGCAGATGGGCGATAATGCTCTCTGCCGAGTCGAAAAATGGCTCGCCAAGCAACGCCTCAACGCCCGAAACACAACACTCGACAACGCCACCCACGGAGTCGCCATCTCGCTGTGCCGAAGCGATAACATCCTCAAAACGAGCGCTATCCTTAACACCACCCACCTCGACTAAACGAGTATTGAAGGTGGCAGAATCTAAAATCTTCTTTGCCAAAACGCCCGCAGCAACCAACGCCACTGTCATACGACCCGAGGCGATGCCACCGCCAGCAAGGTTGTACTCCTCGCCCCACTTTCGGTGCTGCACAAGGTCGGCGTGTGAGGGTCGAGGTTGACGAATAAGGTGCGAATAATCCTTTGAACGAGTGTCGCCGTTGCGGAACGAGATACGCAGAGCATCACCCGTAGTAACACCCTCTGCATCAAGACCTTCCAATTGTGGGATATCCGCTTCTCGGCGTTGTGTCTCGCCCTGAATAGAGGGTCGACGACGGTCGATATCCGAGCGAAAATCATCGACCGATAGGGCGATACCTGCGGGCACACCCTCCATTACGATACCCACCTCCTCGGAGTGTGAAGCACCGAAAATCGTGATTCGCAACTTATCGCCAAACGAGTTATTCACCAGCGCCAGATTTAAGCATTTCGATATCTTCGAAGAACGAGGGATAGCTCTTGGCTACGCACTCCGAGTTCTTGATTATAATAGGTTCCGTAAGTCGCAAAGCGGTAACAGCCAACGACATAGCAATGCGGTGGTCATCGTGACTATCAACCTCTGCCACCTCGGGCATACCGCCCACAACACGCATAACATCCTCGTCGTAGTCCAATTCGATGTCGATGCCCAACTTTGCATACTCCTCCTTAAGCACCTCGCCACGGTCGCTCTCCTTGCCACGCAAGCGACGGATACCGTAGAGCGTTGAGACGCCCTCGGAAGCAGCCGCAAGAGCCACAAGTGCAGGGAAAAGGTCGGGGCAGTTGGTGGCATCGAACGAGAAAGCCTCCAACTCACGATGTGCCACGGTGATAGAGTTCTCCTCGATGATTAGCGAGGCACCAGCACGCTCCAAGGCACGGCAGATAGCCGTATCGGCTTGGCGCGAGAGGGTTGAGAGGTTGTTGACCGTAACCTCACCAGCGATAGCCGCAGCGACCATAATAGTTGCGGCTGCCGACCAGTCGCTCTCGATGGTGTAGTCCACCGCCTTAAACTCCTGGCCTCCCTCGATATAGAACTCCGAGTAGTCGCCCTCGTGGTACATAACCTCGACACCGAAGCGCTCCAAGGTTTCGAGGGTCATATCTATATAAGGTGTCGAAACCAAGCCCTCAACCTCGATTGTGGTATCACGCTCGGCAAGTGGGAGGGCAATCAACAGACCCGTCACAAACTGCGACGACATAGAGCCATCGACCGTAACCCTACCGCCACGAATAGGTCCACACACCTCGATAGGCAGACGACCGCCACCATCGCGTACATCGACACCTAACTCTTTAAGAGGCACCACCATCATCGACATCGGGCGGTGACGCAAGGTGCCCTCACCCTCTATAACGATAGCCTCGTCGTGGAGCGATGCCACAGGCGTAAAGAGGCGGGCGGCGAGTCCCGACTCACCGACATTCAACCTATCCACCTTGGGATTAAGACCTCCTGTGATTTGCAGTGTGTTGTCGTCTAAAATCTCAACCTCGGCGCCAAGGCTCTCGATGACCGATATCGCCGAGCGAGTATCGCGGCAAAGCTCGATACCACGCAGTGTGGTACGCCCCTTGGCAAGAAGTGCCGCAGCCAAAGCGCGTTGAGCATAACTCTTTGAGCAAGGGGGTGTTATCGACCCCTTCAATCTATTCCCTAAAGGAACCGTACTATCTTCCATAAATAATGTTATTCGTCATCATCTTCAGCATCCTCCTCCACCGTGGGCGAGATATGTCCCAAGGCACGCAATGCCTCCTGTCGTGCTGCCTCCTCCTGCTCCTTGCGCTGGCGAGCAATCTGGGGCGAGGTACGCAACTCGAAGTTACTACCGAGATATACTCGGCGCACCATCTCGTCGGCAGCCAAATCCTCCGCCGTACCTGTCTTAAGGATTTTACCCTCGTAGAGCAGATATGTACGGTCGGTGATGGCAAGTGTCTCATCGACATTGTGGTCGGTGATGATAACACCGATATTCTTATCTTTCAGCGTACCGACAATACTCTGAATATCCTCAACGGCGATGGGGTCGACACCTGCAAATGGCTCATCGAGAAGGATAAATGCGGGGTTGATGGCTACGGCACGCGCAATCTCTGTTCTACGGCGCTCACCACCCGAGAGCTGATTACCGTAGCTCTTGCGCACCTTTTGCAAGCGGAACTCCTCGATAAGCTCTTCTACACGCTCCTTCTGATACTGCTTCGAATAGGAGGTCATCTCCAACACGGCGCGGATATTGTCCTCGACCGAAAGGCGACGGAATACCGAGGCCTCCTGAGCCAAGTAGCCCACACCCATCTGGGCACGACGATATACAGGCAGAGAGGTGATATCCGTAACCTTGCCGTTGTCGTCTTCGAGGAATATGCGACCCTCGTTGGGTTTGATAAGGCCCACTATCATATAGAAGGTTGTGGTCTTACCTGCACCGTTAGGGCCGAGCAAACCCACAATCTCACCCTGCTTGACATCAATCGATACATGATTGACGACAACTCGTGATTTATAGGATTTTATCAACTCACTTGTATATAGCCTCATAATTTTCTTTGTAATTTTTTACAAAGTTATTGCTTTTTTTCAAAAAAAAACACTATATTTGGGTAAATTTTTTACGACAGTTTTTTATGGACACTATGCGTGAAGGATTATTAACCGAAAAGTTACACGAATATTTTGGCTTTTCGTCGTTCAAAGGCAACCAAGAGGCGGTCATCAAAAATGTGCTCGCTGGCAAGGATACATTTGTCCTTATGCCAACAGGTGGTGGTAAGTCACTCTGCTACCAGTTGCCTGCACTTATTATGGACGGCGTGGCCATTGTCATATCGCCACTTATCGCCCTGATGAAGAATCAGGTCGATGCTATGCGTACCTTCTCGACAGAGTCGGGTATCGCCCACTTCCTCAACTCGTCGCTCAACAAGGCGGCGATTACGCAGGTTAGAGAGGATGTATTGGCGGGTCGCACCAAGCTCTTGTATTTCGCACCCGAGTCGCTAACGAAGGAGGACAATATCGCCTTCTTGCGCAAGATTAAGATATCGTTCTACGCTATCGACGAGGCGCATTGTATCTCGGAGTGGGGTCACGACTTCCGCCCAGAGTACCGCCGTATCCGCCCCATCATCAACGATATTGGCACAGCACCCCTTATCGCACTTACGGCAACAGCAACCCCCAAGGTGCAGATGGATATCCAAAAAAACCTCGGCATGACCGATGCCACGGTATTCCGTTCGTCGTTCAACCGACCCAACCTATATTATGAGCTACGCCCCAAGCACAATGTAGACCACGACATCATACGCTTTATCAAGCAGCACGACGGCAAGAGTGGTATTATCTACTGCCTTAGCCGTAAGAAGGTCGAGGAGTTGGCGGAGTTGCTTGTAGCCAACGGCATCAAGGCATTGGCATACCACGCTGGTATGGATGCGCAGACCCGTGCCGACAACCAGGATGCCTTCCTCCACGAACGAGTAGATGTCATCGTCGCTACCATCGCCTTTGGTATGGGTATCGACAAGCCCGATGTGCGCTATGTCATACACTACGATATTCCGAAGTCGTTGGAGGGTTATTATCAGGAGACTGGCCGTGCGGGTCGTGATGGTGGTGAGGGCCACTGCCTCACATTCTACAGCTACAAGGATATCCAGAAGCTCGAGAAGTTTATGCAAGGCAAGCCCGTGGCAGAGCAGGAGATTGGCAAGCTACTGCTTGTCGAGACGGTGTCATATGCCGAGAGCTCGATGTGTAGGCGTAAGTCGTTGCTTCACTACTTTGGCGAGGAGTATTCGGTGGATAATTGTGGCAATTGTGACAACTGCTGTAACCCCAAGCCCAAGGTAGAGGTTCACAACGAGATGCAGTTGGCATTAGAGGCTCTGAAGGAGATTGGCGATAAGTTCAAGATTGAGCACCTTATTGCCGTGCTTACTGGTAAGGTTACGGCACTCGTAAAAAGTTACGGTCACAACAAACTTGAGATATTTGGTGCTGGTCAGGATAAGGATGATAAATTCTGGAGTGCAGTGGTACGTCAAGCACTTATCATGGGCCTTATTGATAAGAATATTGAGAACTACGGCCTTATCTCGGTAAACGCCAAGGGCGATGCCTATATAGATAAGCCTACGAAGGTGACCATCACTCTCGACCACGACTACGACGCCGAGGATGAGGAGCAGATGGCGGGTCCCATGAAGGGTAGCGGTGCTGCCGATGAGGAGCTCTTCGCCATGCTTAAAGATTTGCGCCGAAAGGTGGCAAAGCAGAACAATCTGCCACCCTATGTCATCTTCCAAGACCCATCGTTGGAGGATATGTCTATCCAGTACCCCATCACGATGGAGGAGTTGCAGACAATCTCGGGCGTTGGTGCAGGCAAGGCACAGAAGTTTGGCGCAGAGTTTATCAAGCTCATCAAGCTCTATGTCGACGAGAAGGAGATTATTCGCCCTCAGGACTTAGTTGTAAAGAGCGTTGCCAGCAAGTCTAACAACAAGATTTTCATTATCCAGTCTATCGACCGTAAGATGGACTTCGAGGATATTGCACGCGCGCGTAACCTCGATATGGACGAATTACTCACCGAGATTGAGGCTATCGTAAACTCTGGCACAAGGCTCGACATCCAATACTATCTCAACACCATTATGGATGAGGATAAGGTGGAGGATATCTACCTTTACTTTAAGGAGGATGCCGAGAGTGACTCATTGGATGCTGCTATTGAGGAGCTTGGCTCGGAGTATAGCGAGGAGGAGATTCGTTTGGTGCGCATCAAGTTTATCTCGGAGGTTGCAAACTAAGAGAGATTGAAACTACTCCTACATATATTAACGATAGTTATGCTTGTCGGTTGCTACAATGTGGCCGACAAGCCTGTTATTGAGGATAGCCTACCCTCGGCAAACTGCACAATGGCAGAGTTTCGTCGTATTGTCGGTCGTGGCACCGACAATATCACCGAGCACATCACGCTTCGTGGTCGCATCACCTCATCAGACGAGGAGAAGAACTTCTACTCATCATTTACCGTCGAGGATAAGACTGGCGCTGTCGAGGTGATGGTGGGCTACCCCACACTTCACGGTCTCTACCCCGAGGGGTTGGAGGTGGCTCTTACCATCGAGGGTTGCGCAGCCGTACCCACACGCGGCGTTGTGCAGATAGGTCGCAGAGCCGAGTTATCGAGTTACTTTGCTGTTGACTACTTAGAGAACCGCACAAGAGTCGACAAGGTTGTTCATAGCGGCCTTACGATCGAGCCCATCTCGGCAGAAGATGTTGATATTCGCAATATTACACCCGATATCTGTGGTCGCTTAGTGCATATTGACTCGCTTAGTCTTGTCGCCTCATCAAGCATTGACACACTCACGATGACATTAGGCGATGCCGTATGGCGTGGCACTGCGCTATATACCGATCCCCGTGGCGACTCTATCGCCATCTACACCCGCGATTACGCGACCTTTGCCGAACACACCCTACCCCAAGCCCTGCACTCCGTTACGGGCATACTCGAAAGTGGAGGGTTCGACGGCCACATGGTCTACAACTTAAAGATGCGCTATGAGAGCGATGCTGTGGCTTATTAGTGCCCTTATCTTTGCCGTAGGTTGCTCAACAGAGCAACGAGCAGTCGGTGAGCGCGAGGTGTCGATTGCCTATCTTGGCACGCTTGTGCACTACGAGGCGGTATTGCTCAAAGACGATATTTCGATTTCTGGTCGTGTTGTCGCCACAGATAAGATGGGAGAGATCGCGAACACTGTAGTTATCGCCGACGAGACTGCTGGTGTTGCGCTACAGGTAGAAACATCAAATTCCGATATTGCCCTGCCTCTATACTCCAAGGCCACGGTGCACTGCTCTGGTCTATACCTTGCCCGCGAGGGTCAGCGACTTGTCATTGGCAATAGGCCCACAGCGGAGTATAGCGTCGACCGCCTCACGGATAGCGATATTGCGCTCCACACAACTATTGACACCCTGCTAACTACCCCTCCCTCAGCTCTTTTACGCACTATCCCCGATATCACCTCAAGCGATATGCTCCGCTATGTGCTTATTGACAATGTGGAGTTTGTCGAACATGGCAAGGCGTGGTTCGACTGCGACAGCCTTGGTTCCCCGCTACCCTCCTTGCGCCACATTACCGATGGTCGTGACACCCTCACGGTAGTGGTCAACGATGCCACTATCTATGGCGCTGAGCCTCTGCCCTCGGGCACACTCAACTGCTACGGTATTATAGACAGCCACGAAGGTGAACTCGTCTTGCGCATCATCAACAAGCAAGCTATCAAACAATAAAAAGGCGGGCAGACCACTCAAGTCCACCCGCCATATTTCGCCTTTAAGCGCCCTATTTATTCTCGGCTACCCACTGCGTAAGTTCCACGAAATCAGCAACCGATAGTTGCTCGGCACGCATCGAGAAGAAACGATGCTCCCTACCCTCGAAGTTGCCAAACGCCGCCTTCAACGAGTTACGCAACATCTTACGGCGTTGACCAAACGATGCCTTCACCACCTTGATAAATAGCTGTTCATCGCAATCCAACCTCTCTACATTGTTGCGCACCAGGCGCACCACGGCACTCTTAACCTTCGGCGGTGGATTAAAGACCTTCTCGCCCACGGTGAAGAGGTACTCGATGTCGTACCACGCCTGCAACAGCACACTCAAGATACCGTACTCCTTCGACCCTGGAGGCTCTGCCAAGCGCACAGCCACCTCCTTCTGAATCATACCCACGCACTCGGGTACGATATCGCGGTTTTCCAATACCTTGAAGAATATTTGCGAAGATATGTTGTAGGGGAAGTTGCCGATGATTTTCAGCCTATCGCCATACGCCTCCCTTAAATCCATCTTTAGGAAGTCACCCTCGGTTAGGCGGGGTGCAAACTCGGGATAGTGGGCGTGGAGATACTCCACCGACTCCGTGTCAATCTCGGCGCCGTAGGTCACCACATCCTCTCTCTGCAACAGAAACTGCGTAAGCACACCCATACCGCATCCTACCTCCAACACCTTGTCTGGAGCCTCTGGTGTACCGCCCGAGAGCGATGTCGCGATTTTGCGCGCTATGTTAAGGTCGGTCAAGAAGTGCTGACCGAGTGCCTTTTTTGCTCTTACCTCTGCCATACGCTACTTCTTCTCAACCCACGAATCCTTCAAACCGAGGAAGTACAACACACCATCGAGGCCCACGGTCGATATCGACTGGCTTGCCGTGGCACGCACCTTGGGCTTTGCGTGGAAGGCGATACCCAGACCCGCAATGTTGAGCATCGGCAGGTCGTTGGCGCCATCACCCACAGCCACCGACTGCTGAATATCGATATTCTCAAACTGGCACAAGAGGCGCAATAGCTCTGCCTTGCGTGCGCCATCGACAATCTCGCCCGTATAGCGACCCGTGAGCTTGCCATCCTCGACCTCCAACTCGTTGGCATAGACATAGTCGAAGCCGAAGCGGCGCTTCAGATAATTACCGAAGTATGTGAAACCACCCGAGAGGATGGCGGTCTTGTAGCCCACGCGCTTGAGGATGGTCATCATACGGTCGACGCCCTCGGTGATGGGGAGGTTCACGGCGATATCCTCCATCACGCTGACATCCAAGCCCTTCAACAACGCCACACGCTGCTCAAAGCTCTCACGGAAGTCAATCTCACCACGCATAGCACGCTCGGTGATGTCGCGTACCTCGGCGCCTACGCCAGCACGGTCTGCCAACTCGTCGATAACCTCGGTGCGGATTAGCGTAGAGTCCATATCGAAGCAGATAAGACGGCGTGAACGGCGGAAGATGCCATCACGCTGGAACGATATATCCACCTCGCCCTCCTTCGAAATCTCCATCAACTTATTCTGAAACTCGCCCTTGTCCGACATCGTGCCTCGCACCGAGAACTCAATACTTGTCTTTGGTGCGCGCTCATCCTCATCCAACGGCATACGACCCGTTAGGCGGTTGATGTCGTCGATGTTGAGACCCTCCTGAGATATCGCCTCCGTTACGCGCGAGATATGCTCGGCGGTGATGCGGCGACCCACCATCGTGATGATGTAGCGGTGCTTGCCCTGACCCTTCACCCAACTGCTGTACTCCTCCTCGGTGATGGGCGTGAAGCGAATCTGTATGCTCATCTCCGAAGCCTTAAACAGCAACTCCTTCATAATCTGTCCCGAGCGCTCGGGCGTGGTCATAAATAGGATGCCGAGTGTCAGCGACTGGTGGATGTTCGACTGACCGATATCGAGGATAAAGGCATCGTGGCGGGCAAGAATACCCGTCAGCATCGAGGTCAAGCCGGGCTTATCCTCACCCGATATGTTGATTTGGATAATCTCTATATTATTCATAGGGCTATATATTTACTGCAAATATACAAAAAGAAAATTAGGTTTCATCACTTGAGCGGCACTTTCTTGCAACGGCAAACTGCTAAAAGTGCATCATATGATGCCAAATATACGAAATTTTGCAAAATTTAATTAACTTTGTCGCGTTAATTTTTCGCATATAGTTAATTCAAACAAATAAAAAACAATGAAAAACCTTTTATTTATCGACAACGAGGCTGAGGTTGCTGAGGCTACTGCCGAGGTTGCTGCGGAGGAGACTGCTACCGTTGACCCCGCTACGGTAATCGAGAATGTTACGGATGTTGAGAACATCAAGGAGGGCGTATCAGAGCTTCTTAGCTACGACTTCGACACCCTTATTCAGATGGCTGTTGATGGCTGTATCTCGTTTGTAGTTAAGGTTGTTGCCGCCTTGGCTATCTACTATGTAGGTCGCTGGATTATCCGCCGTGTCCTCAAGCTTATGGACAAGGTCTACAACAAGCGCAATGTAGAGCTCTCGCTCCGTTCGTTCCTCTCGGGCATCGTCAAGGTGTTGCTCTATGTTGTTGTCATCCTTATCGTTATTCAGGTTTTGGGCATCAACACATCATCGCTTATCGCTATGCTTGCTTCGGCTGGTTTGGCTGTAGGTATGGCGTTGAGCGGCACATTGCAGAACTTCGCTGGTGGCGTGATGATTCTCTTCCTCAAGCCCTACCGCGTAGGCGACTATATCGATGCACAGGGCGAGGAGGGTACCGTTAAGAGCATCGGTTTGTTCTCTACCGAGATTATCACCGTTGACAACCGCATCATCTACATCCCCAACAGTTCGATTTCTACCTCGGTTATCGACAACTACTCTACCTCGGATATCCGCCGTGTAGACTGGACCGTGAAGGTTGAGTATGGCAGCGATGCCGACAAGGTGCGTGAGGCACTCACCGCTATCCTCAAGGCAGATAGCCGTTCTATGAACGACCCCGCTCCCGTGGTGTTCCTCACCGAGTTGGCAGAGGGTGCTGTGGTATTCTCGGCTCGCGTATGGTGCAAGAACGAGGACTACTGGGGCTTGAAGTTCGACATTCAGGAGCGCATCTACAACGAGTTGCCTAAGCAGGGCATCCGCTTTGCTGCTCCCAAGCTCAATGTAAATATGAACAAGTAATGAGTTTTTAGATCCAACAACTAATAACTAACAACTGAAATACACATATGGAATTGAAGGATATTTTGGCAATCTCGGGTCAGCCCGGTTTGTATAAGTTTGTGGCGCAGTCTATGCGCGGTATTATCGTTGAGTCTTTGCTCGATGGCAAGCGTATGAATGCTTCGGCAACATCGCGTGTTAGCGCGCTCACCGAGATTTCGATGTTCACCGAGGGCGAGGATATCGCCTTGGCAGATGTCTTCACCAACATCTGGAACTACACTGGTGGCAAGGAGGCTATCTCGCATAAGGAGGCCGACAACGCTATCCGTGAGGAGTTTGCGAAGGTACTCCCCGAGTACGACCGCGAGCGCGTTCACCTCTCGGATATGAAGAAGTGCTTTGCTTGGTACAACACCCTTGTTAAGGCAGGCTTCACCGAGTTCAAACTACCTGAAGAATAAGCCGAGAGGCTCTCTCGCAAAAAGCACCCACACGGGTGCTTTTTTTGTTTTTGACCAGAGGGACCTAAAGGACCGGAGAGAGGTCGGGTATCATCAATACCTTTGTCCTATCGTCTTAAAAATCTCTACCGTCTTTTAACCATATTCCTCATATTCCGCCATTGGGCTATCGGGGGATTTATAACTCCAAAATTCCCGAAAGCGCCCCACTATATCAACTCATTATTTCGCAAGATGTGGCGCAGAGTGGCGTAGTACGGCGATGATAAAATTTTTTTTTCGCAAGAGGTGGTTTTATTAAAAAAATTATTATTTTTGCGAATGTCTTGAGCCTTGAGCATTAGGCAAAAGACTATATTTCTGTCGCGCTTGCGCGTAGAGTTTGAGGTTTTGAGGTTGAGAGAATTTTAGGTTGAGAGAGTTTTTGCAGTTAGGTTGGCGTAGTGACACGGTGTGGTGTTTCCCTCGACTTTAGAAGTTTTTAGTTATTAGTTGT
>JAGBYO010000031.1 GCA_017628735.1 Alistipes sp. | reverse complement strand
TGAACATTCCTGCAATCGGTATGCGGGAATGAGTAGCCTTGAATAATCAGTCGAGAGATGTTGAACTGGCGGAGCACGGTATTGTCGCAGTCAATGACACCTTTGTACTGCACCAACTTAATAAACTTGGATATCTCCGCCTCAGGATAGACATCGGGATACTTAGATGTAATCTTTCCGTTGATGGTAATCTCCATATCGCCACCCGAGATAAATTCCTTGCGGGTGTAGTCACGCCCCTGCACCTGTGTGAGCAAGATGTTGTTCTTGCTTGACACACTGACATGAGGGCCAAGATCCACAAAGGTTACAATGCCATACTTGGTGTTTGGCTCAACCTTGCACTCCTTGTTATCGTAGTACTTTCCCTCCTTGGATATGGAGAGTTCGAGGTAGTCCTGCACCGTTCTGCCGACAATAGTATCTGTGTAGTTCTTCTTCTGGGCTACCGCCTGCTGCTCACTGATAAGCTTGTAGTATTGTCCTGTCTTGTTTGCAAGGCTCGACTGCGACTGAGTTTCGAGATATTTATCACGCACACGCTGCTCCCAGTATTGCAGGTAGCGAGGATATGAGCGCAACAGTCCATATGCCGTCTGAGATACAATCTGTATTGCGGCACGCTTCAGTAGGTCGTGGTGTTTGGAAAAGTAATGAACCTGACCTTCCGAGAGCTCCGCCAGTCCCATGCCGATAGCCTGGCGGGTGGCATTGCTGATATATCCCATCCAGTTACCACCGCCAAGAATACCTCCACTGAGAAGTGTTGATGCTGCTATTTGTAGTAGTCGTGCCATACTGTTTATGCATTCCACGAGGCATCAAAGTCGTGAACCACATCTATGAGTGCCTGCGCTAATTGTTGTTTTAAGTTCTGTACCTCCTCGGTCTGTCCCTCCTTGCTCTTCATAAGGTCAATGGTAGAGACGCTGAGGAGGCTCTCAATATTTACTATTACTTGTTTTGGAGCGGCAGAGGATAGCCTGCCTGTTCCTGAGTAGTTACCACCGGCACCTCCATCATCCGGGCCCTCATCATATAGATGCTGGTTGGTGATAGGATTGCTATCAAATGGTCGCATATCGTTAGACTCTGGCTCGTTGCTGTACATATCCGGAGTGAAACCTGCTACTCGCAAGATATTCTCTGCAGCCTCTGCCGAACCACCGAAGGTCTGTCGAAGTGCAGCGAAGAACTTTACAAGAGAGGTGTGAGCCAACTTACGATTGGCAAGATTCTCGACACGCTCCTCATCCGTAGCATTCTTACCCAATACCTGCTGCACCCAACGACCATTCTCATCCATTGAGAAGCCCCAAGCTGCAAGCTGGTCGAAGTCGTAACCACCGCTACGCATCAACTCCTGCGCTTTTGCAGCACTCGAGATAGCATTACGGTAAGTTGTGGCTGCTCGTACAATCTCAGGAACAGTATTCTGATTCATATACAGAGCATAGTCGTAGGTCTGTGCTGCTACCGCCTCATTTTTCTCGCCTATATTAGGAACATATACAGCCTTGCCATTGACCATACTGAATAATGATTTGTCGAGGTCTGTATCAGAATATCCAAATCGTTGCTGTATGGTGCGAATAAAGGCGTCCATCTCCAAGACCGTT
>JAGBYO010000030.1 GCA_017628735.1 Alistipes sp. | reverse complement strand
TTGTGGTTTGTGGTTGGCGATAGCCGACCTTCGGTCGTAGTGTGCGTTGGGGTATGGCTCTATACGAGCAAGCTCGCAAAGCCACATCCCAACCCCCACAGGCTAAAGCCTAATGCTCTCGCCAACTTGTGTCTCATCCCCAACCGCTGTAATCACCTTAAATGGCGGTTGCGCGGATATTATAGTGATTTATTGCTTGACCTCCGAGAGGTCTGCGCTGTTTTTTTAAGCGGTATCCGCGCGAGTTTGCGACTAGAAGTCGCTGCACTTCGACCTCCGGCTCATCTATTATCCCGAGAAAAATCAGGTTCAAATTACTATTTTCTAAATACCTGTTAATTATTCATAAAAAAAGTGTATCTTTGTAGATTGAATTAATGTATATTAACTATTGAACGATATATGATAAAGTCAATGACGGGCTTCGGTAAAGGCGAGGCCGTTTGTGGTGATAAAAAGTTTCGTGTAGAGCTGCGTTCGCTTAACTCAAAGCAGCTCGACCTCTCGATTAAGTTGCCTGGTAAGTACCGAGCTGCCGAGGCGGAGGTGCGCAATATTATCACTCGCGAGTTGCAACGCGGTAAGGTAGACTGCTTTATCACGGTTGAGACTACTGTGGCAGAGACCTCTGCACATATCAACACCGAGGCTTTCAAGGCGTATGCTGCCGAGTTACGCAAGGCATGTGTCGAGGTGCAGTTGTCGGTAGACGATAGCGCACTTGTGCAGTCGCTGTTGCGCCTTCCCGATGTCGTTACCACAGAGGAGCGTGAGGTGTCGGTAGAGGAGATTGCGGCTATCGTAGAGGCAGTAAAGATGGCTGCTGCGGAGCTTAATGCCTTCCGAGTTCAGGAGGGTGCTATACTTATTGCCGACCTCCTTAAGCGCATCGACCTTATCGAGCAGTACCGCCACGAGGTAGAGCCCTTTGAGAGCGCCCGTGTGGATACCATCAAGAACCGCATCCGCGAGAATATCGAGAAGCTTCAGCTTGAGGTAGACAACAACCGCCTCGAGCAGGAGATGATATTCTATATCGAGAAACTCGATATCACGGAGGAGAAGGTGCGCCTTGATAACCATTGTCGCTATTTTAGAGAGGTGGCTGCCGAGGAGGAGGCGCCTGGTCGTAAGCTCGGCTTTATCGCTCAGGAACTTGGTCGCGAAATCAATACTATGGGCTCGAAGTCTAACGAGGCAAATATGCAGCGCCTCGTAGTTAAGATGAAGGATGAGCTCGAGAAGATTAAGGAGCAGGTACTCAACATTTTGTAATTTATAGCCTTTTAATAATATATGGGTAAGTTGGTGATATTTTCAGCACCGAGTGGCTCGGGCAAGACAACGATTGTCCGCGAGCTCTTGCAGCGTTTTCCGCAGTTTGAGTTCTCTATCTCTGCCACCTCACGACAGCCCCGTGGCAAGGAGCAGCACGGCGTCGATTACTACTTCCTCTCGTCGGATGAGTTCCGTCAGCGTGTCGAGCGTGATGAGTTTGTAGAGTGGGAGGAGGTCTATGCCGGCACTTGCTATGGCACGCTCAAGAGCGAGGTAGAGCGCATCTGGGCTAAGGGCAATGTTATCGTCTTTGATGTTGATGTTATGGGCGGTATCAGCCTTAAGCGTCTCTTTGGCGATGATGCCTGCTCAATATTTATTATGCCCCCTTCGGTAGAGGAGCTTGAGCGCCGTTTGCGTGGCCGTGGCACCGACTCTGAGGAGGTAATCCAGAAGCGTATTGGTAAGGCAGAGTTTGAGTTGTCGAAGGCATCGGAGTTCGACCACACGGTGGTTAACGATGTGTTGGCAGATGCTGTGAACGAGGCTACGGATATCATCAATAACTTCTTAAAGTAATAGTGAAGATGAAAAAGCGTATGTTGCTATATTTCGGCTCGTTTGACCCTATTCACAATGGTCATATTGCGCTTGCCGAATATGCATTAGATAAGGACCTTGCCGACGAGGTGGCGTTGATTATCTCGCCTCAGAATCCCTTTAAGGCGGCTCTGTTGCAGACCCCCGAATATACACGATATGAGATGACCGAGCTTGCTTGCAAGGAGTCACGCTATCCCGAAAGAATAAAGCCCTCGGTGGTGGAGTTTGTGTTGGAGAAGCCGTCGTATACCATCAACACTCTTGACTTCCTCAAAGAGTCGTGTGGTGCGGAGATGGAGTTTGCCATTATCACAGGCAGTGATATCTGGGCTCGTTTCGACGAGTGGAAGGATTATGAGCGTATCTTGAACGAGTATAAGATATATGTATATCCCCGCAAGGGCTACGAGGTCGAGAAGTTTGCCGATAGGGTAACCATCTTGGAGGATGCACCCTTTGTGGAGTTCTCATCGACTGAGATTCGCGATAAGCGTGAACGCAACGAGGATATTTCGGCTATGGTGTCACCCTCGGTGGCAAAGTATATCACCGAGAAGCAGCTCTGGACTCTCGCTGGTCGCATCGTGAGCCTCAATGCGTTGATTGATGCCAACCCCGAGCGTGATGACCTCTATGTCGAGCGTGGCAAGTGCTACTACCGCCACAACGAGTGGGGCAAGGCTATCAACGACTTCAACAAAGCGAAGCAACTCAACCCCGATAATATCGAGGCTAAGCAGTTCCACGATGTTATCTACGAGATTTTGTCGTTCCGCTACAAAGATATCTATAACCCATAGAGCGATGATTGAGATTGATGATAAGATTGTGAGCCTCGACCTTTTGCGTGAAGGCTTTGCCTGCGATTTGAGCAAGTGCAAGGGTATCTGCTGTGTCGAGGGTGATTCGGGCGCACCCCTCGATATTGACGAGGTCGACCTCTTGGAGGAGGAGTGGGAGAACTATTCGCCCTATATGACCGACGAGGGTAGAAGGGCTGTTGAGGAGCAGGGCTTTATGGTTGTGGATGTCGATGGCGACTACACCACACCCTTAGTCGATAATGCTGCATGTGCCTATGCCTTCGAGGAGAATGGCATCACCTTCTGCGCTATCGAGCGCGCCTATCGTGAGGGTAAGTGTGGCTTTATCAAGCCCATTTCGTGCCACCTATATCCCATTCGTGTCAAGCGCTTCCGCAATGGCTCGGCGGGCTTGAACTATCATCGTTGGGCTGTGTGTAGCTCGGCCCGTGAGTGTGGTAAGAGGCTCGGTGTGCCTGTATATAAGGGTCTTAAAGAGCCTATTATCCGTGCCTTTGGCGAGGATTTCTACCGTCAGCTGGAGCTTGCCGAGGATATGCTTAAAGAACAAAAATAGAGATAGAAAGATGAAGATTCAAAACATTGTTGTCGCGGTTGTGGCGTTGCTGAGTGTGTCGGTTGCCGTGGCACAAGAGGCCGATAGTGTGGGTGTTGCGCAGGATAGCCTTAAGCGTGATAGTGTAGCTCGTGTTGAGTATCAGCCTGTTCGTTCTGTGCCTACGCTCGGCAAGGTATCGGTTATAGATACCCTCCCTACGGAGAATAAGTCGTTGAGCATTATCCTGTTCAATAACAATACTTGGCGCTATATCCTCTCGGAGGACTATAAGGAGGATGCTACAATCTTTAGCGACCACTGGTCTACGGATACTATCCACGCCTATGCCGACATCCCTGTAGACTCTCTGCCCGTGGCTACGGCGATTAAGCTTGTGGACTCGTTGGAGAGCTACCACTTCCCCTATATGGGTCGCATCTCCTCGCGCTATGGTATGCGTCGTGGTCGCCCTCATCAGGGCTTGGATTTGTCGCTTAAGACTGGCGACCCCATCTATGCCGCTTTCGATGGCAAGGTGCGTGTGTCGAAGTATGCGGGCAACTATGGCAATCTTATCGTTGTTCGCCACAACAATGGCCTTGAGACCTACTATGCTCACCTCTCGGAGCGTGAGGTGGAGGTTGGCGACTGGGTTGTTGCTGGTCAGCAGATAGGCAAGGGTGGTAGCACTGGTCGAAGCACTGGTCCTCACCTCCATTTCGAGGCACGATATAAGGGCAAGTCGTTTGACCCTGAGCGCATTATCGATTTTACGACTGGTGATTTGCGCCGTGCCGAGCTTCTGCTTAAGCGTCGCCACTTCTCGCCATATTCTAAGTTCGAGCAGAACTTCGACGATGAGATAGCTGCCGAGAATGAGGAGGAGGCAGAGCGTAAAGCTATCGAGGCCATGAAGTACCACACCATCCGTTCGGGCGATACGCTAGGTGCTCTTGCCCGCAAGTATGGCACTACGGTCTCGGCAATCTGTCGTCTTAACGGCATTAAGTCAACAACGACTCTCCGTATCGGTCGCCGACTCCGAGTGCGTTAGAACGGCTGAAAACCTATAAACAAATTAGGCTACCCGAAAAGGTAGCCTAATCTATTTTTGGAAGGATGGTGTTGCTTACTCGCAAACCTTGCTGAGGTCGCCAAACAACGCCTCGAAGCTATCAACCATATCACGACGCAATGCTGCGTAGTGCTTCTTGGTGAGTGAGCGGTTCTTGGGCTCTGCGGGATTCATCGCCTTGTGGAACAAGAGGTTGCGAAGGTCTACGCTCTTCGCCATAAGCTCCACAATCTGCTCCTCCTTGTTGGGCTGCATAAAGGCTGCCATCTCGCAATCAAAAACAAACTCCTCCAAGCGGTAGTCAATCTCCTTCTTAAGTACTCGTAAATTTGCCATAATTATAATAGTTTAGTTAATTTCTTAATATGCAAAGTTAATCAAACCTATTGTTATTTGCAAATTTTTGAGGAGAAATCTACCGTTTGTCGCTCGTGCGTTAGTTCTCCGATGCGCCGTAGTCGATGATTATGCCCTCCCACTCATCCACCATCTTGTGTCGGCGTTTGCGGTCGTGCTTCTTGTGGTGCTTGCCCTTGTCGTCATCTTTTTGATGTTTGTCGTGGTGCTTCTTCTCCTCTGTTACCTCCTCGATGATGATTATCTCCTCGGGGCTGTATACTCTTGTGTCGGCTATATGGTCTTCGGTGTATGTTACCGATACCACCGCACGGCGCATATCGGGCAAGATGTCGGTTGTCAGATACTTCCACGCCTCGCCCTCACGCTTTAGGCGGTTGTCCACGACCATCGGTGCTTCGTTGCTGCTCACCATGCGCACTATCGCACCTCTGTTGTCGAGTTTCGAATCCTCTATTGCAGGTGCTGTGGCGCTCCACTTTTCGACATTCGAGCTTATGGCTATGTTGCTCTCCTTGAGGTTATAGCGCTCGGCTATCATTGATGCTATATGCTCGGCACGCTCCTTGGCCAACGCTTCGTTTTTCTTCGTTGTGCCGTCGGGCGATGCGTAGCCTGTTACGGTGATGCTCTTCAGGTGCATCATCTTGTTGTCTTTCATGTCGTTGAATAGCGCATCGAGGGCTTTAAGCTCTGATGTGTTATCCGAGAATTTGTCGTTTGGCGTTGATGAGTTTATGGCAAAGTGTATCTCATACTCCGCCTTGTGGGGCTTGTTGTCTGCCACTATGTATCGCTCTACGATATAGTCGCCCTCGCGCCACACCTCTACTAATGTTCGCTCAGGTTGCTGAGCGTTGGCTGCCGATGCTATGAGTAGTACACTGGCCGCCGCAAAAATCAAATCTCTTTTCATAGTTCAAATATTTTGGTTACTCAATCTCCTACCAACAACTATACCGATTACCTCGCTCAAAAGATTGCGCTATTACAAAAAAAAATCCGTATCTTTGTGCTATAATGGTAAATTGTATGAGAAAATATATCATTGCTTTAGTTGTTGTACTATCTTTTATGGCGTGCAATCGCCACTCGGAGCATTGGGCAACACTATCTTCGGTGGAGAGCTTTATCGAGGAACAACCCGATAGCGCACTTGTTGTGTTGCAGGGCATTGATGCCGGCGACCTCTCTTCTGCCGAGGAGCGAGCTAAACACGCCTTGTTGTTCTCTATGGCGTTTGATAAGAACTTTATCGACAAGACCGACTTTGAGGTGTTGCAACCTGCTATTGACTATTACGAGGACAACGGCACGGCAACCGATAAGTTGCGCACCTACTTTTATCAAGGTCGTATCTATCAGAATGCAGGCAATGATGCTTTGGCAATGGAGTGTTTTGTAAAAGCTATCTCTGAAGGTGATGAATCAGATGATATATTGACTAAGGCTCGAATATATTTTAATCGAGGCTCAATCTATTATTCGTTATATGAGTGGGACAGCTTTATTGAAACACATAAAACGGCTGCATCATACTTCAAACAGGCTGGAAGGCATCATAGTTATGTAAATTGCTTAATCCTTATAGTTAACGGATATACCTTAAAAAATGAGCATGAAAATGCTTTGCCCTATATTGATGAGTGTAAGCAACTAAGGGAGATTATGAGTTTTCCTTTGTTACTTGGTTTCTACTCATCTTATATAACATATCTCGAAGATTGTGGCACCGATGCAGAACTTAAAGATGCCGTGGCTGAGTACCTTAATACTATTCCTGAGGAGAATATAGATTGGCTCTCATTGGCAAATGCCTATCAAAAATTAGGTCTATATGAAGAGGCACTACAAGCAATAGAGCGGTACAAAAATTGCACAAAGACATCGGAAGAGATAAAGTACAGGGCTCTAAAATCAGAGATATATGAGAATCTAGGAAGATACGAAGAGTCCTTGAGAGCATACAAAGAGTATATGATCGTATCCGATAGCACCACTTGGGCTATAATGCAACAAGATACTAAGTTTGTAGAAGAGAGGCATAACTTAGAACTGCAAACAATAAAAGAGAAAGAATCTAAGATACGAGTTATATTGTGGTCTGCGTTATTTATCGCAATATTGCTTGCAATTATCGTA
>JAGBYO010000029.1 GCA_017628735.1 Alistipes sp. | reverse complement strand
TATGGCACCGTAACTGACAATGGCTTCTTCCACATCCCAGGTGACGATGGTAACATCCACACTATCGAGGGTACAGAGCCCGGTTACTACACATTCTTCTTCACCGACAACGATGGCATCCTCGATATGGAGGTTAAGAAGGCTAAGTTTGGTGATCAGACCATCTACGATCCCGCATACGAGGGTAATTTGTGGCTCAACTGCAATATTCTTGAGATGACCTACTATTACGCTCCAGGTTGGTCTCCAATTGACAACCCAGGTTTCGAGGAGAATGGTACTAACGACTATACCATCACTCTTCCTGTTGCAACTACCGACCAGTGGCAGGCTCAGGTGGCATTCAAGACTGATATGACCACATCAGCAGACAAGAACTACGATTTCTATGTAGTACTTAACTCTACTATGGATCATCCTGGTGTAACTATCAAGTTGGTGCTTGAAGGTGATGATAACACATTCTATTTCGCAGATCGTCATGCGCTTACGGCATATGAGGACTTTGTTTATAAGGTGCCTAATATGTCAGGTATTGATATGTCGAAGATTAACCTCTTCTTCGACTTTGGCGGCTGCGCAGAGAATACTGTTGTAAACATCAAGGATGTCCTCCTTCAGGAGCACCGCGAGGCGGAGTAATCTTCTAAATATTTGGGCAAGCAGGGCAACACTTGCTCTGCTTGCCTTTATTATCTTTATTCATTTACGAAACAATAATTTTTATTGAGTTTACCACAATGAGAGTAAGACACTACCTTTTGAGCATTATGGCAATGACTCTGTCGTTGGTTGCAGTGGCATGTGGCGAGAATAAGGAGGTGCCACAGCAGAGTGAGGGCAATATCACGCTCAGCGCTGAGATTTTGACTGTCAGCTACGAAAAGCAGACTCAGAATATCACTGTTGATGCTGATGGCGAGTGGGGCGTATACCCACAAATCGACTGGGTCAAGGCACAGCCAAGCGGTGGTGTTTCGGGCACAACTACCGTGAAGCTCTCAATCGAGGAGAACAAAACGGGCGATGTGCGTGAGGGCGTTGTGGAGTTCCGCCGCAAGAGCAAGACCTTGGAGCTTAAGGTTAAGCAGAACTACGATATCGAGGCGGTGGTGATTGCCGACGCAAACTTCCTTGCTGCACTTGTTGAGAAGCACGATGCGGATGGCGATGGCATACTATCGACCAAGGAGGCTCGCGAGATTCGCAAGATTGAGTGCTCGGGCAAGAGCATCAAGTCGATGGCAGAGCTTTCGACATACTTTACCGAAATCACATATCTCGACTGCTCGGATAACGCTCTTACCGAGCTTGATGTAACGAAACTTACCAAGTTGGAGTATCTCGACTGCTCAGGCAACAACCTCACGGAGTTGGATATCCAGCGTTTGCAGAAGCTTACGACATTGGACTGCACTGACAACGCCAACCTTGCAAAGATATATGTATGGTTTAACTTCGTGGCTCCCGATGGTTTCACAAAGCCCGAAACGGCAGAGTATGTTGAGCCCTCGATAGCCGCTCCTGAGGGTTATGAGCTTGTATGGCACGATGAGTTCGACACAGCGGGCGTATCATCACCCTCTACCGACAACTGGTGGTACGAAACAGGCGATGGTGGCTGGGGCAACAACGAGCTTCAGGACTATGTTTCGGGCGGTAAGTACAACGGTGTACGCATCGCCGAGGTATCTGACGGCACACTGAAGATTACGGCACAGAAGATTGACGGCAAGGTGCGCTCTGTTCGTATGAACACCGTGCAGAGCTGGACATACGGCTACTTCGAGGGTCGTCTCAAGCTCTGCAAGGGCAAGGGTACTTGGCCTGCGTTCTGGATGATGCCCAAGAACTTCCGTGCTTGGCCCGATGATGGCGAGATTGATATTATGGAGCATGTGGGCTACCACGAGAACTATGTATCGTCGTCAATCCACTGCAAGGCATACTACCACTCTATCGGCACGCAGAAGACCAACGAGATACATATCCCGACCGCCACTTCGGAGTTCCACACCTACGCCGTAGAGTGGACCGAGGATTATTTGAAGTTCTACTTCGATGGCAAGCTTCACTTCACCTTCACGAATGATGGCAAGGGCGACTACAACACTTGGCCCTTCTTCAACCCCTTCTACCTCAAGCTCAACCTTGCGTGGGGTGGTAACTGGGGCGGTGCTATGGGTATCGACGAGAGCTGCCTGCCCACAACCTACGAGATTGACTATGTGCGTGTCTTCCAGAAGATAGAGTAAACGCAACGAAGAACAAACACAAAACATACAATTATGAAACTCAAACACTTACTAATTTTTGGTGCTTTGTTCGCAGCGAGCTGTGCAGCACCTGCTGGCGACGAAATCGACCGCAAGGTTGATGAGTTGTTAGCCCAGATGACCCTCGAGGAGAAGATTGGTCAGATGAATCAAGTGTCGGGAGGCTATCAGTTCTCGGCCGAGATTGCCAAGGGCAATGTAGGCTCTATTCTGAATATCGTAGACCCCGTAGAGATTAACGCCGTACAGCGTGTCGCTGTCGAGGAGAGCCGCCTCGGTATTCCGTTGCTCGTTAGCCGCGATGTTATCCACGGCTTCCGCACCATCTTCCCTATTCCTATCGGCTTGGCAGCCACCTTCGACCCCGCACTCGTTGAGCAGGGCGCTCGTGTAGCTGCTGTCGAGGCTACTGCCTCAGGCGTAAGATGGACATTCTCGCCAATGCTCGATATTGCACGCGATCCCCGTTGGGGCCGTATCGCCGAGGGTTCGGGCGAGGACCCATACCTCGACACTCAGATGGGTGTAGCGATGGTCAAGGGCTATCAGGGTGAGGACTTCACCGACCCCACCTCTATGGCGGCTTGTATCAAGCACTTTGTGGGCTATGGCGCTGCTGAGGGTGGTCGCGACTACAACACCACGATGATTTCGGAGCGTGCACTGCGCAACACCTACTTCCCCGCTTTCAAAGCGTGTGTCGAGGCCGGCGCACTTACGCTTATGACCTCGTTTAACGATGTCGATGGCTTGCCCTCGACAGGTAATGAGTGGCTCTTGCGCGACATTTTGCGCGAGGAGTGGGGTTTCGACGGTATGGTCGTTACAGACTGGAATTCGTCGGGTGAGATGGTGGCTCACGGCTTTGCTGAGGATTTGAAGCACGCTACCGAGCTCTCGATTAACGCAGGTGTCGATATGGATATGATGTCGTTTGGCTATGTTCAGTATGTCAAGGCGCTTGTTGACGAGGGCAAGATTAAGATGGAGACCATCGACAATGCTGTTCGCAATATCCTCAAGCTTAAATTCCGCCTCGGCTTGTTCGAGAATCCCTATGTAGATGAGGCTCTTGCTCGTCAGGTGGCATACGCCCCTGAGCACTTGGCAGCAGCCAAGCAGAGCGCTGTGGAGTCGGCAATCCTGCTTCAGAACAACAACGATGTATTGCCCCTAAAGTCGGCAAAGCGAATTCTTGTTACTGGCCCTATGGCTGATGCACCCTACGACCAGCTCGGCACTTGGGCTTTCGATGGCGAGGAGGCATACACCGTAACACCTCTTACGGCACTTCGCAAAGATTACGAAGTTGTCTATGAGCCCGCCTTGTCATATAGCCGCGATGCCTCTACCGCAGGTATCCCCGCAGCCGTTGCAGCTGCTCGTAGCGTAGATGCTGTTGTAGCATTCGTGGGCGAGGAGGCCATTCTCTCTGGCGAGGCACACTCACTCTCG
>JAGBYO010000028.1 GCA_017628735.1 Alistipes sp. | reverse complement strand
TCCGAAGAGAGGGCATCAAGACCATTCTTTACGGAGTGGAAGCGCTCCTTGCCACCCGCAATGCAGCGATGCACAGCGACATCGAACCTTGCAGCAAGGTTGCGCCAAAGGGGAATATGCTCCTCAGGCAAGACAACGACAATCTCGGCACCAGGCAGAGCTTCGGAGAATGTGTTGATGGTATGCGCCACAACAGGCAACGACCCAAGCATCATAAACTGCTTAGGCAGAGCCGACTGCATACGCTTACCTGACCCACCAGCCACGATTATAACTCCTCGTTTTGCCATATCAATTTCTTACCAAATCCAAGAGTGTTATCAGTAAATTTTATAAGCGTAGGCTCGACCATCCAAAGGGTGAGGGGAGCGACTACGGCATAGGGGAAACGCTTGATATATGCCTTATGTGCCTCGTCGTCGGCAGGGCGGGCATTGCCCACTATCTGCGCACCCTGAACACATCCCACGATGCGTGTCTCACGAACAACAGAGAGGGCGACCCTCGGGTTATGCGACATCTCCGCACCGTGGCGTGTTGCGCTGTCCGAGGTGAAGATAAAGAGATTGCGCTTACGGTCGTAGGCATAGAAGCAGTTGGCAACCCATGCCTCGCCACCCTCGCCAACGGTGGCAAGGGTGAGGACATGGTGCTTGGCGATAAATCGCGTTATGCGCTCGTCGACCATTACTTCTCGGGGGTTGTGGGTGCAACATCCGCTACGGCTGTGGTATCTGCGACCTCAGCCTTCTTAAGTTCGGGGAACAAGTCCTCCTCCTTAATCCACTCCTCCTCGGGTGATGTGCCCGCTAACTCGGCAAGCACACGGTCGCGGATAGCCTCGAAGCGCTCACGATGCTCCTCAACGATAGGCTCGGCAGGCTCCTGTGGTATCTTCAATGGGTCGATAGGCGTGCCATTCTTCCATACGCGGTAGTCGAGGTGGGGACCTGTAGATGTGCCCGTAGAGCCGACATAGCCGATAAGCTGACCCTGCGACACGCGAGAGCCCACGGCGATGCCCTTAGCAAAGCTCTTGAGGTGGAGATAGCCCGTCTGCAAACCACCAGCGTGCTTAATCTTGATGGTGTTGCCACCACCGCCACCCCAGCCACGGAAGATGACCGTGCCGTCGGCAACAGAGTGTACGGGAGTACCCGCAGGTGCGGCATAGTCGACACCCGTATGTGGGCGATAGACGCGGTGTACGGGGTGTAGACGGCGATATGAGAACTTCGAGCTGATGCGCGAATACTTCAACGGCGCTTTTAGCAGCTGCTTGCGCAACGACTCGCCATTAGCCTCCCAGTAGAGCAACTTACCCTCCTCCTGAGCGTATGGTATAGCGTAGTAGGTCTTGCCACCGTGCGAGAATTCTGCACCCCAGATGCGACCGATGCCGACAGAGGTAGAGTCCACGAACTTCTCGTCGTAGATAACCTTGAACGAGTCGCCCTGCTGGATGCCGAAGAAGTCGACAGTCCACTGGTAGATATCCTCGAACTCGGCAGCGAGCGAGTAGGGCAAATCCTCAGCCATAATAGCGCCCCACAACGATGACTCGATGGTGGCACTCTCTCTACGGCGCTCGATGCGCACTGGGCGAGCATCACAACGGACAGCAACAGAGTCGCCAACAAACGAGAATACGACATAGTCGATAGCGTTGCGGTGGTAGACCATATGGTCGAGCGACGAGTGGTCGCCCAACGAGTCGCTATAGTTGCGCACAAAGGTGGTATAGGCATTGTCGGCACGGATTTGGCGCAAGGGAAATACCTCCTTAGCCGCCTTGTCCAAGCGGTCGACCATAACGGCAGAGATGCCCCTACGACCAAGGATAGCGCCCAAGGTCTCGCCAAGGCGCACGGTATCCTCCTCGATGGTGTAACCCTCGATGTCGATGCCATAGAGCAATACGGGCTCTGGCGCAATCTCTTCGACCGAGGTAGCCTCTTCGCCACCTCCCCAACACGCCGTAGCCAACATAGCAACCACAAGCGCAACAAGCAAATTTAGTCTTTTCATAATGCGCAAAGATAGGTAAAATTTGCGAAATATCCTACACTAAAACCACCTATTTATCTATAAATTATCGTGTTTCGCGGGTGGGATTTGGCGGTTTGAAAAATTATTGCTATCTTTGACCGAATAGCGGGATTATGCGCCCGACGATGCAGAGTACAAATGAAAGCACTTAAGAGATTTCTATCGTGGATATACGGAGCGGTGATTGCAATACGCCATCGTCTCTACGACTGGGGAGTAAAGAAGAGTTACTCCTTCGATATCCCTATTATCTGCATCGGCAATATCACCGTAGGTGGCACAGGCAAGACACCCACGGCAGAGTTCTTGCTATCGTCGCTATCGTCGTCGTACAACATCGCCATACTCTCGCGTGGCTATGGTCGTCGCACCAAGGGCTACCGCGAAGTGCAGACCACGGATTCCTACCTCGATGTGGGTGACGAGCCGTTACAGATGAAGACGAAGTTCCAGGACTCGGTGGTTGTCGTCTCCGAGGACCGTGTGGCGGGCATCGAGCGCATACGCAAGGAGCACCCCGAGGTGAACCTTATAATTATGGACGACGGCTTCCAGCACCGCAAGGTCAAGGCCAAGATAAATATCGTAATTCTCGATGCCACACGCCCCTACTACAACGATGCACTGCTGCCCTTAGGCAAGCTACGCGACCTAAAGTCGAGGCTTAAGGCTGCGCACTTCTTCGTCGTGAACAAGTGCCCCGAGGATATGACACCCCTCGACAGACGCCTATGGCACAACAAGCTACGCTCGATAGCCTACCAGAAGGTATACTTCTCGACAATTACCGACCTGCCGATAATACCCCTCTTCGACTGCGAGGATAGGGAGACGGTGGACTATGGCCAACAGGCGATACTGCTCTCAAGCGTAGGCAATGCACGACCCTTTGTGCGTGCTGCAGGCGAGAGGTTTAATGTGGTCGACAAGCTAATCTTTGGCGACCACCACCGCTACTCGATAGATGACCTAAAGCTAATCAACGAGCACCACAAACGACACCCGAGAGCCATAATCTTGATGACCGAGAAGGATGCCGTGAAGCTGCGTCGCACAAAGCGTCTGCCCGAGCGTCTACGCCGACAGATGTACTATCAGCCTATCGAGCTGACACTTATCCCTGGTCCCGACCAGAACTTCATAGGCCACCTCGTAGCCGAGATTGAGCATATCGAGGAGGAAGAGCCGAAGTTTAAGAAGAAAAATTCAAATGAGCAATGAGCAATGAGCAATTAGCAATTGCTAATTTTAAAAACTATGATAAACAAGGTAATATTAGTAGGAAATGTAGGTCTTGACCCCGAGGTGCGTACCTTGGAGACAGGCGTTAAGGTGGCGCGTGTGCGCTTGGCAACTACCGAGCGTATCTTCAACCGCCAGACAAACGAGACAACGGAGCATACCGAGTGGCACACCATCACGCTATGGCGCGGACTGGCCGAGGTGGTGGATAAGTTTGTGCGCAAGGGCTCACAGCTATATATCGAGGGTCGCTTGCGTAGCCGTGAGTGGGAGCGCGATGGTCAGAAGCACTACGCCACGGAGGTTGTTGCCGACGATATGAAGCTCTTGGGCAAGCGTAGCGACAATGGCGCACAGGAGGGCTATCAGCCAGCGGCACCTCAGACATATGCCCAGCCAGCACCTCAGCCCTACCGTCAGGCACAACCTGCTCAGCCTGCGCCACAGCCCGTAGCACCTATGGCTCCCGCAGCACCTATGAACGACGACCCAGACGATTTGCCGTTCTAAAGCGAGAGCAAAGTTCAAAGAGCAAAGAGCAATGAGATTTTTAAGACGATAGGAGAAGTAAGACGATGAGACGATAGGAAAAAATCTTAATGGTCTTAAGGTCATCCTATAACAACAATCCCCCAAGGTAATCGCCTTGGGGGATTGTTGTATTAGATGCTGACGCTTCTACATTAAGCTAAACATTCCAGTGGCATATACGCCCGGGAACGATGCCAGCATACCCGATACCATCTGCACCGTCTGGTCGGTGGCAAGCTCGGGGTAGACCTTCAACAGAGCATCGAGCGCCGAGTTAGCCTCAACCAAGATGTCGAGGTGGCCCTCCGAGTAGCGGACATAGCCACTTACCGACACGGCAACATTGTTGATAGTGCCCGAGATGATGATTGTGGCATCCTCCGAATTGTAGACATAGCGACCCGAGAGGGTGCGCTCACCAAAGGTGATGGTGCCTGTGCCATTGCGACGAAGGTATACCGAGAACGAGCCAGGTTTGATGCCCGCAGCGACAATCTTAGCCTTGGCATACTGCTCAGCCTGCGAGATAGCCATATCGGCCAAGGGGTTGTTGCCGAGGTACTCAGCACCTGCATCCTCATAGAGCCAGTTGCCATAGAGTGTGCGAGCCGCGGGTGCATTCTCTGCCAAAATCTCGAAGGGCGACTTCTGGGGCTGCTGCGTCTGCTGCAACTGCTGAAGCATCTCGAAGGGGTTTTGCTGAGGTTGCTGAGTCTGAGGTTGTTGAGCCTCGGGCTTGGTTTCTGCCTTCTGCTCCGTAGCTTCATGCTTCTCGCTCTGCTCGGTCTTGGTGATAGCACCGAAGAATGCGCCGAGGGCACGCGAGAGATCAAACTGCGCAGAGGCTGTGGCGGGAAGCATCATAGCCACCGCCACAACGACTGCCATAGATACTACCTTGCGCATACTACTTCGAGAAGTTATAGCCAACCATCATCTGGTCGTAGTTGCCAATAAGCGAGGTGATGCTGTTCAACGCCGAAACCTTAGAGCCAAGCTTTGTGAGGAACGACATAAGGCCTGAGCAGTCGAAGACAAGGTCGAGGGTGTTGCCCTCAAGGTAGGCGTAGCCCTTGGTGGTGCCAAGATTGAAAATCTTTGACGAGTACTTCAGCTCGATAGCATGTGTCGAAGCATCGTAGGTATAGGTACCCGACAAGGTACGCTTACCCAACACAGCAGTAAATGTGCCATCGGCATTGAAGGTGTACGAGCAGCTACCAGCCTTGATGCCAGCGTAGTTGTAGGCCTTCTGCAAGCGGCCCTCGATGCCACTCATAGCGGCATTTGCAGCAGCATCTGCCAAGGCGTTGTCCGAAACGAGCTTTACGGCAGGCTCCTTATAGTTCCAAGTGCCAGGCAACATCAACTCGGTAGCCTTGCCGTCGGTAGCCTTGTCGATAAGGTTTGTTGCAGCGACCTTCAAGGCATTGAGAAAGTTCTGAGCATTGGCATTTACCGAAAACGATGCCAACGCGATGAAAAGAACGATAATCTTCTTCATATTTGTAGTATAATTAGATAGTTATCAATGTATTATACAAGGGCGTCAAGTTCCTTCTCCATCTCCTCGACTTCGGCCAGCCAAGCCCTCTCCTGAGCGTCTGACGGCATATGCAGGTCACCACGGGGCGAAAGACCCACAGCACCCACCTTAGGTCCATCGGGCATTGCCGAACGCTTGAACTGCTGCGAGAAGAAGCGGTGGAAGAATACCTTCAACCACTTGATAATAGTAGCCTTGTCGTAGGTACCCTCGAAGGCGATAGATGCCAGCATAGCAATCTTTGCAGGGGCATAGCGACGGCGCAGAGCGCAGTAGAGGAAGAAGTCGTGGAGGTCGTAAGGGCCTACGATATCCTCGGTCTTCTGGGCAATCTTCTCGCCATCGGCAGGCAGCAGCTCAGGGCTCACGGGCGTAGCCACAACATCGAGGAGTGCCTCGCGCAACTTACCCTCGGCACGGTTGTTGGCATACCAGTCTACCATATACTTAACCAAGGTCTTGGGCACCGACGAGTTGATGCCGTACATCGACATCTGGTCGCCATTGTAGGTAGCCCAGCCGAGAGCCAGCTCACTCATATCGCCTGTGCCGATAACCATCCCGCCACACATATTCGCAACATCCATCAATATCTGTGTGCGCTCACGAGCCTGTGAATTCTCGTATGCTACGCTACGGTCGTCGGGATTGATGCCGAGGTCCTTGAAGTGCTGCTCGCAAGCATCCTTGATAGATATCTCACGCAAGGTACAGCCAAGCTCCTTAATCATCGTAAGGGCATTCTGATAGGTGCGGTCGGTAGTGCCGAAGCCAGGCATCGTAACGCCGATGATACCCTTGCGGTCGAGACCCAATAGGTCAAAGGTGTCGCATACGGCCAACAGCGCCAAGGTAGAGTCCAAGCCACCCGAAATACCGAGGACTGCCGTCTTGCAGTTGGTATGCTCCAAGCGCTGAGCAAGACCTGCGCTCTGGATAGCGAATACCTCACGGCAGTGGATAGCACGGTCGGCCTCGTTCTCGGGAACGAAGTACAAGGGCTCGATATGGCGGCGCACACGGTCGGTGCGGACAATCTCATCGACATCTACCTCGACGACACGCATCTCGGGAGCCTCGGGGTAGTAGAAGGTGTTACGCGCGGTACGGCGGGTAGAGATATACTCGACATCGATATCGGCGATGACCATACGGTCGTTGCGCACAAAGCGCTCGCTGACGCCCAAGACACGACCAAGCTCGGCAATAACGGCATTACCCGCAAAGACGAGGTCCGAAGAGGACTCGCCATGACCCGACGAGGCATATACATAGGCGGCCATAGTACGGCTCGACTGCTCGGCGATAAGCGAGATAAGGTAGTCGTGCTTGCATACCGACTCGGGCGATGCCGAGAGGTTGAAGAGCAACTTAGCACCCTGCACAGCCTGCATAGATGAGGGGGGCACAGGCACCCACATATCCTCGCAAATCTCGACGCCAAACTCTACGCCGTGGAGGTCGAACATAAGGTCGGCACCAAAGGGGCACTCCTGACCCGCAAAGCGAATCATTCTATCCTTAATCTGGTAGCCCGACACCCACCAGCGAAGCTCCGAGAACTCGCCATAGTTGGGGATGTACGACTTGGGCACGATGCCCCACAGATGTCCCTGACCGAAGATAGCAGCGCAGTTGTAGAGGCGGTCGGCAAAGACCACAGGCAGACCCACGATACCTATGGTGGGGAACTCCGCAGTCTCGGCCATAAGCCACTCAAGGGCACGCTCCGAGTCCGAGAGCAACTTCTTCTGCAGCACCATATCGCCACAGGTGTAGCCCACCAACGACAACTCGGGCATCACGACAATCTCGACACCCTCGTTGAAGGCATCCTCCATAATCTTGAGAGCGCCCTCGGCATTGCGATGGGCATCGGCGATATGTACCCTCGGCACCGCCGCCGCAACTCTCATATATCCGTATTGGTTGTTCACTTTACTGAGTAGTTTTTAGTTGTTAGTTGTTAGAGTTGCGCTCCGTTGGAGCGCCAGCTGAAGCTGAGGGGCACAAGAGGCACGAGAGGTACAAGGGGAGATAGTGCGTAGGTGCTAACCTCAAGGTGGGTAAGACTAACAAGGCTCTTGCTAACCTTACCACCCCTATTGCCCCTCGGAACCCTTAGACCCCTTGGGGCATAGCCCGCAGGCGGAACGCCTGCTCTCCCTTAGCTCTCTCTTGCTCTCCTACTCCGCCCAGATGCGTGCAAGGTTGATGATGGTGTTCATCGCGCGGTGCATCGTAGTCAGCGAGGCGTACTCGTAGCGACCGTGGAAGTTCATACCACCAGTGAAGAGGTTGGGGCAGGGCAAGCCCATAAACGAGAGGCGTGAGCCGTCGGTACCGCCACGGATAGGCTTAACCTGAGGCTTTACGCCAGCCTCAATCATAGCACGCTTAGCCTTCTCGATAACCTGAGGATGGGGCTCGACCATCTTACGCATATTGTAGTACTGGTCCTTCAAAGTCAGTGTCAACGCCTTCTCGCCATACTTGCGCTGGAGGAAGTTCACGACATCCCACATCAGCTGCTTCTTCTGCTCGAACTTGTCGCTGTCGTGGTCACGGATGATGTAGCTGAGCTCTGCCTCCTCGACACTGCCCTGAATGCCTACGCAGTGGAAGAAGCCCTCGTAGTGCTCGGTATACTGGGGACGCTCCGAGGCGGGGAGCATGCCGTTAAGCTCCGTAGCGATATCGATAGCGTTAATCATCTTGTTCTTCGCCATACCAGGGTGTACATTGCGACCCTTGATAGCAATCTTAGCGCCTGCAGCGTTGAAGTTCTCGTACTCCAACTCGCCCTCCATACCGCCGTCCATGGTGTATGCAAAGTCGGCAGCGAACTTCTTGACATCGAAGTAGTCGACACCACGACCAATCTCCTCGTCAGGCGTGAAACCTACCCTAATCTTGCCGTGGGGCATCTCGGGGTGGGCAACGAGCCACTCCATAGCCGTGACAATCTCCGCAACGCCCGCCTTGTCGTCAGCGCCGAGAAGCGTTGTGCCGTCGGTGTGGATAAGGGTGTGACCCTTGAAGAACGAGAGCTCGGGGAACTCCTCGGTACGCAACCACACATCGCCACCAAGCAGGATATCCTTGCCGTTGTAGTTCTCGACGATATGGGGCTTTACATTAGCGCCCGACATATCGGGTGCGGTATCAACATGCGAGATAAAGCCGATGGTGGGGGCATTCTCATAGCCCTTGGTAGCGGGCAAGGTTGCCATTACATAGCCGTACTCGTCCATCGTAACCTCCTTAAGACCGATAGTCTCGAGCTCCTCCTTGAGGTAGCTAAGCAACACCTTCTGCTTATCGGTCGAGGGGAATGTCTCGCTGCGCTCATCCGACTGGGTGTCGAACGACACATATTTCAAAAATCTCTCTTTTAGATCCATTGTATTGGGAGTTATTATTTGTTATTAGTTAGGTTTTTGACCGTAAGACCATAGGACCTTAAGATTTTTTCTTATAGTCTTACTTGTCTTACTTGTCTTATCGTCTTAAAAAAATCTCTTATTCCTCCTTCTTCGCCTTGCGTGAGTGGTTGATAAAGAAGGCTATCAAAGCGAGGTACATAACCAAGCCGAGGAGCTGTGCGCCCGACGAATTAGCCCAGCCCTCCAAGGTCCAGTTGGCACCCGCAAAGGCGAGGATAGCGCTCACAACGCCCATCAATGCGCCACCAGCGATAAAGCCAGAGGCGATAAGCGTACCACGGTTGTTGTTTGCCTTGGCCTGTGCAGCATCCTTATGGCGGTTAACAGCCCAAGCAACCAAGCCACCCACAACGAGGGGTGCGTTGAGCTCCATAGGGATAAACATACCGAGTGCGAAGGGCAATGCAGGCACCTTCAACACCGTAAGCAACAGCGCGATAACAGCGCCAAGACCATAGAGCAACCACGGTGTTGCACCACCTGTCATAAGGGGCTTGATAACCGCAGCCATAGCATTTGCCTGGGGTGCAACGAGGGCATTCTCACCCACGAAGCCGTAGGTCTTGTTCATAATAATCATAACGCCCGCAACGGTAGCTGCCGAAACCACGGTGCCGACAAACTTCCAAGTCTCCTGCTTGCGGGGTGTGGTGCCGAGCCAGTAGCCAATCTTAAGGTCGGTGATAAAGCCACCCGCCATAGAGAGTGCGGTGCAGACAACGCCACCAATAACCAAGGCTGCAATCATACCCGACTGACCCTCCAAGCCTACTGATACAAGGACAAGAGATGAGAGGATAAGGGTCATTAGCGTCATACCCGACACGGGGTTAGAGCCAACGATAGCGATAGCATTTGCTGCCACGGTGGTAAAGAGGAAGGCTATGATGAAGACAATGAGCAGTGCCACGATAGTCTGGAACCAGTTGCCAAGAACGCCAAACTGGAAGAATACAAGCGTAGCGACCAACGCAGCAATGATAACCGCCATAATGGTCTTCATAGAGATATCCTGCTGTGTGCGAGGCTCTGCCGTAGTCGTCTTCTTGCCACCAAGCTCGTTCTTTGCCAACGACAACGCCGACTTGATGATGCCCGCCTGACGGATAATGCCGATAAGACCTGCCATAGCGATGCCACCGATGCCGATGGGGCGACCTATCTCGCGGAAGATGCCCTCGGGGGTGTTGAGCTCTGCAGGGTTGATGCCCATAGCGGTGAGCGTATCGCCGATGGTTGCTGCATCGAACATCGAGAGGAAGGGGTTAACCAACGGAATAACAACAAACCAAACGAGTGCCGAGCCACCAGCGATGATAAGCGCATACTTTAGGCCGATGATATAGCCAAGACCGAGCACCGCTGCCGAGGTGTTAAGACCGAGGGTGAGCTTAGCATTTGCTGCCAACGCCTTGCCCCAGCCCATCATCTGGGTTGAAATCGAAGATGTCCAAGCGCCGAAGGTCGAAACCACAAAGTCGTAGAGACCGCCGATAACGCCCGCAACAACCAATGTCTTAGCCTCCGAGCCACCCTTCTCGCCCGACACCAATACCTCGGTGGTTGCCGTAGCCTCGGGGAAGGGGTACTTGCCGTGCATCTGCTTGACGAAGTACTTACGGAAGGGGATGAGCAGCGCAATGCCGAGGATACCACCAAGCAACGACGAGAGGAAAACTTGATAGAACTTGGCATCGAGACCGAGGATGTAGAGTGCGGGGAGTGTGAAGATAGCACCCGCAACAATAACACCCGACGATGCGCCGATAGACTGGATGATGACATTCTGACCGAGCATATTCTTCTTGCCACGCATCTGGCCAAGGCCAACGGCGATGATGGCGATAGGAATAGCCGCCTCGAATACCTGACCCACCTTAAGGCCGAGGTAGGCAGCCGCTGCCGAGAATATCACAGCCATAATAAGACCCACTATAACCGAGTAGGGAGTGACCTCCACGGGGGTCTCATTAGCGCCCATAATAGGCTGATACTCTTCACCTTCACGGAGTTCACGATAGGCGTTCTCCGGTAGCGAAGTTTTAGGTTGATTGTTCTGCATAGTATAAAGTTTTAGTTAGAATTTCCTTGTACCTATATATATGAACATACAAAGATACAATTTATTTTTTAAATGAGCAATTAGAAATTAGAATTTAGCAATGAGCAATTAGAAATTAGAAATAG
>JAGBYO010000027.1 GCA_017628735.1 Alistipes sp. | reverse complement strand
GCATAACCGTGTCGAGGATTTGACGACTATTCAGGGACTTATCACACGCCTATGCCCCAAGGCTCGTGTGGCTATCGGCCACGGTCGTATGCCTGCCGACCAGCTCGAGAAGCTTATTATGGACTTTATCTATGGCGAGTTTGATGTTCTGGTGGCAACGACAATCATCGAGAACGGCATCGACATCGCCAATGCTAATACCATCATTATCAACGATGCACACCGCTACGGACTTAGCGATTTGCACCAGTTGCGTGGTCGTGTAGGTCGTAGCGACAAGAAGGGATTTTGCTATCTGCTGTCGCCTCCCGAGGAGCTTATCGGAGGTGATGCTCGCCGTCGTCTGCGTGCCATCGAGGAGTTTTCGGATCTTGGCTCGGGCTTCAATATCGCTATGCAGGACCTCGATATCCGTGGTGCGGGTAACCTGCTGGGTGCCGAGCAGAGTGGCTTTATCGCCGATGTCGGTATTGAGACCTACCAGAAGATTCTCAATCAGGCAATCTCGGAGTTGCGTGCCGAGGGTCTTGATGTCTCGGGTCTTACGCAGGAGCAGAACGATGCTATGGATGTGGCGTTTGTCGACGATGCAACCATCGATATCGATGTCGATGCTATGATTCCCGATAGCTATGTGCGCTCGCAGAGCGAGAAGTTACGCCTCTATCGCGAGATTGATGCAATGAAGAACGATGCGGAATTTGAGGCTTTGCAACAACGCCTTGTTGACCGCTTTGGCGCTCTGCCTCAGTCGGTTAAGGAGCTTATCGATGTTGTGAAGTTGCGCCGTGAGGCTGTCAACCTCGGTATGGAGCATATCAAGGTCAAGAACGGCTTGATGATTGCCCGCTTTGTGGGCGACAACAACTCTCCCTTCTTCAAGACCGAGACATTCTTGCGCCTACTGCGCCGTGTTGTAGCCCAGCCCGATAGGTTTGTTGTCAAGCAATACAATAATCGCCTGTCGATGACCGTTAGAAAGATATACACCGTGGCCGAGGGCGTGGCAATGTTACGCCAGTTGGCATCGGAGAGTGAAGCATAAAGATTATGAACATTATCGTTGACATAGGCAATAGCCGAGCAAAGTTCTACGCCGTGGAGGGCCGTAGGGTGGTGGGCGAGCATATCGCCGAGAGCGCCACTGAGGAGTGGCTCAAGGGGGTGTTGCAAAACTATCCCTCGGCAGAGCGCGCCATCGTGGCTTCGACCCGTGGCGATGCCGATAGGGTAGCCGAGATACTGCAAAAAGCTATCCCCTTCGTCTTGCCCTTCAGCTCTGGTGTTACGGCGGTGCCTATCGCCAACGACTACCTCACGCCCGCAACGCTTGGCCCCGACCGCTTGGCGGCTGCCGTTGGTGCGTGGGCTATGTACCCCGACTCGGATATTATGGTCGTGGACTTCGGCACGGCAATCACCATCGACTATGTCGAGGAGGGTCGCTTCAAGGGAGGTAATATCTCGTTAGGCGTCTCTACGCGCTTTCGTGCTCTGCACGACTACACGGCAAAGTTGCCCGAGTGTGAGCCTACCGACGAAGTTTTAGACTATGGTCGTACGACGAAGGAGGCTATCGAGCAGGGTGTGATGCGTGGTGTTGAGCAGGAGATTAGGGGCTATGTAGAGCGATTTTTGTTAAAAAATCGAAAAAAATGCATAATTTTCACCGGAGGTGATGCAAAATATTTTGTAAAGCGAATTAAAAATACGATATTTGCAGACTGTGAGCCCGTGGTTTATGGACTCAGTGCAATTTTAGATTACAATGCAGAGAAGAGATAACAACATATTGCGTCGAATGTGGGTGGCCGTAGCACTCGTCTTGTTGCTCCCGTTTATGGCGGTGGCACAGACAAGTAGCATAAATGCCTACTCTCCTTACTCGATGTATGGTCCTGGTGAGTTGCTTACCCCAGGTTCGGTGCAGATGCGCTCTATGGGTGGCGTGGGTATCGGCCTTCGTAGCCAGGGTCAGCCCAATGTTCAGAACCCCGCAGCATCGAGCATGGCACCCTCGAAGAGTTTCCTCTTTGACTTTGGCTTTGACGGTACACACTTCCGCAACAATCAGCCAAAGTATGATGCCTCTGGTATCAAGACCTCTACGGCAAAGACAGCATACAATACGGTGAATGTCCACTCTCTTGCCTTGACATTCCCCGTGGCTAAGCGTCTTGGCGCAACACTCTCGGTAGCCCCCTATAGTAGCGTCGGCTACAAGGTAAAGACCATAGACCAGAACAATGACAACTGGGCAGATATAGGTCGCGTCATCTATGGCTGGCAGGGCGATGGCGATATCACCGAGGTTAAGTTCTCACTCGGCTGGGAGCCCTTCCGCAACTTCTCTATCGGTGTTGCTGCGAAGTATTTCTGGGGTAATATCGAGCGTAACTACTCGACAACAGTGGCCAATGTCATCACTGGTAATGGTACCTATGGCGCAACAACAGGTGTTGACCGCTATCGTGTCAATAACTTCAAGATGCAGGCAGGTGTTCAGTGGAATATCATCTTCAACGAGAAGCGTCTCTTCACGCTCGGTGCTACCTACGACCTCGGTGGTAGACTCAACCCCAAGGTCGAGAACTATATCTACACCGATAACGACTTGGACTATCCAGTTGTCAATATTCAGGATGTCAACGAACTGCGTGTACCTCACGAGGTTGGTGTTGGTCTCTACTATGTAGACCGCATTGTGGCATGGGGTGTCGACTACAAATATGCTATGTGGGGCGACAATGGAGAGTTCAACGACAATGGCAATGATGCCGACTTTAAGGTGCAATATAGCGATACGCATACCCTGAAGGTGGGTTTGGAGTATACCCCTCGCCGAAGCGATGTGCGTAACTACCTAAATCGTATATCTTATCGTGTGGGTGCCCGCCTTGGTAACTACTACCAAACCTTCGCAGGCCAGCGCATCAACCAGATGGCAATCACCGCAGGCTTCGGTTTCCCCGTGAAGATTTGGGGTGCTTCGTCTGTAAATGTTGGCTTTGAGTATGGTCGCCTATCATCGCCTGCTACGGTCAATATCTCGGCACAGAAGGTGGGCTTGGTTACGCAGAACTACTTCAAGGTGGCTATCGGTTTCAGCCTGTTCTCGGCTGACACCTCGGACTACTGGTTTGTGCGACCCAAGTATGATTAATGTTTGACGATTCAGAAACAATTAGATAACTAAAACTATGAAAAGCGTAAAATTTTTCTTGGCCGCTGCCGCATTGTTTGTTGGCGCATCGGCTATAGCCCAGGACTTTAGCGACGATGCTAAGTATGGTAAGTGGGGTGCTACCGCAGAGGAGCGTGCCTCAAACATTGGTGCTTCGAACTACCTCAAGGAGGCTCTCGATGCTAAGGATTTTGCTGCAGCTACCGAGTACTTCCAGCAGTTGCTCAACAACTGCCCCAAGGCATCGCAGAACACCTTTGCTCGTGGCGTAACCCTCTACAAGAACAAGGCACAGCGTGCTCGTAGCGTGGAGCAGAAGCGTATGTATGTCGATTCTATCCTCTTCATCTACGACCAGCGTGTTATCCACTTTGGTGATCACGCCAAGAATGGTAAGGACTATATTCTCGATATGAAGGCTCGTGATATGCTCCGTTACTGCACCACCGACCGCCCCTTGCTCCGTGCAGGTTTGAAGGAGGCTGTTGATGCAGCTATCGAGTCGGGCCGCGTCAACCTCGATATCGTATCGTCTTACTACAAAAACCTCTGCGAGGACTTCGAGTATGATGACGAGGTTACCAGCGACATGGTATTGGCTGAGTATGAGCGTCTTTCGCCCCTCTTCGCTGACATCGCTGCCGAGGACGAGCAGTATCGTGATATCTTTGAGACCAGCTTCGGTACCAGCGGTGCTGCAAGCTGCGAGAACCTTGAGGCACTCTTCTCAGTGAAGCTCGCTGCTGACCCCGCCAACGAGGCTATCTTGGCTCAGGCTGTAGCCTTGATGTCACGCGCACAGTGCACCAGCGACTTCTTCTTTGCAACTACCGAGAAGTACTACTCAGTGAAGCCTTCGTCAGAGACTGCGTTGTTCCTTGCTCAGGGCTTCCAGGGTCGTGGCGAGAATAGCAAGGCTTTGAAGTATTTGCGTGAGGCGTTGGCAGTTGAGACCGACCCCACCGCAAAGATGCCTCTCTACACTCAGATTGGCCTTATCGAGATCTCGGAGCGCAACTATGGTGCTGCTGTAGAGGCTGCTCGTGAGCTCCGCTCTATCAACCCCGATAGCGGTTACGCTTACTTCATCCTTGGTCAGTGCTACGCTGCTTCATCTTGCCCCGACGATAAGATTGGTGGTGCTTCTGTTTACTGGGCTGCTTACGATGCTATGGCTCAGGCTGTTAACCTCCTCCAGAGCGAGCCTGAGGTGCAGAAGGCAGCACAGCAGCTTATGGGTGCTTACCGTGGCGCATTCCCCCAGCAGGAGGCATGCTTCTTCGCTGAGCTCTCGGCTGGTGACCGTTACACTATCAAGTGTGGCTACGCAGCAGGTCAGTCGACCACTGTTCGTTACCGCTAAGATTCTAGCGACTGATGTTTAGGCCGCTACGAAGATACTTTATGGTAGCACTCTCCATTGTGGGGAGTGCTACCTTGCTATTTTCGTGCGGTAAGGATGCTAAGCGTACTGTTGTTGATTACGAGACGCTCATGACCGAGTCGAGCGAGAACCGCACCATCACGATGATGGAGAATGGTCTGCGCTCATATGTCTTTACAGCCCCACTTGTTGAGGGCTATAGCTTAGCTAAGAACCCTTATCAGGAGTTCCGTCGAGGTATCCGCCTTACAACCTTTACATCTGACTCTCTGTCGTTGGAGGATGCCACACTTACGGCAAACTATGCCATCTACTATGAGAACCAGAAGCTCTGGGAGGCAAAGGGTAATGTGGTGATTGTTAAGAAGAACCGCAGTTCGGGTGATACTACCGTTACGGGTCTTACAGAGGTCTACTCACAGCAGCTCTTCTGGAATGCCACAACAAAGAAAATCTACTCGAATGTCGATACCAAGGTGTTGCAACCCGAAGGTTGGCACTTTGGCGTGGGCTTCGATGCCGATGACGACTTAAAGAATATCCACTTCAGAAAGTATAGCTCCGAGATGGAGTTCGAGATGAGCCAACCTGAGCCTAAGACTGAGGAGGAGCTAAAGCGTGAGGAGGAGGAGAGGAAGAAGCGTGAGGAGGCCGAGAAGAAGGAACAGGCGAAGAAGGGTAACCAGACGAAGAACAACCGTAACGCTACAGCCCGCCCCTCGGAGAATCGTAGTCGCAACGCCAATGCTACCAGGCCACAGAGTGTGTCACCCTCGTCGATGTCGCGACCCTCGCGACCCTCGTCGGAGGAAAATAAACCCTCGACGCCTGCTATGCAACCAGCATCACAACGCAAGCAGCTGGGCAATGCCTCTTTGCAGAGCGGAACACTCACGCCTAGTAGCGCAACACTATCGACCAATCTGCAGCCTTCGCGTGGTGAGGAGAAGCCAGCACTTAAGCCAACGCCCACCAAGGCTAATGAAACTACTAAAAAGCAGTAATTCAAACTTAGACTATGGGAACGACAATTGCCGTTATCGCCGTGATGTTGCTATTCTCGGCATTTTTCTCGGGTATGGAGATCGCCTTCTTGGGGCGTAACCGACTGCGCGAGGAGATTGACCGTAAGCAGAACCCTATGTTCGACCGCATCGCCGATATCTTTTCGCGTAAGTCGAGCGACTACATAACCACCATCTTGGTGGGCAACAACATCGCGTTGGTCATCTACTCGATGTTTATGTCTACGCTTCTAAGCACGGCTTTTGCCATCGATAACGCATTGGCACAGACCATCCTCTCTACGGTGGTCATCATCTTCATTGGTGAGTATATCCCAAAGTCAGTATTCAAGCATAACCCAAATTTCTACTATACGCTCTTTTCGCCCATTATTTTTACTATCTATCTGATTCTCTACCCGATAACGCGCTTTACGACGCTACTTAGCTACCTGCTTTTGCGCCTTACGGGTCAGCGTGTAGAGCCGCGTGAGGAGCAGACAGAGTTCAACCGCGACGATTTGGCACAGCTTGTCGAGGCCGATAATGTCGAGGTGCAGAGCGAGGACGAGGAGGATATACGCCTCTTCCAGAACGCCTTGGACTTTGCCGATTTGCGCGTTAGAGATTGTATGGTGCAGCGTGTCGATGTCGAGGCCGTGGACCTCGAGACGACCACTATCGAGGAGCTCACCCAGCGCTTTGTCGAGACCAACTATTCGCGTATCTTCGTGTGGCACGACACCATCGACAATATCATCGGCTATGTGAACTCGAAGTCGCTGTTCGAAAGCCCGAAGAGTATCTCCGATATCCTTATCAAGACCATCTATGTTGCTGAGACTATGCCCCTGCAGGCTATGCTCGAGACCTTCACGAAGCGTAAGGCGAGCATCGCTGTTGTCATTGACGAGTTTGGCGGCACGGCGGGCATCATATCGCTGGAAGATGTTCTGGAGCAGATATTTGGCGAGATTGAGGACGAGCACGATGTGCAGGAGCTCATCGAGCGCGAGGTCGAGGATGGCGAGTGGGAGTTCTCGGCCCGTTTGGAGGTCGACTATCTCAACGAGAAGTACAACCTCGGCATCCCCGAGTCGGAGGAGTACGACACCTTGGCGGGCTATCTTATTGCCGAGTATGGCGGTATTCCGCACGAGGGCGATGAGATTCGTTCGGGTGGCTACCTTATGCGCGTTTTGCAACGTGAGCAGTCGCGTTTGGACCTTGTGAAGGTCAAGCGTTTGGATGAGTAAAGCCCTCGTCGCATGGGCGCGCACCTATAAATTTAGGTATCGACTGCAAAAAATCGTGCAACGATAGCTAAATTTATAAATTTTTGCTTACCTTTGGGGCTTGATTGTGAAGATAAAAACGATAAAATAATAATAAAACTTTTATGGCAACATTAAACACACTTCGTACAAAGTACGGTATCGTGCTCTCTATCATTATCGCGATCGTGCTTTTGGCATTTATTCTTGGCGACCAGCTCAGCTATCGTGGCGCCAATCAGGAGATTGTAGATGAGGTCGTTATGACTATCAACGGCGACGAGATCAAGCAGTCGGAGTACTACCCCTTGCGTGAGTCTTACTCGCAGTTCCAGCAGATGGGCGAGGATGCAGTGGCTGATATGACTGCACGCACCCTTCTCTACAACCACTATGTAGCTCCCGCACTCAAGGAGGCTGGCGTTATCGTGGCTCCCGCTGAGGTTGACGCTTACGCAGCAGAGTTTGGCCAGATGATGGCTAACCAGCTCAAGCAGTACGGCTGGCCCGACGACCAGATTATCCCTATGGTTCAGAACCAGTGGGCTATGGAGTCGCTTAGCGCAGAGCAGAGCATCGCTATGGAGAAGTTCGCTCAGATGTTTGCTAAGGGCGTATATGTTAACCGTTTGGAGGTTGAGGCCGAGCTTCGTGCCGAGGCTCTTACCTTCGATGGTCGCTATGTAGCTGTTCCCTATTCGACTATCGCTAACGATGCTATCGAGATTACTGAGGAGGAGGTTGAGGCTTACTACCAGGCTAACCGCCAGGAGAACCCCGCTTACGATAGCCGTGTCGTACGCTATGTTCGCTTCGATATCGAGCCTTCGGATGAGGATAAGGCTGCTTTGGAGGCTGAGGTTAAGGCTCTCGACGCAAAGGTTAAGGAGCTTGGCGCTAATGCCGAGGCTGTTAAGGGCGCTGTTCGCACCGCTGGTGGCAAGGTAGGCACCTACAAGACCTTCGCATCTTTGGCTTCGGCTGTTGCTGAGGCTTTCGAGGCTGGCAAGAGCTACGGTCCCGAGCTTACGAACGACAAGTGGGAGGCTCACTATCTCCTCTCTGATGTTACCGCTCCTGTAAGCTACGACTTCGAGGTTGCTACTTTCGACAATATGGCTGAGGCTGAGGCTGTTGCCGAGGAGCTTAAGGCTAATGGTGGTGACTTCGACAAGCTCTCTGAGGCTGTTGATGTAGCTACCGATAGCCGTGTGCTTGCTAATATGACCGAGGCACAGGCTAAGAACTTCGTGAACGCTGCTGAGGGCTCTATCTTCGCATTCTCTGACAATGGCGTTCCCGCTGTTGCTAAGATTACCGCTTTGGGCGAGAAACAGCGCTTTGTGCTTACTGCCGATGTTGAGAAGCCCGTTGTTGCTGGCGAGAAGACCATCCGTGAGCTCAACCACGAGGTTGAGGCTTTCGAGGCTGCTATGGGCGAGGATATGGAGTCGTTCCAGGCTGCTTCGGATGCTGCCGGTCGCACCCTTGCTGCTGTTACCGTTAACCGCAACAACTACAACGCGCAGATGGGCCGTATGGCAGGCTATATTCCCAACTCACGCCAGATGGCTCTCTGGGCTTATGGTGCTGAGGTTGGCGAGGCTAAGCGCTTCTCTATCGATGGCGCTATCTATGTCGCTATGATCGCATCTGTAGATACCAACAAGTACGCTCCCCGCAACGATATGCAGATCCGTCAGGCTCTCCTCGTTGATAAGAAGTACGCTCAGATTGCCGAGCAGCTCACCTCTATCGAGGCTGCTGTTGAGGGCGCTGAGACAGGCTCGTTCGCAGGTGTTAAGTTCGCTGACAACACCCTTGCTGAGGGTAAGGGCGATGCTAAGCTTGTTGGCGCTATCGCATCACAGCGCGAGACTGGCCGTGAGGTTAAGGTTAAGGGCAACACCGCTGCTTATATCTTCGTTGTTGATGCTATCAACGGCGATGTAGACCTCGCAACTGTTGAGACCGAGCGCACACCTTTGCTCACTCAGCGCGAGAATATGCTCTTGCAGAATGGCTCGACCATCCTCGCATCTAAGGCGGAGGTTGAGGACTTCCGTGCGGAGGGCACAATGTAATAATTTCTTGTGATAAGGGGCATCCTTCGACGCCTCAATCCAAAGAGCGAATGGGAAATACGCACAGTATGTCCCATCCGCTCTTTCTCTTTATCGGCGCCAAATTATACCCCTTCTGACAAGAAATTAGGTCGTGCAGAGCCGTAGGTGCTTTATTAGGGAATTTAGTGAGTTTAAGGAGTGTAGTGAACTTAGGGATAAATGTCGGTAGCGCTTTCCCTAACTTCTCTAAATTCTCTAACCTCCCTAACCTCTTTATTAACGCGCCCCTTTTGC
>JAGBYO010000026.1 GCA_017628735.1 Alistipes sp. | reverse complement strand
GTCTCGTCCATTACGAAGAACTTATCCTTAGGTGAACGGCCAGTGTAAACACCAGTCATCACATTTACAGCGCCCATCTCGGTTACGACACCCTTGTCAAAACCAGTAAGGCCCTCCTTGGTCTCCTCCTCGAAGAGAGTCTCGTATGAGGGGTTGTACAAAACCTCCTCTACGCCGGTAATACCGTACTTTGATAAATCAATAGTAGCCATAGTTTTTATTTTTAAATGATTCTATATCTCGTTTCTAAAGATTTTGTCCTCCTTACGCTCTATCCCTCCGATGCCTTGGGGTGGGCTCTTCGGTGATATACATACTTCGAAGTAACAAAATCGATGCAAAGTTAAGTAATATTTTTCTCTTGTGAAAATATTCACACAACTTTTTTTAAAAAAATTTAAAAAAATAAGCTGACCGATTTTTCGGTCAGCCATTCCCATCTGAAAGGTGGAAATAAGTGCTCTATAAACCTCTTTTGCGGAGTGTCCACGCGGCAGCGCGATAGAGGGCATCGACCGCTGGGCGGAGTGCCGAGGGTAGGGCGTTAAGCACCTTTAGACGGCGCAACTGACGGCTCGAACGGCGTGTAAATGAGAATGTCTCTATCGCCTTGCGGGCATCGTCGGTACCTCCACGAACGCTCTGCGTGATGGCCTTGCCGATGGCGATTCTCGCAATATACTCGTTGAGTATCTGCGAGTTATCCTTGTTGAGCAACTCTTCGATAGTGTGCTTGCTCTCCTCTCGACGATATATCGATGCCGAGCGATTGGCTGCCGAGCGAGAGTAGCGCATAAGCGACATTGGCGAGAAGACAAAGCGCATACCGCACTGCATCATTCTTACCCATAGCCACTGGTCCTCGCCAAGGCGCATACCCTCGGGGAAGCCACCTGCTCGGATGATGCTCTCACGGCGAAGTGTGGCGGTAGAGGGGATAATGGGGTAGCGACCCTTCAACGCCTCCTCGGCAGGGTTGATTTCGCCCTCGGCCGTCGGGCATGGTGCAGGGGTGCGCTTGCCATCGTTGATGATGTCGAATGCCGTAGAGTAGGTATCGGCAGATGGGTAATACTCCATAAGTCGGCATACCTCGGCGATATAGCCTGTTGAGTACTCATCGTCGCCATCGAGTAGGGCGATGTACGATGTCTTCGCCTCCTCGATACCTCGGTTGCGGGCAGCGCTAACGCCAGCGTTTGCTTGGCGGATAAGGCGGATATTTGCCTCGGGGTGCTCCTTGGCGATGCGCTCAACGATTGAAGTGGATGAGTCGGTCGAGCCATCATCAACCACAATGATTTCGTGCGGTGCAAGACTCTGGTTAACGACCGAGAGCAATGTGCGCTCAATATCTGCCTCCTTATTATATAAAGGTATAACGACCGTTATATCTTCTGATTCGGTTGTCGTCAGGCGACGACCAAAGTGCAATATTTCGGGTGCGTGGTTGAGGCGCTTATCCTCGGGCAACCACTTCTGTATGTCGCCATAGTGGTTGCGTAGGTAGCGCTCCAAGTCGCTTGGCGCCCATACCTCCATCTCGCCAAATGTTCGGCGCTCGGGGTTCTCGATAGCCGTTCGGGCAATCATATCCTTGGGCATACGCACGATATTGTAGCGCGATGCCGAGGTAGAGTTGTAGCGCTGCAACTCGCGGTTCATTCGGCGGTAAATCTGCTCCTTGGTCATAAGTGCCGTAACGAGGCGTATTGCAGCGCACGAGGGTAGGCTCTTGGGCATTACTACGCCATTGTTCGCCTTGCCAAACCATCGCCATAGCCATACACTCTTGGCTGTGAAGCAGTTAATCCAGAACTTTACTCTGCGGCGCTGTACTCGCTCCTTTGCCCTATCGTCGGGGATAAGGTCGTAGGGGAAGATGTCGATATAGATGCCGTCGGCAATATCCAATCCCACCCACTCGCTCTCGACAAAGCGGGTCGCCACTTTGCGCACCTTGGCAAAGTAGAAGGGGGTGTCGGGCTCGGTTGTAAACTCTTGAAGCACATAGCCTTCGGCAAGCAATGCGGGCGCCTCTTTGAGGAAACGCTCATAGTTTTGGCGTGTCATACCGAGGTCGATATCATCGTCCCACGGCACGATGCCTGAGAAGAAGTGCACGCCAATGGCTGTACCGCCCTGAATAAAGTAGGGTATGCCCGCAAGGTCGCAGACACGCACCACCTCGCCGAGAATATCGTGTAGCTCGGCGTGCAACTCGCGCAATATGTCGCTATTGTACTTCATATTATAATAGGTTGTGCACCAAGAGGTTGCAGCCACGAATATCGCTACCTGCTATACGACCCTCAATCGCAAAACTGCCGTCGGCAAATTTTCTGCCTATGTCTTGCGTTTGGATAAAGGCGCACGACGATAGGTTTGCAAGGTCGATAATGTCGATACCGCCCCTGCCTCCTGCGGGTGTGTGGTCAAAGGGATCGTTTACATCGCGTACCAAGACACGCATCCAGCGAGGTGTGCGGAAGATGCCATCACCTGCCGAGTATGCCTGCGAGGTAAGCTCTGCCATACCGTACTCCGAATGAATCTTCTCAACGCCAAAGCCATCGCATAAAATCTTGTGTAACTCGCTCTTCGCCAACTCCTTGCGTCTGCCCTTCATTCCGCCGGTCTCCATTACGACAGTATCCTTTAGTTTTGGGGCATACTGCTCTGCCAAGTCCCAAAGTGCATAACTTACGCCAAGCAGGATTTTGGGCTTGGGGTCAGCCTCTATATCGGCAATAAGGCGCTCGTAATCATTGAGATAAAATCCTCCAGAGCCTGCCTTGCGGATAAGCTCATCGACCATATAGACCAACGACGAGCCCTCTCGCTCGAGGTAGTTGGGCAGAAGACCGTAGATGCTCCACCCCTCGGTTGCGCCATAAAATTCCTCGAAGGCGTGCGTAAAGGCGGTGCGATATGTCGCTAAACTCTGCATCATATGGCGTGATGCCACAGTGCCACCCGTGTTGCTCGATGTAAAGATTATTTCGGGCGCGGTGTCGCCACAATATACATCGTGGCTCTTGAATAGCTCGATGGGGAGAAATGGTATATCTTCCACTCGCTCAACCTCTGTGGGGTCGATGCCGAGTAGCGCGATATATTCACGGTAGGGCGCACAATGCTCTGCCTGAAAGCGGAATAGCTCCAGCGCACAACTTACGAACTCCTCTTCGGTTCGGATATTTACTATATTGTAGATAGTCATACCTACAAAATTACAATAAAAAGATGAAAGAGCAAAGGGGAAAGAGAATTTAATGACCGAAGGGACCAAAAAGAACAACGAGACCGAAGAGACCAAAGAGACGATACGGACTATGGTCATGGTGATACCCGACCTCTTTCTGGTCTCTCTGGTCAAAATGATACTTCCCAGTTAGCACTCTGCCAATTTCTTGTCAGAAGGGGTTAGGCTTGGCCTATCGTAAAAATGCCGTCGATGGGCTGTACTTGGCGTACTGCTCATTGACGGCATTTTTTGGGATGGGTCGAGAATGACCCCTTATCACAAGAAATTACTTCTTGGATTTGGGTGCAAGAATCATATTCATCTTCTTGCCATCGAGCTTAGGCATCAGCTCTACACGAGCCAACTCCTCGAGGTCGTTGGCAAAGCGCAACAGCAGAATCTCGCCCTGCTCCTTGAAGACAATCGAACGACCACGGAAGAATACATAGGCCTTAACCTTTGCACCCTCCTTGAGGAAGTTCTCGGCGTGCTTAAGCTTGAAGTTGTAGTCGTGGTCGTCGGTCTGCGGACCAAAACGAATCTCCTTGACAACAACCTTTACCTGCTTTGCCTTGATCTCCTTGGCCTTTTTCTTCTGCTGGTAGAGGAACTTCTGGTAGTCGGCGATGCGGCATACCGGAGGATCGGCCTTGGGAGAGATCTCAATGAGGTCGAGTTCCATCTCATCAGCAAGGCGGATAGCCTCCTTGATGGGCAACACGAGGTTGGGCTCAACATTCTCGCCTACAACACGCACGGTGGGTGCTGTAATCTCGTCGTTGATGCGATTGGGATTCTCCTGCTGCGGGCGACGACCGCGAGGATCTCTCTGCTGATTGTTTTGCTGCTGGTTATTCCCCGGCGTCTGCTGTGGACGCGGGCGGAATGGAAATTGTCCTGCCAAATTAGTTAATTGTTAGTTATACTTGTGTTGTCAAATTATGCCTTGTTAGCCTCAATCTCGTTGGCTACGAGCTGCTTCATAAACTGGGCAAACTCCTCGATGGTCATCTGACCCTTGTCGCCCTCGCCCTGTGCTCGTACCGAAACCTTGCGCTCCTGAGCCTCCTTTTCACCTACGATGAGCAGGTAGGGGATACGCTTAAGCTCGTTGTCACGAATCTTACGGCCAATCTTCTCGTTGCGGTCGTCAATCTGGGTACGCACATCCTGAGCGTTAAGCTCGCGTGCTACCTCCTCGGCATAGTCGTTGAACTTCTCCGAGATGGGCAATACAACCACCTGGTCGGGAGTGAGCCACAAGGGGAACTTACCGCCAGTGTGCTCGAGCAATACGGCTACGAAGCGCTCCATAGAGCCAAATGGTGCACGGTGAATCATAATGGGGCGGTGGAGCTTGTCGTCAGAGCCCTTGAAAGTAAGGTCGAAGCGCTCAGGAAGGTTGTAGTCTACCTGAATTGTACCAAGCTGCCAGCTACGGCCAAGGGCATCCTTAACCATAAAGTCGAGCTTAGGACCATAGAACGCTGCCTCGCCAAGCTCAACAGTGGTCTTAAGACCCTTTTCCTCGCAGGCCTTGATGATAGCTGCCTCTGCCTTCTCCCAATTCTCGTCAGAGCCGATATACTTCTCCTTATTGTTGGGGTCGCGCAACGAAATCTGTGCGTTGTAGTTGTCGAACTTCAAGGTGCGGAAGATATACAATACGATGTCGATAACCTTCTCGAACTCCTCCAAGAGCTGGTCGGGGCGCACGAAGAGGTGGGCATCGTCCTGAGTGAACGAACGAACACGGGTTAGGCCGTGCAACTCACCAGACTGCTCGTAGCGATATACGGTACCGAACTCGGCCAAGCGTACAGGGAGATCCTTGTATGAGCGGGGCTTAGAGCGGTAGATCTCGCAGTGGTGGGGGCAGTTCATAGGCTTCAACAGGTACTCCTCACCCTCGAAAGGTGTGTGGATAGGCTGGAACGAGTCCTTGCCATACTTTGCGTAGTGACCCGAGGTAACATAG
>JAGBYO010000025.1 GCA_017628735.1 Alistipes sp. | reverse complement strand
GGGTGTTCAGGTTGTAGTTCTACCTCTACAACTGATTTCTCGGCTCTCGTAACTAAGTTAGAAGAGGGCGACTTGCTCTTTAGAAAGGGAACGGGTGTGGTAGGCCATATCGTAACCTCTGTAGATAATCGTGGCGACTACTCGCATGTCGGTATCGTTGTGCGCAAAGATAGTGCGTGGCAGGTTGTTCACGCCGTACCTCACGAGCCCGATTTTAAGGGCGATATTGACCGTGTGAAGATTGAGAGTGTCGAGCGATTTTTGGGGCGTTATCCTGAGGCTTCGTTTGGTCATTATCGTGTGAATATTGGCAGTGATAGCGTCGCCATTGCTGTGGCTAATGCGCTAAGACTCAGTGAACAGCGAGTGCCTTTTGACCACGACTACGACCTCTCGGATACTTCCTCGCTCTACTGTACCGAGTTTGTTGAGTACATCTACTCGCTCGCGGGCATTGAGCTTAGCGAGGGGCGCCGTACCGAGCTCTTTTTTCCGTCGTTATCGGGTAACTACATAATGCCCTCGGACCTTACTGAGAGTTCATATTTAGAACCAATTTATTAACCTTTTAATACACTACAATTATGAAGAAACTTATCGCTTTGTTTGCAGTTGTTGCTGCTGTTTTCGCAGTATCTTGCTCATCGCCCGCTACTCCCGGTGATGTAGCCGTTAATGTATATCAGCTTATCGCCGATGGCAAGTATGAGGCTGTAGCCGAGGAGTTCCACTACGACTCAGAGGATCCCAACGAGGTAGCTGAGGCTAAGGCACTTATCGTATCTCTCTGCAAGGAGAAGGCTGGCCCACAGATTGAGGCTAAGGGTGGCTTGGCATCTACCGAGCTTGTTGAAGAGGTTGTTGCCGAGGATGGCAATACAGCTAAGGCTACTGTAAAGTTCGTTTATGGCAATGGCGAGGAGGATACTCAAGATATTGACCTTGTAAAGAATAGCGAGGGCGATTGGAAGGTTGCCTTCAACAAGTAGTTTCCAGTTAGAAAATTACAAATCTTGCCCCTTCAGGTAATAAAATTTGCCGGAGGGGCGTTTTTTCTTTAAGGACAGTTAAGACCTTAAGACCATTACGAGGTCGGGCATATGTCTTACATGTCTTACTCTCCAAGAACTCTAAAAACTAATAACTAACAACTCTCTTGTTGTTTTGGCTCTGATTTTGTACTACCTATCCTACAACCAACTAAAACTATAGGAGTATGAAAACGAAATTTTTTAAGTGCGAGACTTGTGGAAATGTGGCAATCAAAGTCGTGGACTCAAATGTTCCACTCGTTTGCTGTGGCAAGCCTATGACCGAGCTAAAGGCGAATACCGAGGAGTTGGGAGCCGAGAAGCATCTGCCTGTGGTAAAGCGTCTTGATGAGCATAGAATAAAGATTGAGGTGGGTAGCGTTGCGCACCCTATGTTGCCTGAGCACCATATCGCTTTTATCTATGTTGAGACCGATAATGGCTGTATCCGCATCGACCTTAAGGATAAGCCCGAGGCGGTGGTATGTGTCTGTGAGAGCAAGGTCAGGGCGGTCTACGAATACTGCAATATCCACGGATTGTGGAAGTTGGAGATGTAAGATAACTCATTCCCACTTACTACGACCGAATTTCTTGTCAGAGTGGTGCACTAGTGGCGCTGACACGAAAAAGCCCGGATGGGACATACTTGGTGTATTTCCCATTCGGGCTTTTGACTGAAGCGTCGCTAATGCGCCGCTATCACAAGAAATTACGCCTCAAGAGCGAAACGCTTGTAAGCTACTACAGTAGCCTCCTTGTCAGCGCGTGCGATGAACTCACGGATAGTCTCCTTCTCGCCTACAACGCACTGGTTAAGAAGAGTGTTCTCCTCGAAGAACTTACGCATCTTACCCTCTGCAATCTTCTCAAGGATAGCCTCAGGCTTGTTAGCGTTCTTGGGATCCTGCTTCATCATCTCAAGCTGGATAGCCTTCTCCTTCTCAACAACCTCTGCGGGGCAGTCGTTCTCGTCGATAGAGATAGGAGCCATTGCAGTTGCCTGCATTGCTACCTTCTTAGCAACCTCCTCGTCGATAGCCTTGTTGAAGCCGAGAACAGTACCGAGCTTCTTGTTGAAGTGAACATAAGCTACGCAGTAGGGAGCCTCGATACGAGCGTAGTATGCGAGCTCTACCTTCTCGCCAGTCTGACCTGACTTCTCGGTAACCATCTCCTCTACGGTGATACCCTCAGCGTTCTTAACGCCCATAAGAGCGTCGCGGTCTGCTGCATCAGCTGCAACAGCAACCTCCAAGATAGCATTTGCTGAAGCGCCGAACTCGTTGTTAGCTGCAACGAAGTCAGTCTCGCAAGCAAGGCAAAGGATATAAGCCTTCTGGTCAACGATCTTAGTTACAACAACACCCTCGGTAGCGGTACGGTCTGAACGCTTTGCTACTACGAGCTTACCCTTCTCGCGGATGATATCCTTAGCGCGCTCAAAATCGCCCTCAGCCTCCTGAAGAGCCTTCTTGCAATCCATCATACCTGCGCCGGTCATCTTGCGGAGCTTCATTACATCAGCTGCTTTGATTTCCATAGTTGTAATATTGTTTATTCGTTAAATAATCGTTTTAATAAAACCTTGGGCGAGCGGGCATTATGCCTACCCGCCCATAGGTATTTGTTTGAGAAAAGTAAGGATTACTCCTCCTTAGCCTCGGTTGCAGCAACAACCTCAGCTACGGTAGCCTCCTCAGCATCTACAGCTGCCTTAACAGCCTTCTTGATGCGGGGCTTAGACTCCTTCTTTGAAGCTGCCTCAGCTGCCTCAGCCTCCTGTGCCTCCTTCTCCTTCTCAAGCTTGCGCTCCTCAGCACCCTCAGCGATAGCACCGCATACTACATCAAGGATAGTAGCGATAGACTTCTGAGCATCGTCATTTGCAGGGATTACATAATCAATGTCGGTAGGATCACAACAAGTATCAACCATAGCAAATACGGGGATGTTCAGACGCTTAGCCTCCTTAACAGCGTTCTGCTCCTTCTGCACATCGATAACGAACAATGCAGCGGGAAGACGGTTAAGGTCAGCGATAGAACCAAGGTTCTTCTCAAGCTTAGCGCGCTGACGAGCAATCTGAAGCTTCTCGCGCTTTGAGAAGTTGTCGAAAGTACCGTCGGTGGTCATCTTGTCGATGGTAGCCATCTTCTTAACCGCCTTACGGATAGTGGGGAAGTTGGTGAGCATACCGCCTGCCCAACGCTCTGTTACATAGGGCATACCAACAGCTGCTACCTTCTCTGCAACGATCTCCTTAGCCTGCTTCTTGGTTGCAACGAACAATACGCGACGACCGCTCTTTACGATCTGCTTAAGAGCAGCAGCTGCCTCGTCCAACTTGATAACAGTCTTGTGAAGGTCGATGATGTGGATACCGTTCTTCTCCATAAAGATATAAGGAGCCATTTTGGGGTTCCACTTACGCTTCAAGTGACCGAAGTGTACGCCGGCCTCGAGAAGTGCGTTAAAATCTGTGCGTGACATAGTGTCTTAATTTTTTTTGTTGTTTGTTAACTCTTTTATCAACCCACAAGTAACACCCCTGCGGGGTAAGGTTCTTGAGGGTTTAATCGCAATCGGGCAACCGCTGTGGCAGCACACCTGATGGCTATGCTACGCAGCCCAAGATGTAGTCCACAGTGTTTCGAACCCTGATTGTGCTTTGTCGTAAGCGTGGTTGACAGAGCGTATTAACGCTTTGAGAACTGGAACTTACGGCGTGCGCCGGGCTGACCAGGCTTCTTACGCTCAACCTCACGCGAATCACGCATAAGGAAGCCGTTCTTCTTCAATACAGGACGCATCTCTGCATCGATCTGGCAGAGTGCACGAGCGATACCCATACGGGCAGCCTCAGCCTGACCCTTGATACCACCACCAACGAGGTTGATAGTAACATCATAGTTCTCCAGAGTGTTGGTTACCATCAAAGGCTGCTTAACCTCATACTGAAGAATGTGCAAGGGGAAGTATACCTCGAGCTCCTTGTGGTTGATTGTAATCTTACCATTACCGGGCTTAACGAATACGCGAGCCACAGCTGCCTTACGGCGACCTACGGTGTTTACAACTTCCATAATTCTTACTTAATCTCGTTTAACTTAATCTCCTTAGGGTTCTGTGCAGCGTGAGGATGCTCAGCGCCAGCATAAACCTTCAAATTCTTCATAATTGCCTCGCCCAAACGAGTCTTAGGCAACATACCGCGTACAGCGTGCTCAACTACGAACTGGGGCTTCTTGTCAGTTGTGAGGAAGTCCTCGGGTGTAGCGAAGCGCTGACCACCGGGGAAACCAGTGTAGCGTGTGTAGACCTTGTTGGTCATCTTTGCGCCCGTAAGCTTCACCTTATCCGCATTAATTACGATAACGAAGTCACCGCAGTTAGTGTGGGGAGTGTAGCTGGGCTTGTTCTTGCCGCGGAGGATCTTAGCAACCTGCGAAGCAAGGCGTCCCAAAATCTCGTTCGTAGCGTCAATCACGAACCACTCCTTCTGAGCGTCCTCTGCCTTGACCGAGATAGTCTTGTAACTCTTTGAATCCACTTTTTTAAAAGTTTAGTTAATACTTAATTTATTGTAATCCAATCCCGAAACCGTAATTTCGGGCCTGCAAAGATACTAATTTTTCCATAGATACAAATCGTGCCACAATCTT
>JAGBYO010000024.1 GCA_017628735.1 Alistipes sp. | reverse complement strand
GTAAAGGTTGGCAATTCATTATATTTGCCATATCTTTGTGCCGTATATTTACATATACGAACCCTAAAACTAAGTATCAAACAATTTATAACCACAATGAGAAAAATCTTTGCATTTGTTGTTGCACTCGTGGCACTCTTTTCGGTAGCTTGCGAGAATAGCAACACAGAAAAAGGTGGCTCTATTAGCATCACCTCACCCACCGAGGTAACTATCGGCAAGTATTCTACCGAGTTTGTCGTGACCTACAAGGCTAACGCCAAGGCCGAAGTAGAGACTACTGCCGACTGGTTGCATATCTCGGGCCACAAGGATGGTCAGTTCACCGTGGCCACCACAGACAACGAGACTGGCGGTACACGAATGGCCGCTATCACACTGAGCAATGGCGACTCGCGTGCTTCGGTTGTCGTAAACCAGCTTGGCGAGGCGTTGGCAGCAACGCTTGTTATCACAAATGGCGAGAGCATCGACATTGAGCGTGCTGGTTGCAAGGTGGTTATCGAGTACACCCTCGAGAACTCCAATCCCGAAGACTATGTCTATGTCAAGAGCGATGCCAAATGGATTTACTCGAAGGACACCCAGACAAATGGCAAAATCGAGCTTGGCGTAGCAACAAACACTTCAGGAAAAGACCGCGAGACCGTGGTGACCGTAGGCTATGGCGCAACGACCGCAACAACTACACTTCGTCAGAAGGGCTCAGGCGAGATGGTATTCAATGCACCCATCCTGACTGGCTCATACCTCGGCGATGTCCTCACCCCTGGTGCTGGCAACTACTGGTTCTTCCTCACCGACCGTGGCTTCGATATGGAGGGTGACTCATTGGCTAACACCACATACTACCGCATCGACGCATACGGCCCCGTATCTACCGACATCGACACTATCAAGATTCCTAACGGTGTATACAACTACGACCCCGAGAATAGCTGCGCCGCATGGACCTTCACCGCAGAGTATAGCGGTTTCTGGGTTACTGACGAGAATGCTCGCCGTCAGGAGATTACCCCCTTCGAGGAGGGCACACTCACCGTAAAGGATAACGAGATAACACTCACCGTAAAGGTTAACGGCGAGACTCACACCGTAGTATACAATGGCAACACCACTATACGCGACGAGCGTGGCGAGGTTAAGGTATACTCTACCCTCACCGAGGACTACGCAACGGACCTCTCTGACCACTATATGCTCTATGATTGTTATGGCGACTACTACGATTATGGCGCTTACAACTGGATGCTTCTCATTGCCCCCTACTCAGGCGTAGGCGACTGCATCCAGTTCGACTTTATCACTGGCTACAACGACGAGGAGAGTGGTTTCTTTGGCGACTATGTCTCATCGGACTACTTGGCGAAGTGGTCGTTTATCCCTGGCTGGTCGAACCAGCAGCAGCTAAATTGTAGCTGGTACTTCACCGCAGACCAGTCGGCGGTAGCACCCTTCCGCGGCGGCGATATGTCTATCAAGGATAATGGCGACGGCACTATCACCGTTGAGTTCGAGGTATTGGATGACCGTCGTAACACCATCACAGGTTCGTGGACAGGTGTCGGCGAGAGATACGAGGAGTAAAAAGTAACTATAAACACATATCAACAATTATGAAACTTCGTAACATTTTCACTCTTTTCACAGCCATTGCAATGTTTGCTCTGGTAGGTTGTGAGGAGAACAAGACAGAGGGTGGCAATGTCACCTTCAAGCTCGACACTATCGAGCTAAATGTTAGTGCCGATGGTGGTGCTCAGCAGGTAGATTACACCATCACCAATCCCCAGAGTGGTGCAGTGGTATTGACAAGCTGCTCTGAGTCGTGGATTAAGAACCTCAGCACAGCGACCTATGGTTCAATCACCTTTAGCGTAGCCCCCAACTACAAGCAGGAGGCTCGTGAAGCTAAGATTAAGGTAGAGTACACCGCCGTAGACCTCGACTTCGAGATTTTGGTTAAGCAGGCCGCTTCGGATAGAGAGTTCTTCTCGTTCGAGGTTGTTGAGAACAAGCCCACATCGCTCAACATCACGGTCACTCCTGCCGACCTTGGCACAGCCTATGTTTGCCAGGCATACACCAAGGCGTATATCGACGCTTTCGGTCTTAACAACGACATGGCTCTTATCAACAACGATATGTCGCTCTTCTCGAGTACCGCCTATGCATTGGGTCAGACTCTGCTCAACTACTTGCAGAATATCTCGCACAAAGGCAAGGCTTTCGATGTAATCTTCGAGGGTCTCACCCCCGACACCGACTATGTCGTATACAGCTACCACATCGACCTTAATAGCGGCGAGGCTATTAGCGAGGTATACCGCGAGGTTATCCACACAGCAAAGCCTGAGACTATCGAGACATCATTCGATATGGATTTCGAGATTAACGGCGCTCAGATTAAGCAGACCATAACTCCCAGCGACGAGAGCGTATACTACTACATCGGCTATATGTCGGTTGTCGACTTTAAGTCGTACTATGGCAATGTAGATATGGCCGAGACCTTCGTAGCTAAGTGGAACAGCGACTGCGCTATCAAGCAGAATATGGGCTACATCCCCTCGCAGATTCTCGAGGAGTATGGCAAGAAGGGCACTCAGACTTTCGAATACAAGGACCTCGAGGCCGAGACCGAGTATGTATTCTATGTATTTGCTCTTAGCCCCGAGACAGCCTTCGTAGCTTCGGACATCGTGCTTGAGACCGTATCTACCGAGGCAGCTCAGGCATCAGGTATGACCATCGAGATTACCGTAGAGGATATCTACGCTACAACGGCTAATGTATACTGGACCGCCAGCGACCCCAACGGCAAGTTTGCTCGTTCGGTGTTCACCCTTAGCGACTACAACGCCCTCGGCTCAACAGATGCAGAGCGCTTTGCCTCTATCGCTGCCAACTACTCATTCTATGAGGCTACTGGCGAAACAGATATGAACCTCTCGAACCTTATACCTAACACCACCTATGTAGCCTTTGCTTACGGCTTGGATGGCGTGACTCCCAATACCAAGATTTTCACCAAGGAGTTCGTAACCAGGGAGAAAGTAGCAGGTACTTCGAATATCCAGATGACCCTTGGCCAGCACTTCAACATCGACGAGGCTGCCGAGGTAGACCCCGAGCACTGGGGCAGTTTTGCTGACTGGGACAACTATGCACTTGTTCCCGTAACTATCTCTGGCGTACAGTCTACCGACGAGATTTACTGGACACTCACCACATTCCCCACCGACTACTACAAATACGACGATGAGTGGATTCGCGATATCACCTCTAACGAGTTCTGTCACCACTACAAGTACGAGAATTGCTACTTCCAGCTCCCCTACGAGGATGAATACAGCCTTATCGCAGTAGCCAAGGATAAGGACGGTAACTTCGGTCAGTTGCTCAAGATGGATATTTATCTCTACAAGAGCGATGCAGCCGATATTTCTACCTATGTATATGTAGAGGAGAAGTAGTTTTCCTACAAACGACAAAAGAGTGGATGTCGACCATCCACTCTTTTTTTACTTGTTCGGAGAGGTGAGACACAACTATTTTTCACTTTTTCCGAAAAAAGTTGCGAAATATTTTGCAAGTTTAGAAAATTGCTCTATCTTTGCACTCGCTTTCAGAGCAATGGCGAGATAGCTCAGCTGGTTAGAGCGCATGATTCATAATCATGAGGTCGAGAGTTCAAGTCTCTCTCTCGCTACTACCATAAGCACCTGCGGATTTACCGCGGGTGTTTTTTTTTGCATCATACCGAGGGGTTGACTTGCGGCTTACGGGGGATTGGGTTAGCACCTCACAGCACCCCTTTAAGATACTCACCCGTAAAACTCTCGGGGTTGCGGGCGATATCGTCAGGAGTACCCTCGGCGACTACCCTACCGCCACCACGACCACCCTCAGGACCCATATCTATAATCCAGTCGGCAACCTTCACAACATCGAGGTTATGCTCGATAACGATTGCCGTATTGCCACAATCGACCAGTCGGTTGATGACATCCAACAACTGGCGGATATCCTCAAAGTGTAGACCCGTGGTAGGCTCATCAAGTATATATAGCGTACGCCCCGTATCTCGTTTTGCAAGCTCCGACGCAAGTTTTATGCGTTGAGACTCGCCACCCGAGAGTGTTGTGCAGGGCTGACCGAGCGTGAGATAGCCGAGGCCTACTTGCTGTATAGCACGCAGTTTCTGATATATCGAAGGGATATTCTCGAAGAACTCAACCGCCATATTGATGGTCATATTCAGCACATCGTTGATGCTCTTGCCCTTATACTTAACCTCCAGTGTCTCACGGTTATAGCGGTTGCCACCACAGGCACGGCACTTGACATATACATCGGGCAGGAAGTTCATCTCGATAGTCTCAAAGCCCGCCCCTCGACAGGTCTCGCAACGGCCACCCTTGACATTAAACGAGAAGCGACCCGCCTTATAGCCACGAATTTGCGCATCGGGCGTAGCCTCGAACAACTTACGAATATCGGCAAAGACATTCGAGTAGGTTGCAGGGTTGCTACGCGGTGTACGACCGATTGGCGACTGGTCCACAACGACAATCTTGTCGACATACTCCAATCCCTCGATGCTATCATAGGGCAGAGGCTGGTCGTAGGAGTGGTACAAATGGCGCGAGAGAATAGGTCGTAGCGTGCCATTGATAAGTGATGACTTACCCGAGCCCGAGACGCCCGTAATGCAGACAAACTTACCCAGCGGGAAGCTGACATCCACCCCTTTAAGGTTATTTCCACGCGCACCACGCAGAGTGAGCACTTCGCCACTACCCTTGCGTAACGCTGTGGGGCGCTCAATCTTTCGTCTGCCCGTGAGGTAATCGGCCGTAATGCTCTCCGAACGGCAAATATCTTCGAATGTGCCCTGAGCGACAATCCTACCGCCACGCCTACCCGCCAAGGGGCCCACATCGACGATATAGTCTGCCGAGCGCATCATATCCTCGTCGTGTTCAACGACAATAACCGAGTTGCCCGCATCACGCAGGCTCTTCAAGGAGTCAATCAGTCGGCGGTTATCCCTCTGATGCAGACCTATGCTCGGCTCATCGAGGATATATAGCACATTGACCAACTTTGAGCCAATCTGCGTGGCGAGCCTAATACGCTGAGACTCACCGCCCGAAATAGTTCGCGAGGCACGCGACAGAGATAGGTAGCCGAGACCTACGGCAACCAAGAAACCAAGGCGCTCGCGTATCTCCTTGATGATATCGCGGGCTATGGTCTGCTCCTTATCGCTAAGATGCTCCTCGATGGTGGACATCCACTCCGAGAACTCCTGTATCGACATTGCCGAGACATCGGCGATACTCTTGCCACCGATGCGGAATTGCAGAGCCTCAGCCTTTAAGCGCGAGCCACCGCATACCTCGCAAGTCTGCATAACGAGGAACTGCTCACGCCACTTCTGCCCACGCTTCGACTCCTCATCGACATTGCGCATAATCCACTCCGAGAGCCCCGACCACTGGGTAAGTTGGTGGCCACCAAGCGATGAGAACTCCGAGAAGTTGACCATCAACGGCTCGGCATCGCCATAGAGGATAGCATTCATTCCCGCCTCCGAGATAGAGTCTATCGGGTCGTCAAGCGTAAAATCGTAGCGGTGACCAAGCATCTCCAACAGCGCAAAGAGCATATTGTTGTGATACTTGCCAAAGGGCTCGATACCACCCTCTCGCAACGACAATGAGCCGTCGGGGGCAATCTTTCGTAGGTCGAATACCGCCCTCTCACCCAGACCGTTGCACGCAGGGCAAGCACCCTTGGGCGAGTTAAACGAGAAGGTATGTGGCTGTGGCTCTTCGAATGCCGTGCCCGTAGTTGGGCACATCAGGTGGCGCGAGTAGTAGCGCAAACCCTCGGTGGCGTAGTCGTAGAGCATCATCGTACCCTTGCCCTGACGCATAGTCTCCTTAAGCGATGTCATCATGCGCTCACGATGCTCCTCGCCAACAACAAGGCGGTCGATGACCATATCAATAGTGTGTATCTTGTAACGGTCGAGCTTCATACCCGCCGAGAACTCCCTAATCTCGCCATCAATACGGGCATAGATATAGCCCTTGCGCGACATCGTCTCGAAGAGCTCGCGGTAGTGGCCCTTACGCCCCTTGACAACGGGGGCAAGAAACGCCACACGCCTACCCGCAAAGCCCGAAATCATAAGGTCGCAAATCTGCTCATCGCTATACTTCACCATAGGCTCATTCGTAACGGGCGAGTAGGCGCGTGAGGCACGGGCATAGAGCAAGCGCAAGAAATCGTTAATCTCGGTCACGGTGCCCACGGTAGAGCGTGGGTTTTTGTTCGTGGTCTTCTGCTCTATCGCCACCACAGGGCTAAGTCCCGTGATACGGTCTACATCGGGGCGCTCCATAGTGCCCACAAACTGACGAGCATAGGCCGACAAGGTCTCCATATATCGGCGCTGACCCTCGGCATAGATAGTATCGAAAGCCAATGACGACTTACCCGACCCCGACAAGCCCGTGATGACCACAAGACTATCGCGCGGAATCGAGACATCGACACCTTTCAGATTGTGCACCCTTGCACCCGTAACCTCAATAGTTTTTCGAGCCATAGCGCATTACAAGAGTGCCGAGAGCATCGACTGCAAAGATATCCAACCCATAAGGTCGATAAAGAATACGACGATGATAAATAGCGTAAACCAACGCACAAACTTAACCCCCCACGACATAGCCCAATGCGATGCAAGGAGTGCGCCAAGGATGTTGCCTACGCCGTGCAGAAGACCCGCCATCCACTCGACCTGACCGTTGTAGATAAAGACGCCAAGTGCAAAGGGAGTAGAGAGGAAAATCACAAAGCCCTTGATGACATTTGCCGTGATGATATCGAGGTTCATAGTCCAGATAGCGATAGCCAAAATCAGGAAGCCAAGGCCGATATAGATATAGCCTCCGTAGAAGCCGATGATAAAGAACAGAATATAGTGCCACCACCTAATTTGCAGTCCGTGACCGCCAGTAACTTGCTGACGGTCTTTGCCTAAAAGCAGATAGACGAGGATGATAACAAGCACCACACTAAGGCAAATCTTGAATATCGACTCGCTAACTTCGGTAGCAACCATAGCACCGAAGATATTACCCAAAATGGCAGGAATAGAGAGCTTCAGACCGCTACCGATATGCAACATTCCCTTGCGCACAAAGGCCACCGTGGCCGAGAGATTTTGCAGTAGCACCGCTATACGATTAGTGCCATTTGCAATGCCGATAGGCATACCCATAGCCATAAACAGTGACATGGTGATGACCGAGCCACCACCGCCCAAGGTGTTGATAATGCCGACGATAACGCCCGACACCAACAGCAATATAATCTCATTTACTGACATATCTTTATCTCGAATTTATCGGCATCTGCCGACACATTAAACTTCTTACGAAACGAGCCCAACCCCTCCAAGTCCAGCTCCACAACCTCTACACCCTCCTTCGCTTCGAGGTCGGCAACCGAGCGACCATAGTAGTCGATAACCGCCGAGTCACCCGCATACTTCAACCCCGGCTCCTCGCCAATGCGGTTGACACCGATAGCAAACGCCTGATTCTCGATAGCACGGGCACGCAACAGCGTACGCCACACCTCACGACGAGGTGCTGGCCACAGAGCCGAGAAGAGCAAAACATCGTAGTCGTCCT
>JAGBYO010000023.1 GCA_017628735.1 Alistipes sp. | reverse complement strand
TAACTATTTAGATACCCGTGTCATTTAAATTAACGAACTGTCAGAGATCGTATCTCACACCCGCACAGGTATCATTTTAGTTACCCGTGCTACAAGAGAACAAAGCTATAAAATAAAGCACTTGCTAACTGTGCGGGTATCATTTTAGTTACCCGCATCACATAAATTAGCGAACAATTAGATGTCGAATTTCACATCAGTGTGGTTATCATTTTAGTTACCCGCAGTGTCATTCTGAGTGGAGCGAAGAATCTCGCAGTTAGCGATTTTGGTGATGCTTGTACTGACCTTAAAATCTTTCGCAATGCTCAAGATGACAACACAAACTAATAACTAAAAACTAATAATCAAAAAACAAAAAAATGCCGAAGCAGTTGATTGTTTCGGCATTTATGCTTATATTTGTGAATTGATATCGTTTAGACAAAATAGAGACTATATATGTACGATGTAATTGTTATCGGCGCAGGAGCCGCAGGTTTGATGGCAGCAGGCACAGCAGCGATGAGCGGTCGCTCGGTACTTCTCGTTGAGAAGATGGAGAAGGCAGGTCGCAAGATTCGCATCACGGGTAAGGGTCGTTGCAACCTTACGAATGCTCGCCCAGCGGAGGAGTTTTTGGAGAAGGTGCGCACCAACCAGGAGTTCTTCTCGGTCGCCTTTGCCGAGTTCAACAACCGCGCTACGATCCGCTTTTTCGAGCGTATTGGCGTAAAGCTCGAGACCGAGCGTGGCGAGCGTGTATTCCCCAAGAGTGGCAAGGCGTGGGATATCGCCAATGCCTTGGTCGATTTCTGCGAGGATAAGGGCGTGAAGATTGTCTACAAGACTCAAGTTACTGCCATCGAGACTTTTAACGGTCAGGTTACTGGCATCCGCTACCGCAATGCTCGAGGCTTTGAGCGACGCGAAGAGGCAGAGAATGTTATCGTCGCTACGGGCGGCGTTAGCTACCCCTCGACTGGCTCTACAGGTGATGGTTACGACTTTGCAGCATCCGCTGGACACAACATCGAGCCTGTGCGCCCATCGCTTACCCCGTTGGTTACATCGCACCCCCAGAAGGAGTATCTCAACGGCCTACTGCTCAAGAATGTAGGCGCGAAACTCTATATCGACAACGAGCTAAAACAGGAGGAGTTTGGCGAGCTCGGTTTCTCGGAGCGAGGCATCGAGGGTGCTGTGGCTCTGCGTATGAGCCGTGATGCTGTGGATGCTATAATTGATGAGAAGCGCGTGAAGATTGTTGTAGACCTCAAACCAGCCCTCGACGAGGAGACCTTGCTTGCCCGTATCGACCGCGAGATAGCCGAGATGCAGTCATCGGAGTTCTTCTCGGAGTTGCTGCGCAAACTTGTTCCCAAGCAGATGGTTGTGCCATTGGCAAAGGAGGTGGACTTCCACTCGAAGACCTATGTTGGCAAGCTCACCGAGCAGGAGAAGCTACGCCTTGTAAAGATTTTGAAGGGTATGGTATTCCCCATCTCGGACTACGCCCCCTTCCAGTACGCTATCGTTACGGCTGGCGGTGTAGACTGCTCGGAGGTAAACCGCTACACTATGCAGTCAGAGAAGGTTAAGGGCTTGTATTTTGCAGGCGAGGTACTCGATATCGATGCCAATACTGGCGGCTACAATATGCAGATTGCATTCTCGACAGGCCGCCTTGCAGGACAGCTAAAAAAGTAGACTATGAAACGCTCGGGCAGAACACTAAAACAGAGGCTTTACGGCTTAAAGCACCTCGGCAGGCATCTTAGGCGTGCCCGCTACTTCCGTGGCCACGGTGTTCACTCGCCCTATATCTATAACATTGTGCGCCAAGTATTTATGCGTCGCACACTGATTGGCGACAAGCACGATATCTACGATGCGCTGATGGAGCGAGAGATACCCCGCCGCCGTGCTATCGAGCTTCAAAACCTCGCTACGCATTGCAACTACCCCACCTTCGCTATCGACCGCACAGAGCCTACGGCGTTGGTTATCGCCACCCTTGCAACCCCTGCCGAGGAGTTGGCGCGCTATGCCGAGAGAGCGAGAGAGGCTGGCGCGACACTCGCCATTACGAGCCCCTACCACACCGCAGAGCGTTGGGGGGTATGCCGAGAGCTGATAGATAACCACCCATCGACAACGGTGGATAACCGCGCCTACCTGCTAATCTTCAACAACCACCTACCCAAGCAACGATTTACCCTTTAACGATAAATTTTCGCGTTATGAAGATATACACAAAGACAGGCGACAATGGCACCACATCGCTTATTGGCGGTGAGCGTGTTAAGAAATATGATGCCCGCGTAGAGGCATACGGCACCGTAGACGAACTTACGGCTTTTGTGGCCCTGCTTGCCGACAAGCTCAGCGACGACGAGCGCACCGAGAGCCTTATAGAGGGTTTGCGCGAGGTGGAGTGCCGACTTATGACCGTGGCAGCCCTGCTTGCCGTAGGTCGTGGTGGCGAGGGCAAGGTTGCCCCTATCGCCGAGGAACATATCGCAGCGCTCGAAAAGCAGATTGACGAGTGGCAGAACGAGTTGCAGCCTATCACCAAATTCACAATCCCCGGTGGCCACACTATGCTCTCGTTGGCGCATGTATGCCGTACAGTGTGCCGTCGTGCCGAGAGAGCAGCTCTTGCAGCGGGCGAAAATGCAGAGGTTGATAGCTCGGCAACAAAATATCTCAACCGCCTGTCGGACTACCTCTACACCCTTGCCAGAGTGCTCACAGAGCGTTTGAAGGTCGAAGAGAGATTGTGGATTCCGTAGTGCAGAACAACGGCAAAAGTTCTGATGTTCAAAGTTTTTGCTCTAATACTATTGTTTGTATAAAATATTTTATATATTTGCACGCTATTTATAGCGAATAAGCGTTATTTAGTCACGCAACTAACGAAAATAATTATAATAAACAGTAGCAACTATGTATTGGACATTGGAACTTGCTTCAAAGTTGGAGGATGCTCCCTGGCCCGCAACCAAGGAGGAGCTTATCGACTATGCAGTACGCTCGGGCGCACCTCTTGAGGTGTTGGAGAATCTTCAGGAGATTGAGGACGAGGGTGATATCTACGAATCTATCGAGGACATCTGGCCCGACTACCCCTCAAAGGACGATTTCTTCTTTAACGAGGAGGAATACTAAAAGATTTGTCAGACAATGCGCTGATAATAAAAAGAGAAGCAAGAAAAATAAACTTGTTTCTCTTTTTTTACTCCCATCACCACCCCTCCGCAATCCTCATCCTACGCCATCCTCGTAGGGGCG